>DAOMZH010000308.1:0-10740 GCA_035437985.1 Polyangium sp. (in: bacteria) | reverse complement strand
GACTCGAAAACGAGCAATGGCTTGCCCAATTGCCTCATACGTGAGCGCCAAATAATGGTATAGAGTGACTCGAACGCGACGGCTGTCGCTACTTGTAAACTCGGTTGGCGGGACAAGCGCCAACGCTTCTCGTGCGGTGCGAATGACATCTTCCTTGCGCCCACGTTCGTGAAAAGCACGCACCAGCATGATCGCCGCTTCTGCCTTGTCTAGTGGCTTCTTCTTTAATTCATAAAGCAATCTTGCCGTGCGAATGTCGAACGGCTCGTCGGCTTCCTCCATCGTTTCCGGCGTACCCTCGGGGGCACCTTCCACCATGAATACAGTCTCGCGGAACGAATACGCGTCGGGGGCATGGCACTGAAAGGCGAGCAAATCGTCGATGGTATCCAAAAACAACAAAAGACGAGCACCGCGCAGGAGTTTTTCCCGATGAAAATTGAATGCGGTCCAAACGGGGACATCCGTACCCGCTATGTTGACCGCAACGACCTCACTCGACGGCGCCGTATTGATGTTCCACAAGATTTCCAGCATCTCGTCGGGGTCCGTGACGCGTTTTGGAACAGGAACATCTTTGCCGCTTTGGGTACGGAGGTACTCCACTGTGATCGCCACGAGTTCCGGAGAACAAACCATTCCGAAGAAAACTCGGCGGTCGTTTTTCAGGTGTTTCGCGACGCGGTCGAGGTAGTACCGGTCACGGACGAGTAATACCTGCGGAATTGGCGGATTCATTGGTGGCCCGGATCGAGGACCTTCCAGAGCAGCGGATTAGCCTCGTACCAAAGTTTGTCGTTGAAACACTCGAAAACCCAAGACTGATCCAAATATACCGCATCGCCGTCCGGCAGGAAATTCGTCTGGTGGACTTTGGCGAGCTTTATATAGTGCTCCTCGTGAAGGGATTGCGATTCGCTCAGACGCGCTTCTTTCACGGCTGCGCGCATAACCCGTGTGTCCACAATGCGCATGTTGTTTGATTCCGCAAGGTCAATCCCCGCTCGTAACAACCAGAAAAAATTTCGCAATGCACCACCCGAATACATGCTGGCCATGTCCACCGCAGCGGGATCGAAAATCCCAGGAGCTACGCGCGTGTCGAGCACCTTCCGCAGGAAATCCAAACCAACGCTATTGGGAACCTGTTCCGGATCAAAGCATCCCGGCGCCTTCTTGAGCGTTGGTGCTGGATATAGATGGAGGAGGGTATCACGGATGGATTTCGGGCAATTATGAAACGCGACGCCAACTGGTATCGTGTAGACGACGCGAAGTGGAGGCTCAAATAATACCGAAGTTTTTTGGCGAAATGTAT
This sequence comes from Polyangium sp. (in: bacteria), assembly GCA_035437985.1. GTDB lineage: Bacteria > Myxococcota_A > Polyangia > Polyangiales > Polyangiaceae > Polyangium. Next base: position 9,422 of record DAOMZH010000308.1, on the reverse strand, counting down.
TTTCCTGGGCTTGAGGAACACGAACCTTGTCAAGACCATCAATCACCAGCAACGGCTCGCGCAAGTCATTGCGTTTTCTTGCTGTTTCCAACAGGTCGCCAATCAATCCAGCAAGAAGTTGCGCCAGGACGAACATTCGGTTAGCGCCAAGCTCACGGAATTGTTGCCGCCGAACTTCGTCAAATTTGAGCTCCTCCTTCACTTTGAGTACACCCAAATCAACGTCGACACCGAATGTGTGCTCGCGCAACCGAGTTCCGCCGGATCCTCCAAGTGATTCGTCCAGTGCTTGCAGTGGCTCGTCCCACAATTTGCGGTTGGACAGCAATCCGTGCGCTTTGGCGTAAACCATTACTGCCGCTGACATAAGGAATAGGAGCTGCGCAACGTCCAGCGTATCCAGGTAGCCGGGTTCGATATCGAGCAAAATCGGAAAAAAAGCTTTGTTAATTTTGGGCAATGCGATGAGCTGCCGTAACTCAGTGCTTTTGCCGCCACCGACATGCCCAGAAAGAAAAGCCTTCTGGTGCGCCGTGGACTTCAAAAATCGTCGGCTCAACTTCTCACTCGGGCTCGTCACTGCAATACCAGTCGTCGGATCGATTCGTGCAGCGTGTTGTTGGTACAGTCGCGCTGCCGTTTGTGGATCATTGGTGAAATCGAGGGGGCCGGGGTACAGCGCATCGAGCGCTTCGTCGAAGGTTCCTACGGGAAATTTCAACTGGTTTAGAGGCGTTCTCAACAAACTCATGTCCCGGCCACCCTAATCAAACTCATCACCCATGTCAAGAAAATTGTCGCGCATTTCCCATTTAACCCATCCCTCATTCAAGTTCCATTCTGCCGAACCCTTACCCCATGTTTTCACGCCGACTCTGCCACGCTTCGCCACTCGCTGCCTCGAGCACCTCATACAGCAAATCCCCGCTTTTCTCCCAATCCGGTGGCGCAGTCGCGACAATCTCGTTTTCGCTCCACGAACGACGAAGTGCCATATGCAAGGCTGTCGCGAGGGCTGGGACATCTTTCGGAGGCACCAGCAATCCTGTTTGGTCATGACGAACCACATCGGGAATACCTCCAACGTGCGTCGCGACAATTGGTCTTCCTGCAGCCAACGCTTCGAGGATCACATTGGGCGTTCCTTCGGCCCAACTCGGCAATACCAAAAGATTCGCCGCGGCCAAATACCACGCCACGTCCTCGGGAGCACGGCTTCCGACAATCTCCACGTTACCGATCCCATTGGACTGTCGCGCCAAACGATCGCGATAGGATCCATCCCCGACGAAAATCAGATACAGCGATTCTGCGGACTTTTTCTGCAAATCATGAAAAGCAGCCAAAAGTTCATCCAAACCTTTTTCTTTTTCCAGGCGTCCCACGAAAAGCAAAATTTTTCCTCGTTCCGGTAATCCCAAGCGTTTGCGGGCTGCGTCGCGATTTCTCCGGCGAAACAAAAACCGATCCACTCCGTTGGGCACATGCACCGCGCGATCTTTCGGCGCACCTAACATCACGAGCGCATCGAGCATGGGTCGACTGACACCAATGGTCGCCTGGGCATTACGCAAGGCACTCCGAATGAACGGACGTATGGATACCGAACGAGCAGTTACGTTGACATCGGTCCCATGAGCTTTGACCACATACGGTAAACCGAGCAATCGGGCGATTTGTTTTGCCGCCCAAGCGTCCGGAAATAGAAAAGCCCCCAAAACGATGTCGAATTGGTTCCGAAGCTCGAACAAGTGCGGCGCCAAGCTCGCGAAATACAAGGGCCCATTGATGGCCGACAGAAATGGCCCAATCCGCGGCACAAACAATATATGGGGATGCAAGATGGGCAAACCATCCAAAATGTCGCGCTCGGGCAAACCATTAAGTTTGCCAACTCGATGCCGATCTCCCAACCAGCGCGCACCCGGAAAATGTGGAATTGCAGCCATGACCGTCAAATCCACATGTCGAGCCAAGGCTGTAAATTGTCTTCGTTGAAATGGGCAGGCCAGAGGTTCCAGACGATTCGGGAAAATACGAGTCACTGCCAAAACTCGAAGTCGCCCGTTTGGCGATGGGTCACGAGGTTTCAACACGAAGTACATTCATTGCATGGAAGTCGACTCGAGCAAGGCAAGGGATCCTGAATTCCACAATTCGTGCGGGACGCAGTTGACATCCCCGTCGAACGGGCGTTGAAAAATAACCGCTACGTGTAATGCTCTGCGACATCCATCTCTCGCGACGACAATCAATCGCCAAATGACGCGTATTCATTACGCACAAGACGGAGGCACAATGGAGGAATGGGCATGGCAGTCCGGGCGTCTTGGAGTGGTGTTGCCGCCTTTGGTTGCGGAACCGTTCATTTCCATCGTGATTCCTTGTTATCAAGAAGAAGAGTATATCGAAAACGTCGTCCGTAAAGCCGCCGCCCAGCGGTATCCGCAGGATCGAATGGAGATTTTCGTCGTCGACGGCGGTTCGACCGATCGCACGTGTGAAATCGTCCAGGCTCTCGCGGCTGCAGATTCGCGTATTACGTTGTTGCACAATCCCGCCCGCTTGCAAGCAGCAGCAATGAACATGGCCATCGTGCGCTCGCGAGGCGAAGTCATCGTGCGTATGGATGCGCATGCCGATTACGACGAATCTTATGTGGCCGCAGCCGTGGCTGCGTTGCGCCGAACCGGGGCGCTCAATGTCGGAGGCGCCGTGCGATTGCGGGCCAAAACTACTTTTCAAGAAGCCCTGTGTGCAGCGCTGGAAAGTCCGCTCGGCGTTGGAGGCTCGGGCGTGTGGAATGCATCGCGAACCGGTTATGTCGAGAGCGTGTGGGGCGGCGCGTTTCGGCGACAAACCTTTGAATTGGTTGGTCTTTACGATACTTCCGCGCGAACCAACGAAGACGCCGAGTTGTGCCAGCGCATCATCGAACGGGGCGGCCGCGTTTATCAATGCCAGCACGTCGTGAATCATTATTATCCGCGCAAATCCTTCGTGGCCCTGTTTCGCCAATATTTGGCCTATGGCCTCGGACGTGCGCGCACGTTTTGTCGTCACGGTCGGCTTCTTTCTCCACGGCCCATGATCCCATTTCTCGCCCTCATGACCTTCGCAACGTTGGCGACGATCGCCTATTTCGAGCCGAAAATCATGCCGGCCATTTTCGTCATGATGGCCATTTATGGCCTCGTCGTCGCCGCAGAAGCCTTGCGAGCAGCACTTCGGTCGGGCCTGAGGCTATTTCTGCGCATCATGGTCATGTTCCCCATCATGCACTTCGCGCATGCTGTCGGGTTTGCCCTCGGATTGATTCGTTTTACAGGACGTGTGGCTCGCGAAGAACAGCCCGAACGCCTCGCGGTTCGCTGATTCATGCTCCCGCCGCTCTTTTTTGCGGCGTTGCCTGCGCAAGTCGACGCTACGGTGACCCTAGCGCCCACGGCGAGCGCGGTGACGGGTACGACTGGGACGAACCATTTCAACATGGCGCTCGCTGCCGTGGAAGGTTCGTCCTGGCTGCGCGTCGTCCGGCCGCGATCGTCATGCACAATCGATCTGTCCGGGCATTATGGTCTCGCTCTATTTTCCACGGGGTTGAAATCACCGCCGCGCGATCTTTCGGTCCGAGCACGAACACGTTTCGACCTTGTTTCTTCCCCGCGGACGAATTTCGTTTTTCTTGCCGACGGCTACATTGCTTCACGTATTGGACTGCGAGCCACCGACGACCTCGCAGTTCGAGATCCGTTTTCCGTGAGTCGAGTGCTCGATGGTTGGAGTGTCCAGTCGAGTTTTTTCGGGCGGCTCGTTCCGCGGGCATCGCTGCATTTGGATTTACGTTATGCACAAACGGGGGCTGTGACGGCGGATTTGCCCACAGCGGTCGGTATCGATACGCATGCCGTGATGTTTTCCGCATCGACGGCGTTTCAATGGTCTCGGCGTGTTTCTGGCGGACCCGTGGCGCGACTTGGCTGGACGCATTTTAATCATGCGCTCGTCGATACGAATCTGACGCGGGGCATTGCCGAAGTGAATTCTCTCTCGGTCACGGGTTTTTTGCGTTATGATGCGACACCTCGAACGCGCGCTTCCGTGGTGGCTGGAGCGACGATAGCTTCGGCTCCGCCTGGAGCAAAAGACCTGCGAACGATTACTTCGCCCGAGGTGCGCCTCGAGATTCGTGCCCTAGGGCGGCGTATTGGAGGCACGGGGAGCGTTGCTTTGGGTTATCAGTCGGTTGGTCCGAGAATTGGGTTTGGCATGGACTATTCCGGATCGCTGGAGATGTGGATGCGGCCATTTCGAGGTGGTGGTCATCGTGATGTGCTCGTCCATGGCGTGACGCGCGCACGTTTGGCCAGGGCCTTGATTCCCAATGCCTCAGCCAATGTGGCGGATTCTCCAACGAAAATGGGGCGACTCGAGACCACCGCAATGGCTTGTGGAGTTTCATTGACGGGCCCCATTCGTTTGGGATGGTCCATCAACATCGGGTTGGATTTTGAATATGTAATGACGCATATCGATCCCGTGCCGTTACGTGGCGATCCGCCGGAAGCTTTTCGCGCGCTCGTCACTTTGGGCCTCGTTGCCTCGTCGTCTACGGATCGCAACCGCCTGCTGCCGCGGGATCCACTGGCCGCGCCAGACGATGGACGCATTGCTGCACCCCATCGCGCAGTGCGTCGAAATGATTTGGGTGCGGCGTCGAACGTCGCAGATCAATCGGACAACGAAGATGGTGAAGAATAGACGTTGAGTTCTTGACGTCGATGCGCGATTCACGTAATTGCGAGAGTGATGCGTGAAATCCGATGGTCGTGGGCGATTGCTTGTGGTCTGAGCCTCTTGGTTGCGTCGAGAGACTCGCATGGTCAAGCGGCGGTGCTCGCTGACAAACTCTTTCGTCAGGCTGTCGACTACATGAACGCTGGCGATTTTTCGGCGGCGTGTCCGCTGCTCGAGCGTAGTTATCAGTTCGACCCGAAAGACGGGACGCTGTTTACGCTGGCCAATTGTCGGGATCTCGAGGGGAAGCTGGTGGCTGCAGCGGGTCATTATCGCGCATATCTTTTGACGTATGAAAAGATGACGGGGGCCACGCGGCAGAAGCACAAGGAGCGCGGGGACAAGGCGCAACAACGCGTTGGTGAAATCGACTCTATTTTGCCGAATATCAAGCTCGTGTGGGAAACGGCACCGTCCCCCGATTCCAAGATCATCGTGGATGGAGTCGAGTTTCGTGCCGACACGCTCGATGTGCTTTTGCCTTTGGATCCTGGGAATCATGTCATCGTCATCAAGCTTCCAGGCGAACCGGATCGTACGCGAACGGTGACGCTCGAAAAAGGTGGGTCGACGATCATTGATTTGACGCCGGCGAAACCGAGTGACGACGACGCGACGACAAAGGTGAATATCGTCAAGCAGAAGAAGGCCATTACGCCGAAGGGGCGTAAGACCGAACCCTTGAAAGTTGCGGGATTCGTGGGGATTGGTATGGGTGCCGCGGGGCTTGTGGCGGGTGGGGTCACGGGTTGGTTGGCCAAGGACCAAAAAGATACGGTGGATGCGCGGTGTAATGCGACGTATGTGTGTGATACTGTGGGTTATGCGGCAGTCGAACGATTTCGCACGATGGGAACGGCGAGCACGGTATCGTTCATCGCAGGCGGTGTTTTGGCGGGTGTAGGGGGCACGTTGTTGCTGGTATCGAAGCGGGCGCAAACGACAGGAATGAATTGGCAATTGACGACCGCGGTTTTGCCGGGAAATGCAAATATTTCGCTGCAAGGAGCTTTCTGATGCGAATGCGCGCGTGGTTATGGGCTGGCTTGCTCTTGACAGGCGTTAATTGTGTCGCGATTTTGGACGGCGATCATCCGTATACGAATGGAGACACGTCGATCAATGGCACTCCATGCGAGCTCGACGCGACTTGCAACGACGCGAATCCATGCACGACCGATACGTGCAATACCGATACGTTTTTCTGTGAATACATCACGCAAGCCGATGGAGTGGCTCCGGACCCGGCGCAAACTGCATTTGATTGCAAGCGATTGACTTGTGTCGGGGGAACGTCGGCCACGGAAGACGATCCTCAAGATGTCCCCAATGACAACAATCCCTGCACGACCGATTCTTGCGTCGCCGGCGCGCCCGTCAATGAGGTTCTCGCCGATGGGACGACCTGCACGCTCGATATGAACATGGGCACGTGCGTCGGCGGAATTTGCCAAATCGCCTGCACGAAAAACACCGATTGCAACGATGGCAATCCTTGCTCCGACGACTTGTGCAATACCTCGACGGGCAAGTGCGTCTATACGAACATCGATGGAATGCCCACACCCGGAGTGACGCAGACCGTCGGTGACTGTAAAGTTCATATTTGTGAAAATGGCGTCGATACGGAAGTCATCGATGACGGTGACGTCAACGACGACCAGAATCCGTGCACGGACGACCTCTGTACTTTAGGCGTGCCGAGTAACCCCAACGTTTCGCAAGGTGCATCGTGCAGCGTGGGCGCTGCCATGGTCTGCGACGGTAATGGCCTGTGCGTCGAATGCCTCGTGCCCGACCATTGCGTCAACATCACCGAAACGGAATGCGAAAAACGCGCTTGCGTCAACAATACATGTCAAATTGCCTATCAAGGAACGGACACGCTCGCGAGCCCTGTTTTGCAGACTGCAGCTGATTGCAGGAAAATCGTCTGCAATGGCAACATGGGCACGACATCGTTGCCTGACGATACCGACTTGCCGTTCGATGCCAATCCATGCACGAAGGATATCTGCACCAACGGAGCGCAGTCGAATCCTCCTGAGGCCATCAACGTTTCGTGTGGCGGCACGATGGTTTGCAACGGATCGGGTCAATGCATCGGCTGCACGACCGCGAGCCAATGCCCAGGCACGGACGATTTCTGCAAAACACGCACATGCAACGGCAACATGTGCGGGATGTCGTATACGCCGAATGGCACCGACCTCCCGACAGGACAAACCTCTGGCGATTGCAAGGTTCTCGAATGCGACGGCATGGGCAATACCAAGACATCGGTGCTCACGACCGATCTGCCCGTCGATGGCAATGCTTGCACCCAAGATCTATGCAATGCCATGGGGACCCCCTCGAATCCTCCGACCGCCATCAATTCAGCCTGCAGCGTCGGGGTCAATGACGCTTGCGACGGAATGGGCAATTGCAAAAAGTCGAATAGCAAAGCGTGCGGTGCGGGAACGGAATGCGTCAGCACGAATTGTGTCGATGGCGTTTGCTGCAATTCCACATGCACGACCTTGTGCATGGCTTGCAACGTAACCGGCTCAATCGGCACCTGTACCGCCGTTCCGGTGGGCACGGACGACGGAACCTGCACCGGAACAACGCAATCGTGCAATGGGGCCAATAATTGCGATAGCGTAAATGGTCAAGCTTGTGCCGCGAACAGTACCTGCTTGAGCAATTTCTGCGTCGACGGTGTATGTTGCAACAATGGGTGCACAGCTACGTGCCAATCCTGCAATGTCGCCGGGAGCGTGGGAACATGCAGCAATTTGCCCTCCGGATCCCAGGACAATTTTCCCACGAGCGTTTGCGTCGGCTCGAGCCAATGCGACGGAAATGGCGTGTGCAAAAAAGTCAATGGCACCACGTGCGCTGCAGGCGCCGAATGCCTTAGTGGCAATTGCGTCGACGGCGTTTGTTGCGACACGGCGTGCACCGCGGATTGCCGCTCGTGCAACATCGCGGCATCGCTCGGGACTTGCACGAACGTGCCTATGGGCAACGACGACGGAATGTGCTCGGGCGCAACGAGTTCGTGCGACGGCGCGGGATCCTGCAGAAGCGAAAACGGAGCCGCTTGTACGATGGGCGGCAGCTGTCTCAGCAGCTTCTGCGTTGACGGATTCTGTTGCAATTCCGCCTGTTCGGGTACGTGCCAATCCTGTGCCATGGCTTCAACGGGATCCACGAATGGCACGTGTGCAAATATTCCTGCTGGCACTGATCCAGACAACGAATGCATGACCGATTGCAACGGTGCTGGCATGTGTGGTCCCTGATTGCCTCGTGACGCTGCAAAAATGCGGTGCTCGACATTTCGTTGCGTCTCGGTTTACGATCTTGCCATGATCACCCGACGTACCTTCTTCTTTGTTTCCGTTGTCGGTTGCGCTGGTGCCACAGCCGTTTCGTCGTGCGCGCTCGAGGATACTGGAGCGGTAGATCCAGGCCAGGTCAGCGAATTGACCAGCGGTAGCGGTACCAGCAGCAGCAGTAGTAGCAGCGGCAGCGGCAGCGGTTCTTCGAGTTCGGGTGGGGGTTCGTCGAGTGCAACGAGTTCGTCCGGTAACGCTGGTGGTGCGGGAGGCGCTGGAGGGTCGGGAGGGTCGGGAGGGTCGGGAGGGTCCGGGGGTGGGTGCAATCCGGCTTGCCCGACGGACATGACCTGTCAAGGGGGAAAGTGCCTGTTGTGTGTGCCGGACTCGACGCAGGCATGTTATACGGGTCCGCCAAACACGGAGGGCGTGGGGATATGTGCCCCTGGCAAAGCGACGTGTGCGGCCGACGGCATGAGTTGGGAAAAGTGTGTTGGCGAGACGCTTCCGGCCAAAGAATCATGCAAGAACGGTCTTGACGACGATTGCGACGGTAATGTGGACTCGGGGCCGGGATGTTTGGTGGATACCGATCTCGTCGTGCGGTATTTCTTGGATGAAGCGGCTAGTGGGCCTGGGGCGACGGCGATGGATTCGGCGCCCAATCCGCTCAATTTGTCCGTTTCATACAATTCAACTGAGGGGCAACCGAATTACGTGCAGGAGGCGACGGGGCGCGGATTGGAATGGACCACCGCGGATAGGAACGGTGTGGCCGAAGTTGCCGCCAACAACACCAAAGTCCAATCCATGCTCAACGGCAAGACGAAGGCAACCCTCGAACTGGTTACACGAATGGATAATTCGGCGATGTTCATCAGGGTCTTTGGGATAACTGCCGGTCAATCGACTGTATTCACACTCATCACGACCAATGCTCCCCTCTATGCCCTCTATCTCCCAGGTAATGAACTTGGCCGCTGGGGTGCCAATTTTAGCAATACCGGGCGAGCCGTTCTGCACGTCGTGTATGACTCCACGGATGGGACGGCAGCCAATCGCGTGCGTTTTTACGTGAATGGTATGCAACAACCGAGCACGGGTGGCAATGCTCCCAATCAAGACACCCCGATAGGCGTTGGACCGAATGATTGGCTTGCTCTCGGCAATCGCGATTCGGAAGGGCGCTGCATTGACGGCGTGATCTATTATGCAGCAATGTATGCCAATGCCTTGTCGGCCACAGACATTGCTAATAACTTCGCAATCTTGTCCGCCAACGACGACAAGTGATTCATT
>DAOMZH010000307.1:0-10762 GCA_035437985.1 Polyangium sp. (in: bacteria) | reverse complement strand
CACGTGCGCGAGGCGACGAAACGAGAGGGCGCGGCATTGGTGCGGCTCCGAGAAGAAATCGATCTCGTGAAAGAGTATCGCGCACGGCTCGTCGCTGATGTGGTCACCGGAAAGGTCGATGTGCGCGGTACAGGGCTGTAGCGTGCGAAAGCCCACTCGATAGATGGGCTGCCGCTGGCCTCGAGCTGCGATCCGTGAATCGCACCACACACCTACACGACAACTTTTCATTTTGCTTTGAGTGCGTCCGCGGTCACTCCTGAAAGGAGGAGCGCCGATGGATGATGAACTCGACAAGGCCCGAAAAAAAAATGACGGCCAGCTTTGAAAAAATCGGAGGGGCTTCGTATTAGGCTCATACGGCAGTGCAAGCGGATCTGAGAAAAAATAGGAGACCGAAAATGCTCTGATGTGCGACGTAATAAGGCAGCGAGCGAATCGCTGCAAACCACAACGTGCCTCAAGTAAGTTCGGTTACTCAGCGAAGCGCACGCGTGCCTCACGAAATGCAACTGCAGTCGGATCTACTTGCGTATTAGGGTCAACCCGACAACGTCACAGAAAGGAACTTCTCAAATGATTCAGTTGAACATTGGCTCAACCGTCAACACCGGAACTCGCACAATTGTCATTATGGGCCCGACAATCCCATCTCCAGGTACGCAAAGCGGACATGGAGGACCCGATAAAGGAGCTGGACATTATCTGCTCCTGGTACTGTTCACGGTTATCTCGATCGTTATCGGCGTTGTGGTATCCGTCGTAGTGTCCAACAAGTCGGACGCCCGGGCCGTGGCAACTGCCGCACCAACAACTACGGTCATCGTTCAATCTCCGACTCCGTCAACACCACCATCGCTTACTTCCACTGCGTCTACGGCGCTCCCCAAAGCCGAAGCTCTTCCGGGTCCACAACCCAAGCAGGGCGCGAGCAAACTGTCGCGACTGGATGGTGCTCGGGACGACTGCAGGACATCAGAATCGAAAAAACACAATAGCGCCAATGCCGATATCGATAGCTTGGGCATGAAGAACCGTGATTTGCCTTGAACAAGGACGCGCGAATGCTTGCGATCAATCGAATGGAGAAGGCAAACGCTCAGCGTGGGCCTTCTCCAGCGGTCATTCAATGCAGTCCGGCGGTTCAAGGCAGCCACCCACCGATTCCCTTCATCACCGATTACTCAAATATCCAGTATCTAATGGCAGCATTCACGTAATCAGCTCCGGCGGAGCACATGCCCATGCAACGACTTCCTCGCAGAGCTGCTTCAGGTGCTCATTGTCCGATAATTGTAAAAGCTTCGCGACTCGTTGTGCGGGTTCCCGATGGAGCCACGCAACCACGTCCGCGAGAATCCCCGTGCTAATTGGATTCACGACGAAACACCCGCAATCCTCCAATGTCGTACACTCGTCGCGACTGTTTTTCGTGCATCGGTCACGACGGAGACGCTCGCTCATATCGGACCACATCTGTTTTTCCGGGCCATCTGGCCATTGGTCGAGCTGATAGAGTGTGAGTCCTTTCTTGAAATCCGCGTGCGCGCGTTCTCGAGGATTGAGTTGTCGCAATCGCTTGATAGAGAGCAGGCGAGGATCTTTTTCGTTCTTCTGCGCGACGATTGCTTCGTATGCGTCCAGAGAGATGAGATTTTCGGCTTCGCGAACACCAATCGTTCGAGCGCGTTGGAATGCGGGATGTTCCCTGGCGACCGAATCCAAACCTTTCCACGTTTTTCCATGAGGGCCGTTCGGATAGCGTTGGTCGCCATCGGCAATGGCCAAGATGATTCGGCCTTCGTCCGCGTATACGACATACTCGCCCGCAAAACCACTCCCGCCACCGCCGTGCCGCTCCGCAGAGAGTCGTAAGTCACCCAATCCGCCAGCAACAATAAAGATTTCGGCGATTCGAAAATAGAGATTGGCGTCTGTGACATGTTCGGCCAACAATACAGTCTTTTGCACGCATTGACGCGGGTGAAAGTGATGCAAATTCGCGCGAATCACTTGACCGCCCCCCGACCGCGGCAAGAATTGGCCATCGAATGCATGGCCTACACCCAACTCCAAATGCCACGCCAAATCGGCTTGCAAGCCCTCGAGTTCCATGGCTGTCGCAGCAATTCGTTGCAAAACAGCAAAAGCGTCCGGCGATAACCTCGGCGATCCCTTCAATAGCCGATCAATATCTTCCGGCGCGATACGCACAATATGCGCGCACTCGTGATGCGCACACAGCAAGTGATCGATGCACTCCGTCGATTTACGCGCGGTGGCACTGGCACTCGTCGCATCGGCAATGGCGGATGTTGCCACGTGGATAAGCATATCGCTATGATTCAGCGGTCTCGGCGGCGATTTCGTCAATGCGATCTGCCGTGGGGGCAAGAAAGCCAAATGGCCAGTCATGTAAGGCGCCGGTTTCCCTGTAACCTGCAAAGCGAAGGGACGTTTGGCGCGTCGTCTTGTCCTGCTCGAAGATAATGATTTGAACGTCTTGGGGATCGAGCATCTTTTTGCGAACGAGCATGCCCAAACCATTGATGAGCGCTTCGCTGTGTGTCTCGATGAGCAGCGGTACCTCGAAGCCTTGCTTGCGGCTTGTTTGCATTGCGCCCACCAACATATTTGCCAATCGAGCTTGATGCGCCGGATGCAGGTGCAATTCTGGCTGTTCCAACGCCAAGAGTGTAATCGTCGGATGTTTCGTTTCCCAATAAATGTTCATGTTCAGCCACACCGAAACACATAATGGAAGAACTTCGGCAAAACCAAACCCGACGTCGGTGATGCTTCTGTATTGGCTTGTGATGGATTCACGGATCAAGATTTCCGCTACCGGGCCGTTCACGCGTACCGCAGTCTGGAATCCAAGATATTTGCGCGTGAATTCCGCAAGGCTTTCCATTGAATCGGTACTGAGCGAAGCAAGAAAATCAGCAAGGTTTTCACCTCGGGGGTCGAGTTTGTCGACGGGAACATCTGCACCAAGGCGATAGATGCGTTCTCCCATGGCACGTTGCGGGGCGAGATATGCGATACCCGCCATGTATTCCGAAACTCGCCAATCAACGAGGGCGAGGAAGTCGTCCATGTTGGCCGCAACAATGCAAGCGACGAGCTGATCAGTCAAGAACTGCGGAACTTCCTTGGGAACACCTCCGGCGGCTCGGATGCTTTCCAGGATTCTGTCTCTCGTGCCCATTTCGGGTTGCCATGGGTAACGTCCGCCGTATCCCCGCCCCTTGATATTTTTCGTGTCAATCGAGTATGCCGCTTGGAGCGCCGTATCGACGTTTTGGTGAAAGAATTCATGCGGCATCCCCAATCCCGTCATACCGGTCGCTGGGAACACGTCGACGAAGTCCTGATAGCTTTGATAGGCAATGGGCTTCGGGGATCCACCTTCTGCAATTCCCGCGACGAGGCACGCATTATGGAGTCTTGCGTTACTCCCACGAAGGACGTCAACACCATTGACCGTGAATGAATGCGCTCCATGATCCGCATTGAATTTGATTCGTACATCATGTCCTTCAACGGACACCTCATAGGAGCTGACGTATTCCTCGCGCTCGCCACCTGGAACGATGGTCATTGAGAGGTCACACAATCGTTCCTTTTGGTGACGCTCGGAGAGGCGCACTCGAAACCTGAACGTGACGCCTGGTTCAGGCGTCCTCTCGTTTTTTGCCGTGCGAATCGAGCCGAAGTCGACGTAATTGCGTTGATGCCAGCGGATGGGACTTCGACGCTTGTTCTCGACGCTCTGGCGCAGCAGCGGGAACGCCCGGAGGAACGAGCTTTTGCCGGAACTGTTCCTGCCGACGAGAAGCGTCAGCGGCTTGATGGGGACGATCCCGGTGTCGCTCAGACACCTCAGATTCTTGACCCCGAACCCCAAAAGCTCCGTCACGACGTTGCACCTCGCAGAGCACCCTAATCGGCACGGGGGCACTGATGCAAGAGATTTGCATTTGGCTCCAGACGCCCCTTGACACACGAACCGCCCCGAGTACATTCAGCCATCCCTGCCGGGACGTGAACTTGTAGGAGCGCCACCTCCCCGCCCGGTATGTCGGTGGCAACCTCTTCGGAGGTGCGGCGATCTCTTCAGATCTACTTGGTTCGGCGAAGGGGCGCATAACTTTACGTAGGTCGTACCGCGGTCGCCTCATGCGGCCCGGAGGTCTGGATGAATCGCGACTACTTGCAGATTCTTGCGCGTACCCCACAAGGGCTCGACGCTGCCATCCATCGCATCTTTTGCCAAACCGAACTCGAGGAGAGCGACCACGAATTTCTCCTCGAACGCCTCGAAACGCTCAACAAGATCGTTCTGCTCTGCTGGCTTCGTCGACGCCCGCCCTATCCCGTCAAGGTGGCCCAAGCCTTGGTCGAACAAATCCGAAAGACCGACTTCGTGTTTGAAATCCTGGGGTTCGCAGACGATGCCGCACGTATGCCCGATGAAGCGCTCAACGAGATCGCCATAGGCACGCGGACACTACTTCCAAACGGCATTTGGTGGCACGTCGTTCGATGGGCCCGCGGAACATGCCCAACGTTTTCCGCGTCGCTTCAAAACCAGTGGCATTGGCGCATCAGCGATCGATTGTTCGAGCATCGTTATGACGAACAGGCCTGTAGGCGCGAGCTCGTGCAGATGGTACGCGAGGCGGAAGTCGAAAAGCGTGTAGAAATCCTCCAATGGATCGAAGCGAACGGGTTACTCGACATCCTCTCGCCAGCAGATGTATTACCTGATGAAGTGGCGTTTCCATTCGAACGCATCGGTGACGAAGCACGCGTATCTGATGGCTACTTCTTGATGCTGGCCAAAAGATGGCGAGCCATGCCTGCCGCACGGGAATGGCTTTTGGATCAGGCATTTCGAGCGATAGATCGCGGTGTCGATTGGAGCACGGTATGGCGCGTCCTTCCCAAAGAATTGCAGGACGAAATGGCCCTGCGGTCGCTCGATACCGAATCCATTGCGCCCTGGACGATTCTCACAATCGTGGAAGCCGCCGAACGTGGAGAACCAGGCGTCTTGGAACGCTTGGTGTTCCCGCACTTGGAAAAGCTCACGGCGGTGCCATTGCGGCGGGACGTCGGAGAATTTTTTTCCACCGATTCGGGGCTTCCCGCTCAATTGCTGCTAGCCATGGGTATCGACCCTGACGAACAGCGTGTGATCCCTAAGGACAAGGCTTGGACGATTTTTCGCCCGATGGACTTGCACGCATGGATATGCGTGGGTGCACCATTGCCCGACGACGAATCGCTCGACCAGGAGATACTCGAGCGCGGGCGCCGCTATGATGTACTCACTCGCAACGGGATCGTGCAGCGCATGTCGACATTGCCGCTCACGCGCAGTCGCGCCAATCGCGTGCTTCGCTGGGCAATCGAGGACCCACAACTCCTCAAGGATCACTTCATTCCGCCAGAGGCAATGGTCCGCCTCGTCGAAATTGCTGATCCATTACCGCCGGAACGCCTTCCGCCAGTGAACGCGTTTTTCTGGTACGATCAGCCGACCGTGGGAATCGCTGCCTATCGCAAGCTTGGTGGTGACGAGGCCGCCCAACGATTACGCGCGTGGGCACTCGAGCCATTGGAGGGCGAAGGACATATTGTAAATGCCGTACGTCGCATGCGACTGATCCCCGATATTGTGGCCGAAGAAATGAATCCGATGATCGCCCGTTTCGTGGAAAGAGCTTCTTTTGCTGAGCTTCGGCGGCTCCGCGAAGAAGCGGCGGAACTTGTATCGGAAGAGCGGCTACTTGCAGCGGCAAATGCATGTGCTGAAGATCCGAACGACCATTGGAGCTCTGGAAAGCATCCGTCATTTGCAGCGGAGTATGCGGATGCCATTCGACGTCGTGTACGTGTGGTTCGAGATGAATGGGAATGGGACGGGCTGATGCAATGGCTGGTGCAACATGGCGAACCATATCAACAAGTCATCGAGCTGGCGAAGCAGCGAATCGAGGTTGCTCCGAATTCGCACGATGCAATGAACTTGTTGCGAGGACTCTTCGAGAATCGGACGCGATGGGTTGATGCAGGCCCTCGGGTCCTCGAGTGGCTGCTCGAAAAGCGAGGTACGCACGCCGTGGTGGACTTCATTGAGCAAGTGTTCCGTAATGACGCATTGGGTACGGCGGTGAATCTGCAGGGGATGCAGGAAGCGCTGGCATTGCTGCTCATTAAGCGCGCCGCGCACGGAATCAATGGCGGTAACGAACGGCTTGCCATTGCAGCCCTTCATGGACTCGTCGCGCTGCATCCACCAACGCGATTGTGTCAGAAGGTCCGTGGGTTACGAAAACTTGGCGAATTGTCGCCGCCCGTCGCAGAGCTCGTCGACCTGAACGAGCGGCTTTTGCGCCACGAGAGCACGCGTGAAGCGAGCTGGCTGGATGCACGAGCGGCGTTGTCGCTGTACCAAGACAGCATAGAGGCCGCATAGCGCAATACACGATTGCCGTACGAGCGGGATGGGGCTGCGCGAGTCACCATCCACTTTTCACTTAAGATCCAGCCTTCCACCCATCTGGACACAACTCGAGTGGATCAGCGCGCAGCGCGACCATCTCGTGCAGCTTTTTCTTGTTGCCCCAATAGCCACTTATGCCGACAATACGAAGGCAGGAGAAACTCTGACCCTGGTTGATGCAAACGATGACCGCAATTCGGCGAGAATTCTTGGAAGACGACAACACGCGTATCAACGCGTCTGGCGTGGGTTTGCATGAAGATTACGCGCTCGTAATCGGTGTCAATGACTATCCAGACCTGCGATCACTCCGCGGCGCCATTGCCGATGCGGAAGCATTTGCGGCGTGGCTCGTCAATACCCGTGGTGGCGCGCTACGTGCGGAAAATATACGAACGATCACGTCTACGGGGAATCCACTTGGACCGATCGGGCCCGAGATCAATGACGCCCTCGAAGACATTTTTCAGCGGGCGAGTCAATCCGGTGGACGTCGATTCTACTTTTATTTCAGCGGTCATGGATGTGTAGGTGATCGTGCGAATGATCTGGCCTTGTGTTTGGCGCATTGGTCCAGTCTCCGGCGCCGCGCAGCGTTGAGCGTCGAAGCATGGCTTGACGTTGCCGTACGTTCCAGCATTTTTAATGAAGTGGTGTTTTTCTTGGATTGCTGCCGTGTATGGGCGACGCGCGCCGTGGGATTGCCTCCATATATTGATTTTACAAAACCCGTCGAGCGTGTGCGGGGAACACGCGTTTTTCTAGCGTATGCGACCGAGCTTCAACGATCCGCCGTGGAAGTCGAGGCAGAACACGGAGAAAGCCGGGGGATTTTTACGCGTGTGCTCCTCGATGGCTTGGAGGGTTTGGCGCGAGCGTCCAATGAGATGATTACAGCCGCATCGCTCAAGAAATACGTCGAGAAAGCAACGGAACAAAAGGCACAGGAATTCGGATTGTATCAGCGGGCGGAGGTCATGAATGGACTTGGCGAAGAGTCGGTGTTTGGTTCGCCACCTCGAAATGGCGACGTATTCGGCGTCAATCAAGCGAATGGTTCCGTCACACCTGCCCATGACGGAATCCCAGAAGATCCTGTATTCATTGCGTGGTTGGCAGCGTATCGCCATTTCACGGAGAGTGGGCAGCTCAAGGTACGACGCGCACGCGACGAAGACCGGGGAGCCCCTAGCCGGTTGCTTCTCGTCATGTTGGCAGCCGCAAATGAGCTGAAGGGCCAGTATGCACGTGGGCGCTGCGATTGGTCCGTTCTTCGTGGGGAAGGTACAACGCGTTTTCAACTCGATAATGTCTATAGTGACGAACCGTACGCATTTTCGGCACGACTCAATGTCGGCCCGCATGTACTCCGTAACGAATATCCCTATAGGGATCGGGAAATCGCTGTACAGCTCTTTCCGGGATGGACGACGGTAATTGCCCTCGCCGACCCCGTAGTGCCTCGGTACGAGACGATGCGCGTGTTTCTGATTCCAGGAACATCAGAAGGCCTCCCAGACGCATCGCAACTCGACTACGAAGTTGCTCGCTACCAGTATCTTCTGCATTCGAAGGCATTTGATTCTACAATCGCAGAGTATGCCGCGCAATTGCTGGATCCTATACGTAATCCCATGCATGGTCTCATTGCCGCGCACTTTCTGGCGCGGCAGCTACAGCCCGATGCTGCGCGCATTGCATCGATTGCCGATCAAGTAGAATCCATGATTGGACCATGCGTTGACGTTAGCGCTCTTCGACTACGTGCGGCACTGCTTGGTGCCGGTGAATTCCGGAACTTGCCGTCCGTGGCCCCTCCCATGTTGCGCGAAGGACTCATGGCCTTTCTCGAAGCGAGTTACAAATTACCGGGTTTGATAGCCCCTAAGAGCCGGCTCGAATACGCATGCATCGAGCGCCTCGTGGATGCACCGATATCAAGCTGGCTCGTACAAAGGGAGTATTCCGAGATCGACGATTGGGCGGCATTGCAAATTGAAGACATGATCGCGAGCCATGGCGGAGATGCTGCCACGTTGGACGCTGCAACAATTGCGCGAACATTGGGCATTCCGACGAATGCGGCAACGACGCGTATTGAACTGACGCGTCAGCGAATGACTCGTGAACGTGCCATATCGATTTCGTCGGAATCCGTGGAAACGATGGCAGACGAAACGATGCCGATTCGTGCCCACACGCCAATGGCGGTGCATGCCGATTTGATCCCGGGATATCAGATTGGGGAAATGATTGGAAAGGGCGGGGTGTGTGATGTTTACCTCGCCGAGCATGTCGCTACGAAAGCTCGAATTGCATTGAAGCTCCTACCCCAAGAAGGAGGACTCGACAAGACGGTCCGACGTCGGTTTTTGCGTGAAATCGATACATTGACCATATTGAAGCATGATCGTATCGTCGGCCTAACGGACCATGGCGAAGCCAATGGGTTCTTCTATTTTGCAATGCCGCATTTCGAACGGGGTAGTGTTGCAGACTTGGTGCATAATCGCGGCCGTCCGAAGCTGAAAAACGCTATTCGCATCATATTCGACGTTCTTTCAGGCATGTCGTATGCGCATCAACGTGGATATGTGCACCGTGACATCAAACCACAAAACTTACTTGTGGATAACGACGACAACATCGTCATTGCAGATTTCGGGTTAGCAAAATGTATTCGCGAGGCTGACATCTGGTACGCCTCGAAACCGGCCACGGTTATGGGTACTCCAGCCTTTATGGCCCGTGAGCAAGTTGAGAACTTTCGAGAAGTCCGCCCATCCACGGATGTGTGGGCAATCGCGGCCGTTTTTTATTGGCTTCTTTGCGGAATGATTCCGCGAGATGTGCCGGGTGGCAGAAGGGATGCTTTTTTCGAGGTGCGACGAAATCCCATCGTTTCGATACGTCGGCGATTGCCAAGCTTGCCGGATCCACTGTCTGCACTGCTCGACAATGCGCTTTCGGATGACCCCGATCAGCGTCCGGAAAATGCGGAGGCATTTCGCGAAAAACTCGAACAGGTGATGAGGTTGATCTCGGGGACTGCAATATGATTGTCGTCGTCTTGGCTGCAAGAAGCGTCCACGCATGAGGGTCATTCAAATCAAGATTTGTTTTGCGTCCTCCTAAATTTGACGGTTTCGCTGGTGGTCCAAGTGCAAGACCTCGTGGACCACGAGTCCACTGGCCGCGATGTAGCGCACCACCTCGTGCGGACGTCCAAAGATTGCGTCTTCCGCCAATGGCACCGTGTACATCGAGCGACCTCGCCATATTCGATGGTCAAGACGAACAAGGCACAAGTGAACCCATGACAAACTTGGACCGAGAAGTAAGAAGTTTGTTTGGGTCACACCGTGCGCGTACGAATCCAAGTTTATCGACAGACTCGCGCTGGCCAAAGACCTGGCTGCTTTCTCATTCTCGAGGCCGCGATCGTTCCGACGTCTGTACGACCGTGCCAAACGCACCTGTGTTTGTCTCAGATCGCCAGCGTTTGACATCGGACTTGACACGTAGGACGATATGTGCCGCACTTACATCGTTTTGAGCACTGTGGACGCGCCTTTGACCACACGCGTTTGTCTCGCAGGGACCGCCCACGACAAATCAGAAAACGTCAAGACGACTTATGCAACTTGCGCGATTTTGCTTTAATCGCGCAAGGCTGCGCGTACGAACTAATTTGTCGTGGACGACTTCAATCGTTATCATTCGTGAAAGTAACGGTCAGAAAAACTTTCTCCGTTTGTCTCGATCGTGTATGCTTGGCTCATGGCTGTGGTGGATGGGCAAGTCGCACTGGGCGAGGTCGTTGGCGGGAGGCATCGCGCACATTCGCTGACGCGCTCCGAAATACGCGACACATCTGCCCGCGAGGTTCTAGTAGGCGCACGACTTGGCAAAGCCCTTTCTTCATCAATGCATCCCGTAAGGGCTAGAACAGGAGCGCTCACGTGTTGGTAAAACGAGTTTTGGCAATTGGCTGCACAGCTGGTGTTTGGGGCTTATCGACACCAGCAACTGCCCAATCGACCGTGCCAACGGTCGTTGAACGAGATCAGAATTGGGATATTACGTCGCGGGTAGCGCTCGTATTGGGGGTGGGTAGCCTTCTCGTCACGCCGCGTGTCGTTACATGGCCTACGAGCAAACAGGGACTATCGAGAGCTTCTTGGCGGGCGTCGTTCTCAGGACCTGACAAGACGCTTGTTGCATCAGCGCTATTCGTTGATCAGAAAG
>DAOMZH010000306.1:0-10800 GCA_035437985.1 Polyangium sp. (in: bacteria) | reverse complement strand
CTTGAATTGACCAGCGTTCTCGCCCCGACGACGTGTCGTACGCGCGAAAGCGCACATTGTTGCTCGATGACCCCGTAATGGTAAACAACGACGAACCGTCGCGAGAAAAAACGACTTGATCACCATCCGGCGAAAAATACTCGTACCTGCTCCGCGGCTCGCCAAACGTCGGCACAACCAAGGGCAAACGAATGCAACTCGACGGGCCTTCCAATTGCAACCGTCCGTCGCTTCCGGAGATGACCTGCCATTGTCCGTCGCCGCTGCGAGCAATCATTTTTGGGCTCCGGACGAAAGTCGGCACGGGGCTCTTGCCATCCAATGCCGCGATTTCAAAACCGAGTTTATCGTCGTAGAGCACCCGCTTACTTCCCGGCGATATCGAACGAATACGCGAACCAAAACGCAATTCTTTTCCGTCTCGAATACGCACGATGTAATCGACGAGGCGCGTCTCTGGCCCAGTGAGGTATTCTCCATCGGGCGTGAAGATCCACCCGTCCCCCGATCCCTCCGGCGTTTGGATCAACTTCTCTTTCGTGTCGAGGTCCCATAATGTGAGTTCAGGTTTCGGACACCACGACATATCCTTCGCGTCACTTGATAAGGCGACAGCGCACATCAACACTTCCGTCACCGCGCGATGACCATCGTGGGACAATTGCACCATTTGTGCTTTTCCGATGCTGGGAATGGTCACGAGCAACTCGAATGTATCCAAAGAATACACCGTGAGCAGGCCATTCTGGATCAAGCCGAGACGTTTTCCATCGCCGGAAATCGAAGCTCCAATCGACGTATTGACCGCCGGAAAACGATGTAATGGTTTCCCGGATTCGACATCGCGCAATTCAGGAATCACTGTTTGTTTCGGGGGTTTTTCGTACGGAACATAAACGATCGCCCGCTCGCGTCCGGGTAAAAAGTCCGCTTCATGTTCGAATTTAGGTGGCTCGATTTTCCGATGCGTTCCGCTGGCCAAATCCCAAGTATGGGCATAAGTCCCCAAGCGCCGACCATCCGCACTGAATGAAAATTGGTCTCCCGTTCCTTCAAAACGCTGCACACTGCCAGAGCCATCGCTCCGCATCAAAAACAACCCCGGAGCCTCGAGCCGCGATTGATCCTCACGCAGCATGTACGCGACAAACGCAATCCATTTTTCATCGGGCGACAAGACGACGCGCACCGGACTTTCGATACGTGTGGGAATCGGGATTCTCCGCTCCAAAACGCCGGTTGCGGCATTCCAGATCAGCACGCCGTCATTCGATGCACTAATGAGTTTTTCCCCGTCCGTCGACCAGTTGAACGCGACATATCCGTTGATGGTCAAACGATCGTCACCACGCACATCGAGCAACGCCAATTCTCCTTCGGCAGTAGGGAAAGGAGTTTGGCCTGGTGGTACAATCGGTTCCGGCGATCGTTCACAAGGTTCCAGAGGTAGCGCTGCCGGGGCCGGGGTCATGTCGACCGGCAATGGCGCCGGCTCGCCGTACATGTATCGACATCCCGCGGAAAACAGGGCAAAAATGAATGTGGCGCGAGGCAATGAGGACACGACCAACCGTAGCATGAGCTTTAGGTTTGGCCGAGAGTTTTTTCTTGGGCGGGAAATGTCGACGTCTCAGAAGGTGTTCATCAGGTTTTCACAGCGGATCGCCATAGCCCTGGCGGCGGTTTGATTTTGCGGCGTTTGCGGCGGGGACCCCGCTGTTTGAGCCCGCGCAGCGGGCGAGTTCGGGGTGCCGCGACGCCGTAAAATCGAACCCTCCCGGGGCGGACAAACCTGGATTCGGCCGTCTATCCTGATAGACACCTTCTCAGGACGCCAGAATCTTTTTTAATTCCTGCACCGCTTCAGCGCGTACATGAGGCGCTTTGACCATCAATCGAATCGTCACCGGCGGAGACTCGCGCGGATCGTCGAGTTTTCCATGCATTATCATCAGCGCCTTCGCCGCATTACAACGCACGAGACCACTTTCGTCGTTTTCTATGGCCTTCCATAGCGGCGCATGCGCCTCCTTGGCTCCACTCTGCGCCAATGCATTCGCCGCAGCAATTCGAATCGACTCAATCGGCGAAACCTCGAGCACGTGCTGAATGTTTTCCAACACCCGCGCATCACCCTCGATACGATAACAAGCCAAACTATTGTCGATCAAAGCCTCGGCATCCACTTCCTTCTCGGAGCCAATGCATTCTTCCATCAATCGACGGATATCCGGCCCTGCTTCAGCCGATTGCAATACGCCGAGCCCCACGGCTGCGCGCGAATCTGCATGGCCCAAGCGCGACAATAAAAGCTTTTCCGCTTCCACCCGCTCCTCGTCCTGGAGACGAGCCAATGCCGCCGTATCCGGACCTTCTTGCGCAGCAGCCGGACCGGTTGCCAAAAACGTTTCGAGAAATCTTTGGTAATCTTTCGAGGCCATGGAACTCGCTATTCATTAACTGCGTTCGTCCTCGCCGTCAAGGCGACGTGGGAGGAACGGCAACCGGAACTTCCTTGATCTTCACGCCGTAAGATTGAAGCAATGGTTTTTCCACCGTGAAGTACACGCTATTCGGATTGGCCTTTTCACTGACGAACACGGTGACTTCCTTGCCCGCATTCGGTCCAGTGATGGGCATGCCCGTTTCGGGATTGATCGTTCCGTATTGTTTTCCAACTTCATGAACGTACGATTTGGACGATTCCACCCAAACCGGCTTCTGCACGTTCCACGAAGAATTTTCTTTGATTGTCCCGACAAACTGTTCGGTTGCTTTGCCCCCGGCGGTGTCTTCCATCGTTCCGTGACCGGATTTGCGCGCGGCATCCAGAGCCCCCTCGCCTGTCCACAACGATGGTTCTTTCCCGGCCGTGAGCGAATAATCGTTCTTCGGGATCTGATTTTTGATGTAATCGTCGGCGGCGCGCACGGCCAGGTGTTCTGGAGTATTTCCGGGCAATTTCGCGCGCAAGCCAGGCGGAAGTCGAGCTTCGAGCTTCGCGCCGAGTTTTTCCCCTTTACCGCCGAGCCAAGTCGATCCAAGGAACGCACCGACCTCTTCGCCGATGACTTTGCCTTTTTCGCCGAAGAGATACCCGCCCAGCGCGCCCAATGCTTTTCCGCCGATAATTTCGCCAATTTTTCCGGCCGCCAAACCACCAAGTGCCGCGCCAATCCCCACCGTCAAAATGGCGCCGCCCGTCGCAATCACCGTGCCAATGATCGCCGCCCATTCGAGCGTTTTGACGAGCCATCCTGGCACTTCGCTATGAATGTCGAGATATTGCCCCGTGGGCCCTCCGAAATAAACATCCGGATACCCTTCGGCAATTTTGCCATCGCAAACCGTTTTATCGGTATTTCGCGCCGCGGGCTGCATATTGATGTATACATTCGTGCTGCCCGTCGCAATGAGTGCCAGCTTGTGATCAGCGCATAAGACTTTATCGACGATCGCCCGCGCCGCTTGCTTTGGATTGCCCCCAATGAATGTATTTGGTGATCCGGTGATGATCGGCCCTTTCTTGCTCGAAAACATCTGACCGATTTTCATTCCGGACAAACCACCGCCCGCGACACCCGCAATGAGCCCTCCAATGACGACCGCGGCAGCGCCACCCGTCGCCACGGTCGCTCCGGCGGCGAGCAATAGCGCACCCGTGATGATGAGCCCAACCACGAGACCAGCAAGCAAACCCGTCATGGCAAACGAGTGCTCGATCTGATCTCCAATTCTAGCGGCTTCGAGCGGCGTAACACCCATAAGATAAGCTCAACTTACTGCGTCGCTGCGTGCTCCAGGAATTTTCACCGTGCTGAGAACTCGATTCATGATCGCATCCATATCGACGCCGCCGCCCCGAGGCGCCGTGGACGTGATGCTCAAAACCAGGCGTTTGCCCGTTGCGCACATGACGAGGCGTTGATCGACCAAGCCTTTGGCGCCGCGCCACGTAAAACGAAATTCAATGGCTGGCAATTCGCTTACCGTAATGTCGGACCGTTTTTGAAGGCTGAACTTTTCGAGACGTTGCGCCAATTCGACAAGATTTCGATCTGCATATCCCGCCAGGTTTTCCCCTGGTTGAAGCCGATCACGCGTGCAAACGACATTCGGGGCCGTCGTTTGTCCCGGCGCAATAGGCGCGCTGAAAGCTCCCACGGATCGGTCCTCCCAATCACGCGGAACCTCAAAGCTGATATCGGAATGCTCATATCGCGGCATCTATCGTCCCTACCTCTCAACCCCTCGGCAATTCGGGTATCATCTTGCTGAAAATACCCGCACCGTTTCCTTGATACATGGCAACTCCGTGCTGTTCGAGCGCCACGCTACGCGCATCCAAAGGCGTATACCCGAGCGCGATATTTTGCGCAATTGCGTTGTTCACCGAATGCGGATCGAGCGCTGGAGGAGCCATTTGCGTGCGCAGCACCATGACTTGCTGCACTTCCTTCGGCAATGCAGCTCCTTCGGCCACCGCGCCCGTCACTGCCGATCCGACTTTACCCAAGTGGAAGATACCCGCTTGATCACCTGCGCTGAGCAATTTCGCAATATCTTGCCCAGTCACGCTGCCCGTAATTGGGTTTGTCAACACTGCACCAATGAGTTCTTTTCCAGGCGGCGTCTGCAAAAAGGCCGCTGGACCTCCTTCGACCACGCTCTTGACCTGCCCATAAAGCTCGATCGCCTTCGTCACCTTGTCGAGACTCAATGCCGATTTCATGGACTGAGCTGCGTCGATGACCGGATTCGAACTTCCAACCGCCGCATTGATGGCTTGGGCCAAGGCCCCGCCAATATTGATTTTCCCGGGAGCCGCAACCGGCGACAGAGGCGGAGGCATCGAACCGAGATTCATGCTGACTTCGTCGAATCCGCCTGGCTTTTCCACCTTGCCTTGACCCGACAAAATGCTCTGCTTCTCAATGGTTTCTCCGCCCGAACCCGGACCACTCGGCGGCTTCGGCGCTTTCGCCGGATCCGTCGTCGGCACCTGCGCCGATGCAGCTTTGTCGCAATTCACGTACACCTTCGGAATCCCGTCGATGTATACCGTTCCCCCCGACAACTTCAATGCACCGTCAGCGGTAATCATGAAGTCTTTCGTCGTATTGAGGAACAGGCCGCCTTTGTTGAACACAATCGAAGCAATCGTGTTCGTAATCGTAATGTTCTGCTCTTTGTCGAACGAATACCCAACGCCCTTGTCACCAACGTTACCGCTAATGAGATCCCCAGCGTTGATCGTGTCCGCTTTGGCAATCGTCGACGCGCGACTTTGCCCCACATCGATCGTTTGCATCTTGCCAATCGTGTGGCTCTGATTCTTGATCACATTGAAGCTCTGGTTAGCTCCAACGCTCACCGAATCATTCGCGGTGATGCTGGCCGACCGATTGTTGAGAACCGTCGAGCTCTGATTGTTCTTGACGAGCTCCGTGAAATCCTTTTGCGCCTGGATGTGAATCTCTTCGCGCCCCTTCGCATCCTCGAATGACAACTCGTTGAAACCACCTGCTCCCGGTGAAGTTTCACTCTTCCATCCGCTCTTCGTCTTGTTATCGGGCAGCTTGTAAAGCACTTGACGCGTCTGGCTGAAGACGCGACCGGTCACGACGGGTCTGTCCGGGTCTCCCTCGAAAAACTCCACCAACACTTCTTGCCCCACGCGCGGCAAGTTCAAGAGACCATATCCAGCGCCCGCCCAACCTTGGCTCACGCGAATCCAACACGAGCTGTTGTCGGTGTACGTGCCTTCTCGATCCCAATGAAACTGCACGCGAATACGCCCGAACTCATCGACGTGAATCTCTTCGCCTGGCGGCCCCACGACAACCGCGCTTTGCACACCTTGCACACGCGCACGCATCGTCTTGCGATCAGGCCGATAAGGTACGTCCGTATAAACCGCCTCACCCGTGATCGTCCACTCGTCGTCCGGCGTGCCTTGCAGCTCGCTGCTAATCACGAGCAGCTTCTTGCTCGAGATGTCCCCACGCGGATGCGGAGTGATCATCATGTTCGTACCAGGCGACAAATCGATGACGTTTGTCTTGTACGCAACGACGCGTCGAGTCCTCCGGGCCGCATCGAGCTCACGCGTGACGCGAGCCTTCGCTTCCTTCTCGATTGTCCGGGCCACACCCTTGTCATCAGCAACTGGCGTGTCGCCACCAGATCCAGGCTCGAACCAAAATGAACCCGGATCATAGTGATACTGCTCGTACATCAGCTCCGTCTTCGCCCGCGCTTCTTGGAAAAGTTGATAGTCCAAGTTCTTGCGGAAATCGAAGTCGCGATACGTGAAGCGACCAGGTTTGACCTTCTGCGTGAGTTTGACTTTCGTGACGAATTCCTTCTCCGCCTCTTGATTCGGATTGTCGACGAAAGGAAGCGGCGGCCGGGGCCCAGGAACCGTAGGTTCGTCTGTCAAAACCAGCTTGGTTTTCGGAGGCTCATGAGCAAAGAAGTACGAGATCCCCGCCTCCTCGAGCATGCGGCTGATGAACGCAAAGTCTGTCTCGCCGTACTGCACGCGATACTCGTGCTCCGGATACTCCCCCGAAAGTTTCAACACGGGCTCGATTTGCCACTCTTTGAGCACCTTCTGGACGATGTCCGGAATTTTCATGTGCTGGAAGATGCGGTAGTTGCGCCGCAGCGTCGTGCGCCAAAGATCCGGCACGATCTTGATGAAGTACGTGGACAAGCCAATCGCCTCGGTCTGCACGAGCTCCATGTGCGCGCAGATGCCCGTCCACACGCGGTTTGTCGCGGTCAACCAGACAACGCCACTGTTCACCCCAAAACCCGCGCCATGATCAACGATCGCTTCGAGGTCGATCTCATCGAGCGGTGAACGCGCGAGAATGTCGACTTCGAAGAGATTCGAGATCTCCTCGCGGACGGCAAAGTGACGTACGGAGAGCGAATCTTCTTTGGATGCGAAAGAAAGCTCGAGCACGGGCATGGTGGCAGAGCGTATGGGAATTGTTATCGAGTCTCAAGCGGAAAAGTCAGAGACCAATACGTTCGGCCACTTTTTTCTGCCATGACGCTTGCGGTGAATCTGGCGCAACGCGTTGGTTGACGAAATTGCTCAATTGCAATCCGTTGACGTCTTGAATCGTTGGATCGGCCCCGCGTTCGAGCAATGCATATACGTGATCGAATTGATGCAATGAACCGAACATGAGCGCCGCCGTCTGCCCAGAAGGACCTACCGCATCGATTTGCGCACCGCGATCGAGCAACAAAAGGAGATTATCCCACTGATCAAAATAGACGAGGCGCGTCAGCAACGGCTCTTTTCGTTGGTCCTCGAGATTGGGATCGCCACCGTTATCGAGCAACAGACGCAAAAACTTCGAATCGGGCGTGACGCCTGCTGCAAACATTGCCGAAGTTCCCGACGGCGCAAGTACATTGGGGTTTGCCCCAGCAGCGAGCAGCGTCCGTACAGCCAATTCAT
Source organism: Polyangium sp. (in: bacteria) (assembly GCA_035437985.1). GTDB lineage: Bacteria > Myxococcota_A > Polyangia > Polyangiales > Polyangiaceae > Polyangium. The sequence goes on along the minus strand of DAOMZH010000306.1, from coordinate 3,320 downwards.
TGCCAGCAGTAATCTCGTAAACGAGCAAACTAATGCCACTTCGCTCAATTGTATCGAGATCCACGTCTTTCATAACGCGGAGTTGCGCCAAATCGCCAGCTTCCGCAGCCAATGCCGCCCGACGTAATCCCGGATCCTCGAATGCTTCGGACGGCGGAGGTACGGTGGGCTTTTCAGTCTCATCCTTCATGGTGTTTTCAGCGCCTCCGCGATCGCATTGATGTCCTGCGTCTTTTGGTACTCGAGGCCATCGATGTATTCGGAGTGCCGCGCTACGCCCTCAATGAGGTTCGAGATCCCGTTGATGACCCATGCCGCCGGGGAAATCATCTCGAGCGCCCCGAGCGGATCAAATCCACGCGTGGCTGAGAATTGAGGATTGCCATTACCATCGAGAATCGTATTGCCCGCGCCGTCTTGCTTGACGTGAACAGCCGGCAAATCATGTTGATGTCCAACCGCATCCGGCGCCAAACCCCGCACGAGGCTTCGTTCCTGGAGCCCCGTGAGAATCTCGCCGTCGTTACGATAATTGTGGATTCGATCGCGAACCGATGGATCCAGGTTGTAACGGCCATAGGTATTCTCGTGAATACCGGCCGCATTGAAGGTATCGGCCCGCGTACCTGCGGCCATTGCCCCGGTCGCCGCCAAACCACCACCCAACGAATGACCGGTGAATTCTACATTCGGCCCATAAAGCTCGCGCATTTGTCGACCCACAGCCGCTGCTTGCGCATATTGCGGAGCATCTTTGCCGCGCCCTTGCGGAATATTCGCGTGGAACCAATCGCCATACGTCCCAGGCTCGGTGCCTCGATACGCCACGACAATCTGTCCGTCGATTCGCGATTTATACGTAGCCGCATAAAATCCCGTGTCGGGATTATTGATGTCTGGCGGGAGACGTTCCCAGCCTTCAGGCGCACCTTCCGTGTTGTATACATCGGCCGCCAATCGTGCCCGTTCGACAGCTCGATTGTTGCGCTCCAATCGACTCGCCGCAGCAAGCAAGGCATCACGCTCGGGGCCGGGAGGCATTCCTTCCGCCTTTTTCCGCGCCGCCGCAATCATTGCCAAACGCTTCTCGAGGCGCAAACGCTTTGATTCCAGATTGAAATAAACGTTCGGCTTGCCGTCGATGATGATGTCTTTCCCCGACAGCCGCAGCGTTCCATCCGCGTGAATCTTGAGGTCCGCCTTTGAATTGAGGAACAAACCGCCTTCCGAAAGACCAATCGACGCAACCGCATTGGTAATGAGGATCGTTTGGTCCTTGGCATAGATGAATCCCACACCTTCTTGACCAATCGTGGCCATGATGACTTCGCCCGCGGCAATGGTATCCGCCACCGAAATGGTCGATGTGCGACTATCCCCAATATCGATGCTCAAGTATTGACCAATGTTCGTGCTTTGGTTGAGCCCCACACTGAAACTCTGACTTCCGCCCACGGTCCACGAATCGTTACTCGTCACACTCGCCGAACGGTTGTTTCGAACCGTCGAGGTCTGATTGTTCTTGACGATCTCCGTGAAATCTTTTTGCGCCTGAATGTGGATCTCTTCGCGAGCCTTCGCGTCTTCGAAAGACAGCTCGTTGAAGCCTCCAGCGCCAGGGTACGTCTCGGTCTTCCAGCCGCTCTTGGTCTTGTTGTCGGGCAGTTTGTACAGCACCTGTCGGGTTTGACTGTACACGCGACCGGTCACGATGGGTCTGTCCGGGTCTCCCTCGAAAAACTCGACGAGCACCTCTTGCCCCACCCGCGGCAAACTCAAGAATCCGTAGCCCGCTCCAGCCCAGTTCTGACTGACACGCATCCAGCACGAACTGTTCTCGTCGTACTTGCCTTCGCGATCCCAGTGGAACTGCACGCGTACCCGGCCAAACTCGTCGACGAAGATCTCTTCGCCCTTGGGCCCCACCACGACCGCGCTCTGCACTCCGCGGATCCGGGGGCGAATGGTTCGTCTCTCCGGACGATAGGGAGCATCCGCATACACGGCTTCGCCCGTGATCCACCATTCCTGATCCGGTGTGCCTTCGAGCTCGCTGTAGATCGCGAGCAGGTTCTTTCCGGAGATGTCGCCGCGCGGATGAGGACTGATCGACAGCAAGGTTCCGGGGGACAAATCCAAGACGTTTGTCTTGTACGAAACGACGCGCCGAGTTCGTCGTGACGCATCGAGCTCTCGGGTCGCGCGCGAGGTACCTTCGCGTTCGTTTGTCCGGGCTACACCCTTGTCGTCAGCGACGGGCGTGTCGCCACCTTGTCCGGGTTCGAACCAAAATGCTCCGGGTTCGTAATAATATTGTTCGTAAGGAAGTTCGGTTTTTGCGCGAGCTTCACAGAAGAGTTGGTAGTCGAGGTTCTTGCGGAAGTCGAAGTCGCGAAAGGTGAAGCGACCGGGTTTGACCTTTTGGGTCAGCTTGACCTTCGTGGCGAATTCTTTCTCGGCTTCTTGATTCGGATTGTCGACAAAAGGAAGCGCGGGTCGCGGACCCGGTGCCGTAGGTTTGTCCGTCAGAACCAACTTTGTTTGTGGCGGATCATGCGTGAAGAAATACGTGATGCCAGCTTCTTCGAGGAGGCGACTGATGAACGCGAAGTCTGTCTCGCCGTACTGCACGCGGTACTCGTGTTCGGGGTACTGAGCGGTCAATTTCCATTCGGGTTCGATCTGCCATTCGGCGAACACCTTCTTCAGGATGTCGGGAATCGTCAGGTGCTGGAAGATGCGACTGTTGCGCCGCATCGTCGTGCGCCACAAAGAAGGAACGATCTTGACGAAGTACGTGGACAAACCGATCGATTCGGTTTGCACGAGCTCCATATGCGAGCAGATGCCCGTCCATACGCGGTTTGTCGTGGTCAACCAAACCACACCGCTGTTGATCCCAAACCCCGCCCCATGGTTGACGATGCCTTCGAGATCGATCTCGTCGAGACGCGAACGCGCCAGAATGTCGACGGTAAACAGTCCCGAGATCTCTTCACGCACGGCAAAGTGCCGAACGGACAACGAGTCTTCTTTCGAAGAGAAGGAAAGCTCGAGTAAAGGCATGGTCCGACAGGCTAAGAGAATTTGCTCGCAAGCTCAATGGATTTGAGGCTAGGCGCGTTGATTGGCTGCGGGTTGTTCTTCGGGGGTATGGGGGCAGAGCCGTCGGCTTTGCATGCACGCCCGGTGATTCGGGCGCTCGCTTCGCGCGCTAACAAGCGCGCTACGCGAAGTTTTATTTACGATTGGGGGTTGGGGGGCCCTCACAATCTCTTTGGCTTCGCCAAAGAGACTGACCCGACGGCTCTGCCCCCATA
>DAOMZH010000305.1:0-10801 GCA_035437985.1 Polyangium sp. (in: bacteria) | reverse complement strand
TCGGTGCCCATTGCGCCTTCGGTGCCCATTGCGCCTTCGGCGCTTGCAACCACGATGCCTGGACCAGCGACGTTGCTTGGGGCGACAGAAACGGTGCCTGGCGGAGTGGCTGTATCGCCATTGCCGCCGTATTTGGGCATTGTCAAGCCGAAAGATGAACCGCGTTATGAAGCGGCGAGCGTGTCCCGCAGTTCGCCGGATATGGCAACAAATTCCAAATCCGCTGTCCCAAGTAAACCGTCATGGAGATGGATTGCGCTTGGCACATTGGCCACCTTGGGCGTCGCCATTGTAGTTAACGACAGCTTGTCCTCCAATGCAATCGTCGAGGAAGTTACAGAATCCGCCCAGGAAGTTGCGGAATCCGAAGCGGCAGCCATATCGTCGACAATTGTCTTGCCACAATCTTCAGCGTTGAAACCATCGGACCTGCCGGGCGATATACATGCGGTCAAAGGCACCGAAAGCGCCAATGTCGAACCGCAGCCTGCCCCCATGACGACCCCCTCGAAGAAGTCGACGGCAACCAAAACTTCATCGACATCCCCGACTTCGACGTCAGCACGAATTCAGACCAAAAAGCCCCCCGTCCGAGGATACGACGATTGACGACGCGACAAGGTGCAATGCGCATGAAATCACCTCGCATGAGCCATTGCCTCAAGTATCTCGGCGTGGTGTTGTGGTTGGCGCCAAGCCTCGCCTATGCAGCCCCATCAACCGCCGATCAAGCGAATGCAAAAAAACTATATGAGCAAGCCGCCGCGAGCATGGAACGCGAAGACTACGCCCGCGCTTGCCCGCTCTTCGAGAATGCATTGCAATTGACGCCGCAACACGTACGGACGGCAATTTCTTTGGGCACTTGCGAAGAGCGTTGGGGCAAAATGCTCAGCGCGCTGCGGCGTTTCGATTATGCACGTTCATTGGCGCAGGACCAATCGGCCGATAACAAAGTCGTCGAGATTGATGGACTCGTGTCGAGCTTGAAACACAGACTTCCTCGGTTACGAATCATCGCGCCAGAACGATTTGCGGCCATCTCCGACATGGTCGTCGAACGCAATGGGATGGTCGTCCCCGCGTCGGATTTCGGTAAGGCCATTGCGGTCGATCCAGGGACGTATACGATTAGTGCTTCCTCACCACGTACAGGCTTTTGGAAGACGGGTGTCCAGACGAAATTGGGGCATATCGCCGAGATTACCCTCGGGGAAACGACAGAACCAACCTACCGCAACAATTCAGCCCAAGATGAATCCGACCATGGTGACGATTCTTCCTCGCGAACAACCACGAAATCATTTGGCGCTCAGCGAACGTTGGGGGTCATTGGAATGGGTGTTGGCTCCGCAGGTCTCGTCGTCGGGGGTATCTTGGGAGGTCTGGCCATATCGAAAAACAGTGCCAGTGACAATGGCCATTGCGATACCGAAAGTTACTGTGATGCTACCGGGTTTGCGCTTCGACAACAAGCCCAACAATATGCGAATGGATCGACCGGAGCATTCATCGTCGCCGGGGTGTTGCTAACGGGAGGAATCGTTCTCGTCGCCACCGCACCGTCGACAAACCCCAAAGGAAGCCAAGGCGCAACCGCGCACTTGTGGATTGGGCCATCGAGTGTTGGGGTCAGTGGACGTTGGTGAGCCGCCAAGATCCATTTCAGGTCACGTTATGCATGCGCCGAACATGCGTCAGATACTCGTATTGCGACGGCAACGTCTCCACGAGATGCGCTGATTGCCGTTGAATTTCCGCGAAGGCGCGCTCGGCATTTTGGCGGTCCAGGTGGTCGAGCACGGGCAACCCCCCTTTCGGGCGATAATTCAGCCCCAAAAGCATCACCGAATACGAGTAAAACTCGAATCCATGGTAGCTCGGATTGATGCTGCGCGCATTGGGCAAACGGGTTTTCCAGAGTTCGAGCCGCTCGCGTAAGCTATCGGCAGGGGTAACGTGTTTGGTGGCCTTCCAAAATGGCGTATCGGCACGATTGCTCGCGAAATAATGCAACGTCAGAAAATCGCGCACGCCGTCGATACACTCCGCGACATTGCGGTTGTAGCTCTTGGCCATCTCGGGGGCATTTCGCTCCGTTGGAAAATGACTGACGAGTTCTTCGATCCCGTGCTGGATGAAGAAAATTCCGGTCGATTCCAATGGTTCGACGAAGCCACTCGACAAACCAATCGCCACGCAATTCTTTTGCCAAGAATTTTGATTTCGCCCAATCCGCATCTTGATATGATTGGGTTTGCACCCTTCGGAAGCTGGGCCGATATGCGCACGATGCTCCTTTTCGGCGTCTTCTGCCGAAATGTAATCGCTGCAATACACATAGCCTGTCCCAATTCGCCCATAGAGCGGTATTTTCCACACCCACCCCGCCGAGAGCGCTGACGCCGTGGTATAAGGCTCCATGCCTACTTTTTCTATGTCCACGGGCACTTGCAGCGCAACCGCGCTATCACAAAGGAGGGCACTCTTGAACGAGACAAACGGCTCGCCGAGCACCTTGTTGATCAAAAGCCCCCGAAACCCCGAACAATCGATGAACAGATCACCCTCGATCGGGCCATGCTCGCGCGTTTGCACGTAATCGATCGTCCCGTCTTCCCGTTGCCGAACATCGACGACATCATCAATCACCTGCTTGGCCCCATGCTTCATGGCCCACGAGGTCAAAAATCGCGCCAAGAGCGAAGCATCGAAATGGTACGCGTACGGAATTTGTGTGTGATGGTCATGAAGTACGTTTTTCCGAAGAATATGCTCTTCGGTATAGAGCATCTGCGCATTGGCATCGAATACCCGGCCGTCCAAATACCGCGGCGAACGATTGGCTGCGCATAACGCCGGAATCGTGAAACAAGCGCGATCATAGGCGAGTTCGTCGCGTTTATACGCGAGCCACCATTCGCCAAGGTTGAACCCATCCACTACCGGATAACGCTGGAATGGATGATAAAAATGCCCCTTCTCCGCGGTCCAATTCTCGAATTTAATGGCCAGCTTATAGGCCGCGTTGCAATGAGGCATCCAGTCATGCTCTTGCAACCCCAGAAAATCGAAAAACAATTTTATGGTACTAAATGTCGCTTCGCCAACCCCGATCGTATTGACACTCGAAGACTCCACGAGCGTCACGTCGATCCGCTCGCCCATTGCTTTCTTCAAATAGGCAGCGGTCATCCACCCCGCCGTACCCCCGCCAACGATGACGATCTTCTTGATCATTCGACGCTCTTCCTTACCTGGGTTGTTACCATGATCTGCCGTAAACTCAATGTAGATCCCCATGTGCACGGGGATCGAAAACACTCAAGTAGCGTTCACGATTTTCAAAAGAATGATACAGCCGATCGCTATACTCGAGCATCGCCGTATTGATGGGACGCCGCTCGTCAGAATAGCACGTAAGCGCCGCGTCGAGGGACATCTGGCCGCGAAAAAAGGATTCGAGATGGCTCGACAATGACGTAGCGTCCTCGAACGCCAAACTCATTCCCTGACCAGTCATTGGATGCACTTCGAGGAGCGAGTTGCCTACGAGCGCAACATTCGCCCGATGGTAGGCAATGGCATGCATCCGCCCCAACGGCACCGTCTGAAACGCAATCGATTCCTGCATTGCCGCGAGTACATCATCACTCTCGGATACGAATTGCCGCAATTGCCTCACTGCCCAGCCGAGCTCGGATTGGAACAATGCTCGCTCCGTCGAAGGCCCCACGGAAGTAACACGCATCTGATCGGTGCCAATGGGATAAAAATACGCAGCTCGCCGCTGAGAACTCAAATATAAACGATTGCACTGCGCCACACTTGGTACGAGCGGAAGCGTCGCCAGATGCATTACTTGCTCGTACGATTGCCTAGTGGCCCCAATTCCGCTCATCTCGCGCACACGGGAGTTCGTCCCATCCGCACCAATGACGACCGACGACGTCCGGCTCCGACCATCCGCAAGCACAACCTGCGCCCGACCATCGGCGGTCAAATTCAGCTCCGTTGCGGTCGCGCCAAACCATATCTCAACCCCTTGCATTGAAGCAAGACGTTCCATGACGACCTTCAGCAGAGTTCCATAAGGTACGATGAGGTAATAGCCTGTCGAAGAGTGCGTCTCGAGATCGTAATCGATGATCGGATCTCCATCATGGAAATACCGAATGACACTTCGCTTGATGGCACCGCGAAGCATGAGTTCGTCCAATAACCCAAGTCGCTTCAATGTTTCAACGCCCCGCGGCTTGACGAAATCCGGTCCCATACGTGCGACTTCGCGAGCCTGCTCGATAATGAGCACCGTGCGTCCCGCCGACGCCAAATGCAAGGCGACAACACAACCGGCAATTCCGGCCCCGACAATCACTACATCAACATTCTTACCAATCATCTCGGCTCAACCAGCGATCCGCTTCAAGGTGTGCACCAGACGAAGCACGTCATCCTCGTCATTGTAGAAATGCGTCGAAATACGAATGCCCCCAATGTTCGAGGTATAGCGTATGGAAATGTATATTTTCTGGCGCAGTATCTCCTCCACGAGCGCCCGATCTTCTGCTGGCGATGCTTGATATTGAAATACCGTCACGCCGGAGCGGGCCGCAGGTTCGCGCGAAGATGTCAGCCTAGCTCGCGTCTTGGAAAGTTCATCGTGCAGCAAATCAGTGAGTTTTCGGATTCGTTGCTCAATGGCTCCAATACCCACATCATTAATCAGAGACAACGAGGCGCCTAGCCCCACTGCGCCCGGATAATTGGCCGTCCCTGCAATCTCGAATTTCTTGGCCGTTCGTTCGAATTCGTATCGACGATACGGAGATATCGAAGGCGTTCGGAAGTATTCCGCCCACCCCCCTTCCGGCTCGGCCATTGCCAAATATCCGTAAGAACCGGGTTCGAGTTCCTGCAGCACACGTTCCGAAACGACCATGAGCCCACACCCGAATGGCGCATTCAGCCACTTGTGCCCCCCGGCAATGAGAAAATCAGCATATTGCTCACGCATGTCGACTCGCATCGCCCCTATCTCTTGAATGGCGTCAACCACCAACCATACGCCACGGGTACGACACAGCTCACCAAGAGCACGCATGTCAAGCCGGTTGCCAGAACACCACTGAACCGACGACACACACACGACCTTCGTGCGGTCCGTCATCGCGGCCTCGAAATGCTTCACCTCGAGCTGGCCATTTGCGCTCCGTACCGGGATGACTTCAACCCCCATCGCTTGTTGCTTGCTCTCCCACGGTATCGCCACTTGCAAAAATTCCGTATCAGCAATGAGCACGTTGTCACCACGCTGCAAAGGTAGAGCATTGGCCGCAATATTGAGCCCATGCGTGGTGCTTTCGACAAGCGCAATATTCTTCGGCGATGCAGAAAGCAATTCAGCCGCTTGCCGAATCGGCTCGCTACGCATCATGTCCATTTCAATGTGATGTGCCGACGCATCGACCGCAGAACACACAACCGCCATGTCCAGAAATTGTGAGATCGCACGTCTCGCTCGATCAGGCGTCAAACTCACACAGGCGGCATCGAGAAAGGTCTTGTCAGCGAGACCTGGAAACTCTTTACGAACATCAATCGAATTCATCGCCAAGACCCCTTAGCCTCTCTGCCAACGTATTTCAACAAAAATTTTCATGATCCAGAACACTTGGAAAACAATTGTGCTACATTTCACAGACGCAGACGGTTACAATGCGATGGGGCGAACTCGCGTGTTGGTTCTAAAGTCAGTCTCTACAAATTTCATCCGGACGAACTCAATGACATGCTAGATACGTCGATCGGCCACCCTGTTCAGCTCATCGACGCGACAAACAACCGTTGCAATAATGAAGCGTAACCTCCCATGAGCCCGAAAAACCTTTTCGCCAACCTTCCCGCTTCCATGCCCGACGAGCTTTTTGAAACGTTGCTGCAGACACCGCATTTCAAACTCGAACGAATTGTCTCGACAGGTCAGGCCACTCCACCCGGCCAATGGTATGACCAGGAACGAGCCGAATGGGTCATTCTCCTCCAAGGTTCGGCGGGATTGCGCATCGAAGGCGAAGAAATACAAGCATTGTCCCCAGGCGATCACGTCCTCATTCCCGCCCACGTACGCCATCGCGTGGAATGGACCGATCCGGCACGACCAACGGTTTGGCTCGGATTGCATTTTGCCAACGAAGATGGGCAATGACCCATTTTGTCGTTGACGAACCCAAAACGACCAGTCACGCTGAATCTCTACTCCGGGAGGTTTCTCATGCGTAGCTTTTTTACCTCGTCGCAAGGCATTTTTGCATTTCTTTCTCTCGCGTGCGTTTTCGCGCTCGCCAGTTGCGAGGCCCCCGCACCACCCCAAAACGTCGATGATTCGGTTTGTCGAAACTTGCTCGTCCCGCAATGCGCATCCGTCGAGATTTCTCCAAGCATCGAGATGGCGTGTCAAGAGCTTTACGCACAAAAAGTCGCGTATGCCGAACGTTGCACGGGACCGGGACTTTATGCAGGTCTCCCGGACGAACAAGCGTTTGTCGACTCGTGCATCGGAATCGCCACGGCACCTGGGGTGACTCTCACTGCAGCGGATATTGATAGCTGTTCCAATCAACTGCCCACCGCATCTTGCTTGGGTGGCGGCGTATTTCCTTCGTGCGTCGGTTATCAGGGCGATTTATTATTTCCTGAACACGACAAAAAAGGCTCGCTCACCACGGGATCGGCATGTTTTGCCAATGTGCAATGCGCCAGCGGCTATTGCGACCACAGCGTCGTCGACGATTGCGGCATCTGCAAAAATGCCCGAAATCTGGGCGAATCGTGCATAGAATCAACTGACGTTTGTACCGAAGGTGGTTGCGAAAATGGTATTTGCGAACCTGGCGGGAAAAAGCTCGGTGAAGAATGCACGACGCACGGCATTGAATGCCAAGTTCCGTTGTATTGCAACGAGGATCCCGTGCAAACACTGTTTGTGTGCACCGCCAAATCCGATGTCGGCGGCCCGTGCAACGCCCAAAGGCCCTGCCTCGATGGCCTTGGATGCATTGACGGGATTTGCAAAGAGTACGCACCAGACGGAGCAAGCTGCGCGATCGATGGCGAATGCGCCTCCTATTATTGCAAGGCCAACGTCTGTACTGCCAAACCCACCGGACTCGTCGAAGGACAAGATTGCTCAGTCGGCTCCTGTCGTGCTGATCTCTTGTGCCCCGACAATCACATTTGCACGGCACCTATCTACCTGGGCGACGGCGACGCGTGCACAGCTATCAATTATCCCACAGTCATGTGTGCAGCGGGGTTGTATTGCCGCGTCGTTTGCGTCAAGGGCATGTGCGAACCATCGGGAACCTGCGCGCACATGCCGCTCCCGGGTGAACATTGCAACCGCTATTCACAGTGTGCACATGGAGCCCATTGCGTCGGCTTCGACCCGCTCGACATAAACAAAGGCGTATGCGAAAAACTCGGCACCGAAGGCGAAGCTTGTCCATGTGCCGAACAGCTCGTTTGCGTCGATGAGGTTTGTCGCGCCTATGGCGCGTGCCAATAACCTCGGATTCAATCGGCAGCACGGGTACCGCCATTATTTCATTGCGAGCAACCTCAATTTCGGCCATGATGGCCCGCATCCAACCCTATGAAACTCCACGCCGACCTCTCCCTCGATGCCCGCGTCGATGGCTCCACCCAACCGTGGGTCGCCTCCCCCATGCCCGGCGTCGATCGCCGCATGCTCGAACGTGATGGCGAAGAAGTCGCCCGCGTCACCAGCATCGTCCGTTATGCTCCCGGAAGCCGATTCAGCCCCCATACCCATAGCGGAGGCGAAGAGTTTCTCGTCCTCGAAGGCGTTTTTTCTGACGAACACGGCGATTATCCCGCTGGGTTTTACGTGCGCAACCCCGTAGGCACCCGGCACTCGCCCCATACCGATCCTGGAAGCGTCATTCTCGTCAAGTTGTGGTGGATGCTTCCCGACGACCAAACCCTCGTGCGTATCGATTGGCGCGAAAATACCGGATGGCTCGATCATGGCAATGGCGTGCACATTCGTCCACTCCACGAATACCGCGCCGAGAAAAACCAGCTCGTGCGTTTGGAGCGCGGTGCGCGCCTTGGCGAACGAAGTCTCCAGGGTGGAGAAGAATTGTTCGTCATCGAAGGCTCTGTCGAAGACGAAAATGGTCTTCACGGCCCGCAGGTGTGGATTCGCCACGTGGGCAAACGTGCGTCCGCATTGCGCGCAATGGAACCATCGCTCTTGTACGTCAAACGCGGGCATCTCGACCAACTCCCCCCACGACCACCGACCTGATTGGTTCGTCCGGTCGCATCATATTCGATTTTCAAGATCGAATTCGTATCCGCCGATCCCTTACGGCAATCCCCTGAATCACCTCGACATTTTCATGGGCAATTCCCTGACAGCCGCAATATCCCGAGCATGTCAGCCTCGGTTCGATGCGACATACCGTCGTCATTTCCGATATTCATCTCTGCGAAGTCGAACCTGGCACCGGCGAATGGATGCGTTATCGCCAGCGCTCTTGCCTCCCCGACGCCGAAATCGGCCGAATGCTCGACGCCCTCGGCGATCGAATTGCCAAAGGGGCCCTCACCCTCGTGCTCAACGGCGATATTTTCGATTTCGACGCCCCGCGCGTCATTGAGGGCGTCAGCGAATTTCATGATTTACCCCGCACCGCCGAACACTCCGTGCCCGCAATGGCGGCAATTCTCGACGATCATCCCCTCTTCCTCGAAGCCCTCGGCCGCGTGCTCGTGCGCGGACACGACATCGTTTTCATTTCCGGCAATCACGACGCCGCCCTCACCCTCCCCGAAGTTCGCTCGCTTCTCGTCGCGCGTCTCACGCATTGCGCCTTGGCTAACCCCGGTTCTTCACCCACGCAGCACACCTTGCAACAGCGAATTCGTTTTCGCGCCTGGTTCCACCTCACGCCGGAAGCAATCCTCATCGAGCACGGGCATTTGTACGACCCGTATTGCGCGTTTCGGTACCCGATGGAGCCGTACTTGGAGGACGGTCGCGAGATCGTTCCGACGATCGGTTCGATCGGCACGCGCGTGCTCGTTTCGCGACTCGGGTACTTCAATCCGCACGTTGATCGATCGTTCAACCTCACGAAGGCAGGCTACGCGCGGCACTGGCTTCGTTACTACCTGTTCACTCGGCGCTCGATTGTTTTGGTGTGGCTGATGGGCCTTTTCAGCATCGTGAGGCGCATCCTTCGCGCGCGGCAGCGTCCGCATCGCACGCGCGCTCGCAACAACATTCGCGCGTGTGTTCGCGAGACAGGAGCACGCCTCTTGGCGACGGCGCGTCATGCGCGATTGCTCGAACGTCCAGCAGATGATCCGTTCGGGATTGCGCGCGATCTTTGGGTCGATCGGGTGCTCGTTCTTTTCACGGGTTTGCTTCTTGGAATCGGCCTCGCGTCGACGCAGGGTTTGCCCTCGGGCCTCATGTGGTTGGTTTTGCCGCTGGTGATTTTTCCGATCTACGACCGCTTCGCACCCCAACCTCGACTCACGGATTCTTGGGAGCGCGTGACGGATGTGATGCACAGGCTCGCCCGCGTGCATCGAGCGCGCGCGGTGATTTTTGGCCACACGCATCATCCTTCTGGCGCGTGGAACGAGGGGATTTTTTACGGAAACAGCGGTTCATGGTCGGCCGCGGTCAGCACCGAACATGGCGAATTGCTCGTCAACGAACGGCCTCTCGTTTGGCTCAAGACGAACGAGGACGGAGACATCGAAGGAGGTCTCTACGCCTGGACAAACGACACGTTCGAAGAGCGTGCAGTGCGTGGCGCGTGTCCTCCGGAACCGATCGACGTGTTTGTCTCGTCAAATTCTACGGAGCCAACACTGACCGATTGATGATTCAGGCGGGTTCGTCGGAGCGGTTCGTTGGGACGAACCATGCGAGCAACATGCCGGGGATGGCGGCAGCGAAGGCGAGGAGAAAGAAGACGGGGAAGCCCACGCGCGCGGCCAATTTGCCGCTGAAGATGCCGGCGAGGGTGGTCGTGAGGGACATGAGCGCGGAGCCAATGGCGAAGTGCGACGCTTTGTAGGCGCCTTGGCAACGCCGCATGAGAAACACCATCAGACCTGCGGTGCCGATGCCGGCGACGAGCTGTTCGACGAGCACGATGCCCGTGATCACGGGCAGAGACGGGCGCGTATACGCAAGCCACGCGTAGAGCAGAATTGCCAGACCTTGTGCGAGCACGATCGGGCGCAACGTCCGTTCCAAACTCCATCGCGACACGATCATGCCTCCGAGCATCGAGCCGCCTACGGAGGCCAGCGTGCCCCACGTGCCACTCACGACGCCGCGTTGCGTGAGTGACAAACCCAGGTCCTTCAGGAACGGAGTGCCCATGTTGAACATGAGCGCGTCCCCAGCACGGTACGTCAGGATGAACGCGAGAACGAGACCAACCTTGGGTTGCTTCAAGAAAGAGACGAAGGCTTGGACAAACGCTTTCCACGTCTTGGATTCGGATCGGGCGATCGCCTGGGGACGAGGCAAGAGCAACGCGTGTCCCAGACCGAGCAGCAGCATCATCGCCGCCGCTGCAAAAAACGCGGCTTTCCAACCACCGGCCAATCCCGCCAAAACGACGAGTCCACCTTTGCCCACGAGCATCGCGATCCGAAAGGCTCCGACTCGAAGTCCCGAGAACGCGGCTTGGCGTTTGTCCGAGAGTGCTTCGAGGTAAAACCCATCCACGGCGATGTCTTGGGTTGC
>DAOMZH010000304.1:0-10806 GCA_035437985.1 Polyangium sp. (in: bacteria) | reverse complement strand
GATCGGCTCTTTGGCCAAAGCTTTCAGGACTGCGGCATCGAGTTCTGGAGGGACAAACTGGCCCGCGATACGTGATGGCGGTTCGGGTTGTTCGAATGCGTGGGCTCGCGTCAGTTCCAGGAGCGTCGTGTGACGATCGAAGGGTCCGCGTCCGGTGATGAGCGTGTAGAGAACGATCCCGGCTGCATACACATCCGTTCGCCAATCGACTTCGCGCCCGCGGGCTTGCTCGGGGGAGAAGTAACGCGGTGTACCCATCGCCACGCCTTCCGCTGTGGGAAATGCGAGCGGCAACGGAGTGTTTTCCCCCGTCAAACCAATGACCTTGGCGACTCCAAAATCGAGCACCTTCACGGTTCGTCGATGCGATCCCCCTGTGGGTTCGCACAGGAAAAGATTCTCGAGCTTCACATCGCGATGGACGATGCCTGCATCGTGAGCGGCAGCGAGCCCTTGCAACGACTGGCGCACGATGTTCATGGCTTCGAGGACGGGTAGGACCTTCCGCTCTTCGAGCTCTTCGCGCAGGTTGCGGCCACGTAGCCGTTCCATCACGAGAAACGTTCGTCCCTGTGCGGTTTGTCCAAAGTCGGTGACTTGCACCAAATTGGGGTGCGAGATCTTTGCGAGCGCTTGCGCTTCGATGCGCATCCGATCCACGTAGTCCGGTCGGTGCGCGTGCCGCTCTTGCAATAGTTTGACCACAACACGTTTGCCGAGGGCCACGTGTTCCGCTTCGACGACATCTCCCATCCCGCCACGCCCGAGCGGGGCGATGAAGCGATAGGGCGTTCCATCCAGGAGCGTTGCGGGATGGCCTGTTTCCGATCCCGTGTAGCCAGTTGGCAAGACGTTGGGCTTAGCCGACATCACGTGCCTCCCTGATACTACGTTTCCATTCGGACTGGGGTGCTCCAGGCACGTGAACGACACCGAACGTGGTCACTGCGACGGGTCGGACGGGGATCGAGCCAAATCGGTCGCCAGCAACCGGCAGGGCGCGTTTGGCCCGTTTACCCGACGGCAACGAAACCGCTAATGTCGTGCCCATGGCAGCAGACGAGGACAAGGCCGACGCTGAAAGCAGTGCTTCGGAACAGGAAAGTTCCCCCGGGAACGACGAAGCAAAATCGGTCGAGCAAGATGCCGAGTCTCGAGCGGACGACCAAGCCCCCGCCGAAGAAACCGCAAAAGACTCAGCATCAGAAATCGAGCCCCCTGAAGCAACGGGCGACGCGAAGGCTTCAGCGCCTGCAGCACATCCACCAGGAGCTGCTTGGGCCAATGGCTTCGTGCGTGTCGAACGTGCACTCACCTGGTTCGAATCGCGCCTGTTGTTCGTGGCTCTCATGGCCCTCGTCTTGTCGCTCGTCTTTTGGATTTCCCTTCGCGGGATGGCGTCACCCGTCACGTCCCAAAGCTCTGCGGGCATTGTGTTTCGGATGTTTGTCGGAGCAGCTGTGCTCGGAGGGATCGCTCGTCTCGTCGCCCAATGGGGACTGAAGCTCGACGAGACGAAGAGTGCTTTCGCAACGGTTGGAGGCATCATCGTGGGAGTCGCCAGCGCTTCGGCGTGGCGCGCCGTTGGTATCGCGCGTTTTGATGCGATTCTCAACTGGCTCCAAGAAGGTTCTGCCCTGACGTTGGTCGGTGGCCTGCGGGGTCTGTCCAGTCGTTTGACCATCGTCGTTGCGCTCGTTGGAGCAGCCCTTGCCGCAGCCCGCTCGAAACACATCAACATCGACGTCGTCCTGCGTTTCATGCGCCCTTCATGGCGCGTTCCGGTCCACGTCCTCGGCGCAGTCGCAACAGCCGCCGTGTGCTTCATCAGTTCGTACGGGTTCCTCGACTACATCTCGATTCAAGGATTTAGTCAGCGCTCCGAGGCGTCCATGTCGGAAAAAGTCGCTGGCATTCGGACGATTTCGGCCACTCATCGGTTCGTGTTTTACAAACAGCTCGGTTTGGATCTGCGAACCATGCCTGATGTCGTGTTCAGTGGAGTTCGTTGGGACGCACCGAATCGAATGAATGGTCGCCAGTGGAACACGTGGCTCGTCGAATCCGGGTTTGCCGAACAGTTCAAAGCCGAAGAATTGGAATCGATGAAGGCACCTCCATCCATGGAGAACGAGCCGCGCGTGCCCATCGTCACGTTGCCGGGCGAATCTGCCAAAGGCGCCCTCGAACACGACCTGAACCTCATCTGGTCCCTCGGTTTGTTTTGGATCGGTGTACGCGTCGTGCTCCGCGCGTTGCTCGTCATTGCGGGGCATGCATCCGTCGAACCCGACGCGGACGAACCCGACGAGGATGATGCACCCACGGCGGAGGCGGCCCGATGAAACTCTCCACCATCGTCCTCGCGCTTCTCACGCTCGTTGGCATGCCGCTGTTCGCGGTCATGGGCGCGATTTCGATTCTGTCGTGGCTCAACGCAGATCAGATCAACGAACAACACGTACGGTTTATCGCGGCAAACGTCCTCGAAGAAAAATTTCAAAGCTCTCCCATCCTCATCACCATCCCGCTCTTCACGTTTGTCGGGTACTTGATGGCCGAGTCGAAAACGCCCGATCGCATCGTGCGGGCAGCGACGGCGGTTCTTGGATGGTTGCCTGGGGGTTTGGCGATCGTGTGTGTCGTCGCGAGTGCGTTTTTCACGACGCTCACCGGTGGCAGTGGCGTGACGATCGTGGCGATCGGCGGGCTCTTGTATCCAGCTCTGCGCAGCCAGGGGTACAGCGAAAAGTTCACGCTGGGTCTCGTGACGACAGCCGGCGCGATGGGTCTGTTGTTCTTTCCAAGCCCGCTCGTGATGATCTACGCGTTCATCGCGGGCGTAGATGTTTCAGCCGCGTACAAAGCGTCGTTGCCTCCGGGCCTCCTGCTGATGGTCCTCGTCTGCGGCTATTCGTTTTACGTCGGACTCAACTCGAAAATTCCCCGCGCCAAGTTTGAATGGGCGGAAGTTGCGTCCGCGATTTGGCATGTGAAGTGGGAACTCTTCACGCCGTTGCTCGTTGGTCTCGGGCTGGGTAGCGGCCTGATGGAGCTCGACGAAAGCGCGGCTGCGGCTGCGATCTACACGCTCGTCGTCGAGGTGTTCATCTACAAAGACCTCACGGCGCGCAAGGTCGTCAAGGTCGCCAAGGACGCGATGACGTTGTCCGGCGCGATCATCCTGATCCTCGCCATGGCTACGGCCATGACAAACTACATCATCGCGGCGCAAATTCCTCAGGCGATCCTGCAATGGTTCGTCGAGCGCGGCATGAACGCTGCTTGGCAGTTCATCATCGTACTCAACATCTTCCTGTTCATCTTGGGCATGTTGATGGATGCGTTCAGCGCACTGCTCGTGGCATTGCCGCTGCTCATTCCCTTGGCCGCTGCGTTTCAGATCAATCCGTTCCACCTCGCGGTCATGTTCCTGTTGAACCTCGAGATCGCGTACGTCACGCCGCCCGTTGGTCTGAACCTGTTCATCTCGAGCTTCCGGTTCTCCAAACCGATCGTCGAGGTGTATCGAGTCGTGCTTCCGTTTGTTGTGCTCTTGGCCGTGGGCCTCGGCGTGGTCATCGTGGTGCCTTCGATGTCCGAGTTCACGATGCGGTCCGAAATTGCAGAGATTCGGGCAAAAGCGGCAAAGGAAGGTGTTGCTCCGCGTGAAGCCTGGCTTTTGGAATGTGTTCAGGAGGATCGGAACAACCTGAAGCCGTGTTCCAAAGAGGACATTGCGCGTTGGGGCAAAGACGGAACGGGTGTCGAGGTTGCTGAAAAACCTGAAGAGAAGAAACCCACGCCCGAAGTGGTACCTGCGGTCGCGGCAACGCCGGATGCAGGTGCGGATGCCAGCGATTCGTTTAATGAAGATGATCTGCTGAAAGAAATGCTCGGTGGTGGATCCAATGCGGCGGACGCGGGTGCTCCCGATGCAGCCGAACCGGCGAAGGACAAACCCGGCGACGACATGGATGACTTGATGAAAGAAATGCTCAACGCCGGGAAGGATGGCGGTTGAGTCAAGAGTTGGAGGCGGGGTCTCAATTTGACTCCCCGGGGGTATGGGGGCAGAGCCTCGAATCCGAGTCAGATCTGATCCCTCGCTTCGCGCGCTAACAAGCGCGCTTCGCGAGGTTTTGTTTACGATGGGGGCTCGCAGCCTGCCCCCATACCCCCGATTTTACGTTATTTGGGACTGGACGCGGGTCACTCGAACGCACATTCGCGCATCCGCGCTTTGCCGAGATAACGTTGCGCTCGGCGCTTCGCGATCACGTTTTGCAATCGCTGCTCCGGAAACGGATCCTCAGCCTCCATCACTTCCGTGAGCAGTTTGACGTACTCGTCTTTGTTGCCCTTGGTGCAGTGGTATTTCGCGGCATATTGGACTTTGGCGAGCAGGAGTTTGCCCCCGGTGATCGCGATCGATTTCTCGAAGTGCGTTTTCGATTCTTCGAGCTCCGCCATCGCCGATCGCGCGTGATAAGCACCCAAAATCGTGTGCGCACTGCCGAACATGTACTTTTCGTCGAGCTGGATGACCCGTTCGAGCATTGCCACTCCGATGTAGAGCTCGCCCACGAATGCCGGATCGTCGCGGCCCATGTTCACTTTGCTGATCCACGCATATCCGGTCCAAAAAAGCGCCCCGGTGTGTTCTTCCGGGTCGGTGAATTGTGCAAGATAGGCGCGGAGCGTCTTGTCGGTTTTTTTCGCCGAATCGAATCCTGGGTAATAGTGTTCGAGTAGTTGCGATCCGTAACGAAGTCCGCGGTCGTATCCGGCAATCGCGCGAGCACGGAGATGCAAAAAGTTCGGCCCTTCAAGCCCTTCATCGTCCTCGGCTTGTTCCGCTTCGTCTTCGATCCAGCCAAACGTCGCCCCTGTCCAACTCTTCGTGAGCATGAAGAGCGCATCGGTATTTTCCGGGGCCAAGTAATGCATGCCCTCGAATTGTGAAATGCCATTGAAGGCCGTCACGCGGGCGATTTCATAGTCGTGGAGCGAATCGATTGCCGCGGAAGCTTGGCGTGTACCGGCGATCTGGCCATCCAGAATCATCTTCGTGATGCAGCCGGTCGTGGACAAACTGAGCGCACAGAGCGCAGGCATGAGCAGGGTTTTGAGTGATCGCACAGCTGCATCATACGCAGCCCTGAACGCACGCTTCAAGCGTTACCGTGGAAATGCCGAGGCGTTTCCGCCATCGACGGTGATGACACATCCCGTCGTGGCTTCGGCCGTGGCCAAATACAAGAAAGCTTGGGCCACATCGTTTGCCGTCGTTTCCCGTCGCAAAAGGTTGGCACGGAAATACTCGTCCACGCCAACCCCCCGCGCCCGCGCTCGCGTCTCCAGCATGCCGCCATCGAAAAGGGCCGTACGAATTCGATCCGCATTCACGGCATTCGCGCGAATGCCATAGGGAGCAAGATCCACCGCATATTGCCGCATGAGCGCGATGAGGGCCGCTTTAGGAATCGCATAAGGACCGAAGTTCGGCCCCTGATTGAAGGCACTCTTCGACGCATTGAACAAAAGCGTTCCACCCGCACCCTGCTGGATCAAAAGCTCGGCTGCGTAACGACTGACGTTTTGATGCCCCAGCAAATTCACCTCGAGCGACGCACGTAACGCATGATCGCCCTTTTCGTCGTGAATCGCTCCCTCATACGGGCGTCCGGCATTGGAAACCACGAGGTCCAGTCCGCCAAACCGCAATGCCGCTTTGCGTATCGCGCTCCGCACTTCCTCGGGCTGCGTCACATCGCAAGGCAACGCAAA
Source organism: Polyangium sp. (in: bacteria) (assembly GCA_035437985.1). Classification (GTDB taxonomy): domain Bacteria; phylum Myxococcota_A; class Polyangia; order Polyangiales; family Polyangiaceae; genus Polyangium. The sequence goes on along the minus strand of DAOMZH010000304.1, from coordinate 5,016 downwards.
TGCTCGGTCTCCAAACGCCGACGCCAGCTGATCCGCAACGCGATCGATTGCATCTTCGTTCTTGTCCACGAGCGTCACATGTGCGCCGGCACCAAGCAGCACGCGCGTTATGGCCAGCCCAATGCCCGACGCTGCTCCCGTCACGAAAGCCACGCGTCCATCGAGCGGCTTCGATGCTCCTTTTTTCGCGAGTTTGGCCTGCTCGAGCGACCAATACTCCACATCGAAAAGGTCAATTTCACTCGCCGGTTCGTACCCTCCAAACGCGGTCGCGAGCTCGATGACCACCGATGTGTGTTCGTAAATATCCGCAGCTATTTCCGCGTCTTTGCGGGTTTTTCCGGCCGTAAATGCTCCCAGCCCCTGGATGAGAATCACCCGAGGCCAAGGGTCGAGTTCTTTCCGTTCTCCCGGATGCATCGCGGAACAACGCTGAAAGTAGCTGTGATACTCTTGCGCATACGCGGCAATGCCTGCATCCACCGCCGACTTGATGGCTTGCTTGTCTTCGGTGTTGGGCAGTTGCAGAAAAAGCGGTTTGGGTTTGGTTCGTAAAACATGGTCGGGCGTGGCGCATCCACGTTGCGAAATTTCTTGCAAATCATCGCGATCGCAAAAGGAGAGCGTTTGCGGGCTCATCCGAAATGTCCCGATCCATGGCTCTCCAGAGGCCCGCATCAACGCTCCACGAAGCACAGGCGCCAATCGCTCACACGCATCGGGTGAAGGACTCGCAATGGTGCGCCGCGAATCCGGAGCACGATCGACGAGCCAACGTTCGGCCCGCGTAACGAACGCAATCATCCGCTCGTAGCTGTCCGCGGCTGTCTCCCCCCACGTGAAGATACCGTGTTTGTCCAGGATGATGGCGCTCGGCTCGCGTCCGAGCTTCTGCATGTACGCGCGCCACATGTCCACGACTTTGCGCGCCAACACGAAACCCGGCATGACATACGGCACGAAGAGAACACGATCGCCGAAAACATCGCGGACGAGTTTGGCGGAGTCGGGTTGATCAACGACCGAGAGCACTGCATCCGCATGCGTGTGATCGACGAATTTGCCGGGCAAGAATGCGTGGAGCAGGGTTTCGACGGACGGTGCTGGCGAATTCGGATCGATGAGTTGGGCTCGGAGTTGAGCCGTCATCTGTTCGTCCGTCATGCTGGGCACTTCGCACAAACGTCGCAGAGCACCGATGCGACACGCGGGAAAACCTTCGGGCTCGATGTTTATGAGATCCCAGCCGCTTCCTTTGACATAAAGGACATCCGTTGCATCTCCAACGAAATCGGTGATGGTCGTCTTGACGGAGGTATTGCCACCTCCATGCAAAACGAGCTCGGGACTTTGTCCGAGCAAACGCGAGGTGTAGACGCGCAAGGCGAGGTCTTCGCCCCAGCGCGGAGCGTATTTTTCGATGAATGGTGTCGCGTCGGCGGCACGATATCTAGATTGCACGTGCGAACTGTATCACAGCGCATCGCTGTCGAGATCAACGGGCTGCTCGAGCTTGGGAGGCTTATTCGCCTTCCCAGTAGTCGACGCGGCCTTTTTCCGGGAAAAAGCCGGAAAACGTGGCTTCATGTGGACGCGTTCCTGGCAAACGCCCACCCACCGCGCCGAACTTGCCAGAATCTGGATATTGGAAGATGTCGGTATCGATGGTGGTGCTCACTGCGAGATAGCGCAATTCCGTCGAACCGGTGTTGACCAGCTGATGAGCTTTGTCGGGACCTCCAGGCGGGCACGCAATGATATCGCCCTGACGAACTGGATATTCCGCTTCGCCAAACCGCAATTTTCCTTCGCCCGAGAGAATGAAAAACATTTCCTCGTTGGCGTGATGATTGTGAAAAGGAAATGCGCATTTGCCCGGAGCCACGGCCGTGACGTTGTAACCGAGTTTCTTGGCCCCCAGGCGCGGGCTAATGGGCGCCATTTTCGCCTCGAACTTGTCGCCGTGCCGGCTTTCGCGGGAAAATTCGAGTTCGTCGAGATTGAGAATAGGTTTGGTCATGCCCCAGCGCATAACACCAAAATTGGGGTTCGTCCAGGGCTATGAAGGAAGGTTTGGCGGGGCAAAGTCAGGAGAATGCGGGATCAGTCGCGGCTTTTCTTGCTCACTGCAGCGCGTCCGCCTTGCTTGTAGGTATCGATCCACGTATCGAGTTCGCTGCGCTCGACTCCATATTCTTTGGCCAAGGCATCGAGGCCCTCATTGCTCACACTGGCAAAAACGGCCGATTCGATACGTTCGGGGTCGATGGAAGCGAGGCTCCGCGGGGCGTCGTCGCCTGAAGTGGCGCCGAATGTTACGGGTGCAGCGTCGGCTGCTGCGGTCTTGTCGCCTGGGTTTGCCGTGACAAGCCCCCGCGCCACATCGAGCGAGATGCTTGGAACCTTGCGCCTCACTTCTTCAGGCGTGGCCATCCCGGCGATGCGCGCCGCGGGATCACCCAAAAGAACATAGGCATAAAGGTCTTGGCGCAACATCCACAAGCCAGCTTTGATTGCGGGCCGTTCAGCCGCATCGGCTAGGATCTCGTTTTCTTCTTTGGCTCGGACTTCCGTATCGATCATGTCCGTCAAATCAGAATTGGTATCGTTGAGGACGAATTGCAGATCGGCAAACGAAGGCCCGATGCGTGACTGATCCACAAGGCCGCGGAAGACTCCATGGAATCGGCTCGAACGCCATTTCTTCGACGCGTCTTGGAAGCTGAAGGTCCACGCCAAGTCGACGTGGCCTATGACCGCCAACGGTCCATCGGGATTGGCCAGCGCTTTTTGCGGCAATGACGCGACAAACGCGTTTTTTTCGGGCAAGGCCGACATGACTGCATCAATGTCGCTGGCCCTTACGCCAAGCCCCGCATCTTTCATGGCGCGGAGCCAATGGCGGTACGCGGTGCGGTTTGGAGTACCGGCGCTGAAGCACGCAAAGAAAAACCATGCGCCACCAGGCAAAAAGACGCGATTGGCAATGTCGTCGCCCGTGATCTTCTTGCCCGAACCAAAACTCATCGCGCCTTGAATCCGGAGTCGTTCTTGTTCGGCTGTTTCTTTGGACGTTCCCAATCCATGGCTGATCGTGAAGAGCATCCGCGGATCGCGAGACTCGACGGCGCGCAGAAATTCTTCGGGAGAGACCGGAGAATCCACGCCGAGATGGGTGATATCCGCAGCCGGAAAATCTTTTTCGACGAGCCCCACCCGCGCCGCGTCGACGGTGGGCTTCATCAAACCACGATCGCCTGCTCCGGTCGCTGCTGTGCCGTCACGAACCGTGAAAAACGTAGCGCGCACTTTGGGCGTATTCTTCTTGGCCGCCCGCTCATAAGCGAGGAGTTTGGCCACGTAGGCTTCGTAATCTGCTTCTTTCGGGAATGACAACCGGCCGACGTATGCGCCAGCCGCCATCCGTTCTTGCGCCTCCCACGTGATCTGCGTGGGATCGCCTAAAATGAGCAAGTAACGTGGCCGATCGACCTTCTTGTTGTCACTTCTTTCGGCGTTATAAACGTTCGCCCACCATTTTCCGGTTTGCTCCGCGGTCATCCCCACCGGAGCCGTGAGAAGCTTGATGGGTTTTCCATTTTGCTGTTCTCGACGCAATGCGACCAATGGCGCAATGACTTCGGCCAAACGTCTACCCTCATCATTGTCCGCAATGACCAGCCCCCATCGCTGCTCGGCCAAGTCATTGGGATTTTGGTCGCTGTTGAAAAAGGAGTCAATTTCATTTTCTCCCTTCTTTTCAATCGCCAGCGTGGCATTTTCATCCGGAACGCCATCATCGGGCAAATACGGCGTTCCATCCTCGCGCGCGAGCAACAATTGAATCGACATGGTTTTTCTCCCCTACACAATCAGGCATTTCGTCGCGGAACCCAACCCGAACGTAATGTGCGCATGTCGCCATCGAGCCATTCCACAAGCGAAATCGAGGCTCCCCCGCGATCGTGCGGCGCTACCAAAATCGCCGTGAACTTCGTCAGGACTTTGGCCACTTTCTGTTTGGCCGGGTCAAGCCCCTTGTTGTTCCGAAGTTCTTCGAGGAACGCAACCCAATCGTCAATCGACGCATCTTGGCTCGGCAATTTCATGAGGCCAATCCACGTTCCACTGTTGGAGTAGAGCAATTCGGAATCATGACGGAAACGCGCCGCATGGCTATGCCCGAAAATGATGGCGTTGGTCGAGTACTTCGCGGACAAACGCTGCGCCTCTTTCCATTCGGCTTCGTCAGGATCGAGCAAGAAGTAATCATCGGCCGCCGATCCGGCCATTTTCTTCTGCATCCGCGCATATTGCGAAAGCGCAGCGCGACCGAGCTTGGCCATCGCCGAATTCCGCTTGGGGTCGTCAGGGAACATGACCAACGCGTTGGGATCGATTTCCTTCTCGAGGGCTTCGAGCTCGGCTTCATCGAGGCCCGCTAGGGCAAGGCGTTTGTCAAGACCAAAATCTTGTTCTTCCGGAGTTCCCTCGGCAAACGTAAACGCCATGTCCGCGCGCCGATACAATTGCCAGAGCATGCTGAGCGAGGCTTCCTGCCAAGCGAGTTTGGCCGCGGAAGGATCCACCGCCAAGGCCGTCAACGCTGCGCCCTGAAAATCAGGCTTGAGCAAACTCAAAAATCGCATTCCCGCCTGAGAAACACCGGGATTCAAAATCTTTTTCACCAGCGTCGACCCCGGCGCATACTTGTACTTCGACCCGCCCTCACGCAGTTTTTCGTAATCGATTCGGTTCCAATCGTCGTTCTGCTCGCCGTGCGTCACGAGCACGCGCGTGCCCCCAATTTCCAACAGCTGCGGTTCGTCCCCGTTGACGAAGAGAAGTTTTTTCGCCACATCATCGGGTTGGCCCAGCGCTTTGCGAAATACCGCTTGCACCTCGGGCAAAAACAACTCCACGTCGTGGTTGCCCATGCGCACCGTCACGGCGCCCCCGCGTTGCAACACCCGACCAAGCGCCTGAAACACGGCAGCACTCGCCGGAAAAGAAGCT
>DAOMZH010000303.1:0-10814 GCA_035437985.1 Polyangium sp. (in: bacteria) | reverse complement strand
GCGAGGTTTTTGTTTGTGATGGGGGACAAACCGCGGCCGGGACAAACTTTCCTCAGTGCGCTTGCGATTCTTCTTCCGGATCGTCTTCCGGCACGTCTGGCTCCGGACCCGCTGAAGCCGCCGGAGGCGCCGACTTCGATGGCGGCGCTCCGTTCGACATCGGCGTCGCCGAAGAAGCACCCATCGGCATCGACCCCAAAAGAGGCGCCGGGATCGGAATGCCACTCTCATCATCACCCTCAGCGTATTCCTCGACCGGCGCTGCCACAGGCGCAGGACCACTCGGCGCACTACCCGCACCCGCCGAAGATGACGTCGCCGGACTCGTCGCCTTGCGCAAAGGCTCGCGCGGAGGCTCGGGCAACGGAATCGCATCGAGTCGCTTGTCGAGCGCCGCTTTCACCTCGAGGAACGCAGCTCGATCCATCGGCGGCATCACCCGCTCGTCGTCCTTCTTCACCAATGTTTCGGCATCGAAGAATTGACCGTTTTTCTTGGCACTGAAGTGCAAGTGCGGACCTGTCGATCGTCCCGTCGAACCCACGTACCCAACAAGCTGGTGCACACCGAGCTTCATGCCGACTTTGATGCCTGGTGCGTACTTCGACAGATGCGCGTAACCCGTTTGCACTCCGTTCGGATGCATGATCGTGACGAGATTTCCACTGGGTCCGGCAGGACCAACCCAATCTACGACCCCACGAAACGCCGAGTAAACAGGTGTGCCCGTCGATGCTCCAAAGTCCGTTCCATTGTGCGGCATGATCTTGTGCAACACCGGATGCATGCGCTTCGGATTAAAACGCGACGTGACCGGCGAACCAGGAACAGGCGACTGCCAACCTCCCGAATAGGGCTGCTTGCCGCGATCATCCCAATACCCGCGCGACTCTTGACCATGAAACGCGTAGATGCGGATGGGTTTGCCCGCGGGATCGGCAGGCCGATATTCCATCGCCACGACGCGCTTGTACTTGGAGAAAGAACCAAGCGCCGTCTCTTCCACAGCGATGAGCCGAATCGTCCCACCCTCTTCGAAGCTTTCACTCGAGATCCGACCATCGAGCGCTTCATCGATGAGCGCGATGACTCCGTCTTCGAATCCGCCGAATTTGTACGAAGCCGTAAGATCTTTCGAGATGTAAAACGCGCCGGCGTACTCCGCTTCGGCAACCTGCATGTCGAGCTTCTTGCCAACGAGAATGCCGCCTTGATCTTCAGCCGCTTGAATGATGTCGGTCGCGTTGACTTCGTACTCGAATGCCTTCACGCGTTTGCTCGAACGTTCGAGGGCTACTTGGAACTTGTCCTTCTTGCCGCATTTGTCGAACTTCCGAATCTCGTCGAAGGCTTTCATGATGCGATACGCCTGCGCCTTCGGAACGTTTTTCTCGGCCAGAGCATCGATGAACGACTTCGTTCCAATCGTTCCGGAAACGATCTCGACCGAAGGATCCTTACTCAGCTCGGACAAACGCCAGGGTCCAGGCACCGCAACGCGCTCACGCTTCTTCGCTTGAGTCCCAGCAGTTGCCTCGGGTTGTTCGGGGGCATCACCGTTCACACGATGCGTGAGGCCAGCGTTGGCCACGAGAGCTCGTTCATCACGCGGCGGGACGACTTGGATGAGAAGCGCGATGATCGAAGTCATCGTCGCCAAACCAAATAGCCCACCGAAGATCGCAGTCATGCGCGGCGATAACACAACGCCTGCATGCACTCGCGGCATGGTTCGTAAAGACGCACCGAGTCCAGAACCGAGCGAATTTTGGCCGGCCGCATTTGAGCCACTTCCAAGCGCGGACAGAGGTCCGCGTGGAGCAGCTGGTGGTCCCGCAACATCACGCCGTCCGACTTCGCGTCGCCCTGGCGGAACGACGAGACGTGGAGGTTTCGTACGCGTTGCGGGTTCGAACGGATCCTTGAGAATCGGCGCCTGAAGATTCGACACATCGTCCAGGTCTTCCGCGTGTGAACCCGTGCGATCTGCGAAGGGAATCATCGGTTCCGGTGCGTCTGCCACAGCTGGGGACGTACCGCGCCGAAGGCCTTGCCGCAAGTAATGCGCAAGGACGTCGAACTCGCGCAGTCTCGTCAAAACACGATGCACCGCGGCAGTTTCTTGTGCCGTGAATTCGTGGTTCGTACATCGGCTGACGTAGAGTCGACACATGCAAGAACGCCAGGAGAATTTGCTTCGAGTTGCTCGCGAAAGTTACGGACGTCGCGATTACGCCGCCGCTGAACTCGCCCTTCGTCAGGTGCTCGAGCTTCACGGCGATTACCCCGATGTTCACAACATGTTGGGGAACATTCTCCACAGTCACGGAGATCTCTTCGGGGCTACGAAGCACTTCGAACGCGCAGTGGAACTAAACCCGCGTTACACCGAAGCCCTCTTGAACCTCGCCATCACGCTTGCCGACAGTGGCGAGTACGAGGCCGCGCGGGGCACCTACGATCGCTTGCGCGCGGGGCACACGGGCACGATGACCGATCCTTTCGTGCGCGGAAAAATCGCCAACCAACATGCCGACCTCGCGAAGTCTTATGTCGATGCGGGATGCGTTCCGGCAGCGATCTCGGAACTGCAAAGGGCGATCGACTTGTGCCCGGATTTTCCGGACCTGCACACGCGACTCGCCACCCTCTATCGCGATCAAGGCAACCACGCGCTGGCCCGTGAACATCTCACGTGTGCCATTTCGACAAACCCACGTTATGCCCCGGCCCATGTGCTCCTCGGCCTGACGATGCTCTCGCTTGGTGCACCAGATCGAGCTGTTGCGTCGTTTCGAACGGCACTGACGGTCGATCCAGGTAACAAGTCGGCACGCATGCATCTACGACGCATCGAGGATGACCGCAACTCGCGTTCGTCCCAACGTATGAACGCCGTGACAAACACTTGACCCTGACAAACCTTGGCGAAGTTTTCTTTCTGGCGCGAAGAATGTAAACGCGCCTTGCGTGACCTGCAGGGGGAAGATCTGACGCCGACGCGTCTGGGGTTCGCCGTCGCCGTAGGTCTGTTCATCGGGTCGCAACCGGTCTTTGGTCTGCACCTGCTTCTCGTGTTGTTCGTGTGCTTGAAGCTGCGTTTGAATGCAGTGCTCTCGTACGTCGCGGCAAACATCTCCAATCCGTTTTTTGCACCGGCGCTGCTTACGGCAGAAGTCCAAGTCGGCGGACGTGTGCGCACGGGTCATTGGCCCCGACTCGATCGCGAAATCCAAGCGGGATACGGAGCGTTCGTCGACTTCGCCGCGCACTTGCTCGTGGGCGCTCCGCTGCTGGGTGCGGGACTGGCCGTGGCTGGTTTTGCCTGCACATGGTCGTTTGTCTCGATAAAACGAATCGTTCGACCCGCAACGAATACTCTGCCGCCGTATCGATTGCCCGCCGATGCGCCATCGTGGCTGCTAGCAACCGAACGTGTGGCCTCGAGATACGCCTCTCCAGAAAGCACTTCGGCGGCCGAGAAAAGCCAGTTTCACTACGTGCGGATCAAGCTCGCGGTCGACCCGATCGCGCGGCTCATTGCTGACGTCGAAGGCGAACGAGAACACGCCCTCGGCGATGTTCTCGACATCGGCACAGGACGCGGACAGTTGCCGATTTTGCTGCTCGAACTCGGACGAGCGACACGGGCGCACGGAGTTGATTGGGATCGCGCGAAGATCGCACATGCTCAGCGAGCAGCAGCGGCTCGACCTGATGGAGCATCGCCGGCGACGGCGACGTTCGAGGTGGCGGATGCGCGCTCGTTCGAGGCGACATCTGCAGACACGGTGTTGCTGATCGATCTGTTGCACTACTTCACGATCGACGAGCAAGACGCGATTCTCGACAACGCGGCGAGCCATGTAAAACCCGGCGGACGATTGCTCGTGCGCGAAGCAGACACGGAACGGGGTTGGCGTAGTTGGGCGACGTTGTTCGAAGAAAAATTCTTCACGGCCGTAGGATTTAATCGTGGAGAACGAGTGCGATTTCGCCCAGCACGCGACATCGCTGCCCGGCTCGAAGCACGCGGTTTTTCCTGTACGATTCTTCCGGCCTGGGGCTCGACACCATTCTCGAACGTGCTCGTCGTGGCGCGATTGCCGGACGTTGCGAAGGAAAACGTCGTCGCTTCGTGATTCTGCACATGACGACTGCATGTGTTTGCTCGTGTTTCGCGCGGGTGTGCTAGCGTCGCTGGTGATGTTCGTTTCTTTCAGCCGTCAGCACAGCCTCGTTCCGCTATTCATAACCCTCGCCGCATGTGCTTCGACCAGCCCTCCCCCGGCAATCGCGCCGGATTCCGAGAGTTGGGATACAATTCAAACGACTACGCAACCCTTTCCCTGGGAAGTCGCCAATGGTGCCGATTGGCAGGAACCACCATTGCCGACTTCGATACCGTCGATACTGATCCGCAATGCGACGCTGATGCTGGCGACCGGAAAAACGATTCCGCGGGGTAACATTTGGCTGAGCGGCGGCCAAATTACTGCGATTTCGGAATCCGCGATACCGGTGCCCGAGGGAACGCAAATCATTGATGGGGCGGGAAAGTTCGTCACCCCGGGGATCATCGACACGCATTCCCATATTGGCGTTTATGCAATGCCCGACACGACGGCTCATGATGACGGAAACGAAGTATCCGCCCCAGTAACGGCCGATGTGCACACGGCAGATGCGTTTTGGCCTCAGGATCCGGCAATTGAGCGAGCAGTCGCGGGCGGGGTGACGACATTTCAGATTTTGCCTGGCTCGGCGAATCTCGTCGGGGGTCGGGCCATTACGTTGAAACTGCGGCCCGAGCAATCGGCAAAGTTGATGCATTTTCGAGGTGCCCCGGATGGGCTGAAAATGGCTTGTGGGGAAAACCCGAAACGCACGTATGGGAAGGGTAGAAATTCAGCGCCGCGAACACGTATGGGCAATTTGGCCATGCAACGAAAAGCGTTTCTCGAGGCCAAAAAGCTCGAAGAGGAATGGACGCGATATCGAGCAGCAGAAGCAAAGCGCATTGGCGAAGACAAACGCGCTCAATCGAACTACTTCAATGAATTGGATTTGCGGCGAACGCAGCAAGCAAAATGCAAAGCCGACCCATATTTTTCGGCCTGCGATGACTGGCAGAAGAATTGGGACAAACCGATTTCGCCCCCAATGCCGAGCGTCGCTGGTTCACCACCGGCGCGAGATCCTGTCAAAGAAACGCTCATCGGGGTCATTCAAGGGAAAATCCTGCTGCACGTGCATTGTTATCGTGCGGACGACATGCTGGCCATGATTTCACTCGCCGATGAAATCGGCTTCAAGATTCGAAGTTTTCACCACGCGCTCGAAGCGTACAAGATTCGCGACGTTTTGGCGCAACGCAAGATTTCGGTCTCCACGTGGGCCGATTGGTGGGGCTTCAAAATGGAGGCCTACGACGGCATTCCCGAGAATCTCGCTTTGGTTCAGGAAATCGGCGGTATGCCCATTCTTCATACTGATTCGCCCGAAGGTATTCAACGCATGAATCAAGAAGCGGGCAAAGCCGTTTCAAGTGGGCGCAAAGTCGGCATTCCCATTACGGATGAAGACGCCATTCGGTGGCTCACCGCCAATCCCGCGTGGGCCCTGGGAATCGATGACCGAACTGGCACGCTCGAAGTGGGCAAAGACGCGGACGTCGTGCTTTGGGATCGTCATCCATTTTCGGTGTATGCATCGGCCGAACGAGTTTGGATCGACGGAATTACCGTGCGCGACAAAACCAAACCTCGCCCACCATGGAGCGATTTCGAGTTAGGTCAAAACAACGGACTTGAACCATCGCTCCTGCCTGGAGGTGCCCGATGAACAAGATGGGACTTTTGCGAGGCGCAGCTTTTGGGTTCGTCATGGCCGCATCATTCATGACTTTCGACGCGCCCGCGCAACCGGCGCCCGGCCCAGCCAAACCTGCAGAAACGACACCAGCTGTGGCGGCACCATTGGCCATCGTGGGGGGTCGCGTGCACACGGGCACGGGTGAGGTCATTGCCGATGCGACGATTTTGATCGAAAAAGGTCTCGTTCAAAAAGTCGGCAAAGGCCTCGCCGTTCCGGCGGGTGTGACGACGATCGATGCCAAAGGACGCATTGTCACGCCCGGATTCATCGATTCCCTCACGGGTGTTGGAATCATTGAAGTTTCGCTCGAAGACGAAACGCATCATGACGATCGCGGAGGCGGTGATCCCATTCGGGCCGCATTTCGAGCCGCTGACGGCTACAATCCAGCCTCGATCTTGATTGGTATTGCCCGGACGCACGGCATTACGTCGGTCGGGGCCATTCCGAGCGGCGGGCTTTTTTCAGGCCTATCTGCCTGGGCGGATCTCGACGGGACAACGCGCGAAGAAACCCTCGGGCGCGCGGAGCTCGCTTTGCATGTGCACCTCGACGAAAATATGGATGGCGCTCGCGGGGGCGCTGCGGGAGCGCTTTTGCGCACGCGGGAAGCATTCGACGACGCGCGGACGTTCCAGAAAAACAAGGGGGCTTTTGAACGAAACCAAAGTCGTCCTTTTGCTCCCAGTCGTCTGGACCTGGAAGCGATTACCAATGCGCTGACCGGCAAAGTTCCGGTGGTTTTTCACGTCCAGCGGGCTCCAGACATCTTGGCAGCTTTGCAGGTCGCCAAAGAATTCAATTTGCGACCAATCATTGCCGGGGGCGCCGAGGCTTGGAAAGTCGCGCGGCAACTCGCAGCAGCCAAGACTCCGGTGCTCGTCAATCCCATTTTGGCCGGGCCAACGTCTTTCGATAACCTTGGCGCACGGGACGACAATGCCGCTCTTTTGCATGCGGCTGGAGTTTCGGTCATTATTACGACGAACGATACCCACAACGTGAGAAAATTGCGGCAACTCGCTGGAAATGCCGTGCGCGCTGGAATGCCCCATGAAGCTGCAATCAGTGCCGTCACCCGCGCTCCCGCCGAAGCGTTTGGCATGGCGACACAATACGGTACGCTTGCGCCAGGAAAAACCGCCAACGTCGTGGTTTGGTCGGGCGATCCATTCGAAACCAGTACGCAAGCAACGGCCGTCATCATCCGCGGACGTAGTGTCGATCTGACGAATCGACAATCGCTGCTCTTTCAGCGTTATCGGAAGCTACCCGCAGCGAGGTGACGAGGTGCCCGTAAATCTGGACGACCGAATTTTTGGCAGTCCGAAACACGCGGACCCAAACGCCAAATTCAGTTATCCGATTTTCGTCGCCCGCTTCATTGCCGGCCACATTTTCTCCATTCCCTTGGGGTTCGTCTGGGCCGTCGCCTCCATGCCGCTCATCATTCATCGCAACTTCGAGGCGCTCGTGCGTATGCAAGACTCGGAAAAAATGATGGGCGAATTCATTGCGTGGAAAACGCTTTGGCCGGGCCTCGTCGTTTTCATCGTGCTCAACATTTGCTCGCTCGTCTGGGGTTTGGCGCAACAGCACCCCAAATCGCATTATGTGTTTTTCGGCGGATTTGGATTCATTCTCGCGAGCGGCGTTCTCGTCGGCGCCGCGAGCTGGATTTGGCTCTACACTTTATAAATGGTTTGGTGGAGCTGCCCTAGTTACAGTTCACGAGCGGCGCAAGCGGAGCAAAATCCCATTGCGACAGGTTCCGCGCATCGTAGTTCTCGAGCTCCGTGCTCAAGACCGTCGTAATCTCCGCCCATGTTTGCTGGAACTTGTCCGTGTCGGTGCCCAATGGTTCGGCAACGCAGGCAAACTTGAGCGTACCGCAAATATCGAGTTCTTCGCAGTTGGTCCAGCGTGAACCGGCGTCACGAATCGCCGTGTCACCATAAAGCCCAACGCCATTGACCATGACGAAAGCAACGTCCCGTGGTTTGGCCGCTACAATCGTGTCGTAGGGTTTGGCTACGTCGCCCCAAATAACCGTAATATCAGCTTTTTTGCCCACTTCGAGGGATCCGAGCACGCCGTCGAGCCCCAGGGCCTTCGCCGCATTCGTCGTGACCATTTGCACGAGGAGTTCAGGCGACAAAACTTCGTCATTCCAGCGGTTTTTATCGACTTCATCGGCAAACTGCAGTTCTTCGAGCAAGTTTGCACTACCGCCAATCGACCAATCCGGAGCAAGCGCGACATTGATCCCCAAACCGAGGGCCGTTTTTACATCTGTCGTTTTCGTATAATCCGTGCCGGCGCCATACAAAAACACGTTCGAGCGCGGTGACCACACGAGGCCCATACCGTGATCGGCCATGATCTGAAATTCCGCCGTGCCAAACGCGGTTCCGTGCACGATTGCCGTCTCGGGCGCATAAAGGCAATTGGGCGTCGTGGTGAGCAGTCCGAGTTTGTCGAATTCAGATCGGGAATATTCATCAATGCCTTCGCCTCGATGAATGATATACGCATCCGTCGCGTCATCGGCGAATTTTTGACAAACTCCGTCCGCCGTGGTTTTTGACGGAGTGATCGTGGCAACTTGCACCTTGTCGCTGTTCAAATCATTCGGCTTCTGATCAATGGTTCGGGCGAGCGAACCAAAACATGTTTTGTCGAGCGGATTCGCCGAACCCACAATGCTCGTCGTTCCGGCAATGAGTCCCTTCATCTCGCCGTATTTGTTCATTTCACAGCCGAGCGGATTGGGAATTTTTGCGGAGACGCCAGTGGTGTCGGGAATCGCGAGTTCCCCATTCAAATATTGTTTTGCATCGACCATCGCCCCATAACGTGCGTCCTGCGGCCATTGGTCATGATTTTCATAGGACTGCATCGGCGACCAATCGTCCGCATTAAAAATGTCGAACAGAATGTGATTGTGCGTATCGATCATGCCCGGCATGATGACGCCGTGCGTCCTGACCACCGTGGCGTCGACCGCGTCTGCGTCATTGACACACGACGCTCCGACGCACTGAATCGTATCGTTGCTTATGAAGACCGAACCATTGATCGGTCCCTCTGGCGTGATGACGCATCCAATCAGAACGGTTTTGCTGGGCACCGTCCCGATTTTGACGATCTCGGGATTACCGGGATCCGGCATGCATGGCCCCGCAGGGATTCCCATGCCCCCAGAGCCGGCAGAACCGCCCGTTCCACCGGCGCCTCCAGTTTCTCCAGTACCTCCTTTTCCACCGTCACCGATATCGAATACCGGGAGTGGATTGCTTGGCGTGGCAATCCACTCCTGAGTACATCCAACCGCAGCAACCGAGCCCAAAAGAAGGTAAACGGGAAAGCGGTACATCGTCACGCTTTTTACGGTACATTCTTTCAGTCTCCGTGTCTGCAACTATTTCGCTTTGGCCCGAAAAAACCCATTACGATCCGTCTGGAGCGAGTGCGTCGAGGGGCCCGCGAAGTTCATCCCCGACGAATTCCTCCTCGAGATAGACATTCACGAGCGCCGGGCCATCGTTTTCCATGGCAATCGCCCGAACTCCGCGATCTGTTCCCACGAACGCGCGACTCGGCGTAACCAGCAAATCGCGCGAGAAAAACAAGGGCGATTCGCGTACGTCACCGTGCAACCACAATCCCGCCATCAATTCGACATCGGCATCATGGGTCGTGACAATCCATAACGCGTCCTTACCGAGCACCAGCGCCGACGTACCTAGACCCGTCGCAGCCTCGATACGCGATACCGGCATTCCCACATCGATTGTCATGGGCAAGCCAGGCTCACCATTCTCGACGCGACGAACGGTCAGCGTATTGCTCAGTGCGTCAAACAGGAGCCCTGCGTCGCATCCAAGTCGCGCATATCGCGCCATAGGTGGATAACCAAATGGCTTGCCCCAATCGAATTTTTGCGTCACCTCGGGGCCCGTTTGTCCGAACGTGCCACGAAACACTTGCAAGCGATCGTTTTGAAAACCAAACGACAAAGCCTCGATCTCGCCGTTCTCCAGCCATATCGATGCTGGCCTCGGCGCGCTCACGCTCGGAGTCGCTTCCCCCGAACGCAAGATCTTCCAGCGGGAACCACCGATACCGTACTCGAATATCCATAACCCCGCTTCCGTCGGCCACATGGCCGCGAGTCCGTCGATCCATACAGCGTGAGCGCACGGCTGCAATTGCACGTTGTCCATGTTCGATGCGCCAAACGCATTCTCCAGTGGGCAAAATCGAACCTCGCCCCCCGAAGCATCATCGTTTTCCTCGAATACCCAAACACCTTTTCGCCAACGATCCACCGCAATGTCTCGGGGGGTTCCTCCGCCGCCCGTTGCTGTACTGAGCACGTTACCGTTTTGGCCGTCAAATACGACGACTCGGCCCGTTTCTGTAAATCCCACGATCGGGTCACCAATGATTCCGGATGCGTCTTCGGAAGGTGCCGGCGGCACTTCCACACGATGACGCGGCTCGGGCCAAACAGGAGCACTATGCGGCAATTGCGCATCGCGTCCAAAAGGCGCCGACTGACAACCAAAACCAACGAGGACCAGGACCGCGGACAGGATTTTTCGTTTCATACCCTTCCATCGTCACGAGCAGGGTACGAGTTGCGTAAAATCTCAAAAAAAGTTTGGTGCGCTTTGCTGGTACTTCATGTGTCAGTCAAACGGTGCGCATCCCAACATAAGGTTCGTCTTGCCGCAAGCGTCGGGGGGATTCCGGTTCAACGAATTCGTTGGCCTCATCATTTGCCAAATAACTCGTTGCAATCTCGTGCAGGCACTGAACCCAGTCTGCATCCATGACGACGAGCTCGTGGCGCAGACATCGCTCGCGCTGCCTGCTGAGCCTCTTTTTTCTGACGAGGTCATAGGAGCATGCATCTTCGAAGAGGGTCACTT
>DAOMZH010000302.1:0-10819 GCA_035437985.1 Polyangium sp. (in: bacteria) | reverse complement strand
CTACGTGCTCGACGATGCGGATTCTCCGGCCGGGATGGCGAAGATTCGTAATGCAGCAGCAGAAGCTGGGGTGCTCGAAGAGATCGAAGGTTTGCCCGATGGGTTCGACACGGTCGTGGGCGAACGCGGCGTGCAGCTTTCCGGTGGGCAACGACAACGCATCGCTTTGGCTCGCGCGTTGTTGCGAGAACCAAAGGTGCTGGTGCTCGACGATCCTTTGTCGGCCGTTGATGCAAAAACCGAAGCGGCAATTCTGGGAGCGATCGAACGACAAGCTGCCAAATGCACATTGGTCCTGATCACGCATCGGGTTGCTGCAGCGAAACGTTGCGATCGCATCGTGGTGCTCGAGCAAGGTCGGGTCGTTGAACAAGGGACCCATGACGAGCTCGTGACGACGGGTGGAGTTTACGCATCGTTTGCCGAGGAACAGGAAATCGAAGCGAAGTTGGCTGAGTTTGGTGCAGAAGACATCGCGCCCACGATGATGGAGGCGCAGGTCGCATGACGACGAATGCAAAGCAAGCCGAGCGCCCCGCGGCTGGTAAACCAGGAAAAACCCGCGCCGAGAATGCCTTGGCTCGGTTTCATGAGGAAGAGGGTCCGCGCGAAGGTTACGACCTCAGTATTCTCAAGTCGCTCGCGCCGTTTGTCCGGCCGCACGCCAAGCCGATCGTCCTGTCCTTGACGCTCCTCTTCGTGAACTCGGCGTTCACGGTCTTGTCACCGCTCGTGACGCGAGAAGCTTTTAATGCTCTCGACGTGGCTGATGGTTTCAACACGTTCCTCAAGTATGGAGCGTTGTTGTTCGGGATGAACGTCGTCGAGCAATCGCTTGGTTTTCCGCAGCTGTACCTGATGCAGCTCGGAGGCGCGCGAGCGATGGGGGATCTGCGCGCGCACGTTTTCAAGTTCATGCACACACGCAAGCTGGCGTTCTTTGATCGCACGCCGGTGGGGCGCCTCGTGACGCGAGTGACGAACGACGTCGATGCGATCAACGAGGTGTTTGCCTCGGGCGCATTCAACGCGATTGGCGATCTCGTGAAGCTCGTAGGCATCGTGGCGGCGATGTTGCTGCTCGATTGGCGATTGGCGCTCATCGCGTTCGTCGCATTGCCTCCAGTCGCGTTGCTCGTCAATTGGACGCGCAAGCGATTGAGGGATGCGTTTCGGCGCATTCGTTCGACGACAGCGCGCATGAACGCGTACTTGAACGAGCAGATCTCGGGGATGGCCGTTGTGCAGGCGTATGCACGCGAGGAAAAAGCCGCGGCCGAGTTCGATCAGATCAACGACGCGTATCGACAGGCGAACAATCAATCCATCGTGTTCGACGCAACGCTCGATGCGGCCATCGAACTCGTGAACACGCTCTGCATCGCCACGATGCTTTGGTACTTCGGTGGTCGTGCGGTGCAGTCGCACGTTTCGTTCGGTACGTTGCTCGCGTTTGTCCAGTACATCGATAGGTTTTTCGTGCCCATCCGCGACTTGTCGTCACGCTTCACGCAGTTGCAATCAGCGATGGCCGGAGCGGAGCGGATCTTTCAACTCTTCGAAAACACCGAGGAGGATGCTCCCGTGACGAAGCAAGGACCGGCAAATGATTCGCCTGAGATTGCCTTCGAGCTCGAGCATGTATCGTTTGAATACAAACCGAATGTTCCGATCCTGAAGGATGTTTCGATTCGAGCTCGACGTGGGGAGAAGATCGCGCTTGTGGGGGCGACGGGAGCTGGCAAGAGCACGGTGGCGTCGATCTTGCTGCGTCTTTACGAAGTCAAAGAAGGCGTGGTGAAGATTTTCGGTCGTGATGTGCAGGCCACGCCGCGCGACGAATTGCGTCGTAATTTCGCAGTGGTTCCACAGGAAGTATTTTTATTTCCGGGAACGATTGCCTCGAATATCGCGGCTGGCGACAAGGAAATCGACCAAGAGCGCGTGAAACGGGCGCTGGAGCGGATTGGGGCGCTCGATTTGTTCGAGCGGCGGGAAGGTGGATTGGAAGCAAAAGTCGAGGAGCGGGGGTCGAATTTTTCGGCTGGTGAACGGCAATTGATTGCCTTCGCCCGGGCTCTTTATCGTGACCCGCCAATTTTGGTGCTCGACGAAGCCACGGCAAATATCGACAGTGACACAGAAGCACGATTGCAATCAGCTGTTTGGGCGGCAATGCAAGGTCGTTCGGCGCTCATCATTGCGCATCGTTTGTCCACGATTCGCGCGGTTGATCGCATTGTGGTGTTTCACAAGGGACGTGTGGTCGAGCAGGGAAGCCACGAAGTATTGCTGGCGCAGGGCGGAGCATATGCCCGTCTATACAAGCTGCAATTCGGCCGTAATTCGCAAACGAGCATTGCGGCGGAATAATCCGTCAACCGCTGCGCATTTCCGATTCCAATTCGCGAAGTGCCGTTCGATAACCTTCGGGATCCGACGAGCGCATTTCGACGAGCGCGGCGAGGCGATGTAATCGTGCTTCAGCCAAATCGCTGCGTGCCAAGGCGTCTCGCACGACTTCGAACTGGCCTTGACGAACCTTCATCGTGGCTCGTTGAATCATTGCGGCTCCAATGAGTAGAAGCAATGCGGAGGCGCCGAGCAAAATGGTGACCGCAATGGCTGCTTCGCTGGCAAAAAGGGCGCGGAATGCACTGATTGCCGCCAATATGCCAACTCCGACGAGCAAAACGACGGTGCTCGAAATGGAGACTCGGTCCATCCAAGCGGCGCGCGCCATTTGGCGGATGGCGACTCCGCGCCAGAAATCGGCTTCGTGATCGAGACGATTGGTTAGTGAGCCCAGGGGATTATCGCCGGCAATTTGGGGCAAATCAGATTTTTCGAGCATTTCGGCGGCGAGGGATTTGGCGGGATCATCGAGGGCGCGTTCGACGCTTCCCACGCCCGAGCGCACGGCGTCTCCGACGCGCCCGGCGACGGGTCCAAGGCCGTTTTGCACGGCGGTGCCGACCTCGCCCATCACGGCGCGTGCAGTTTTTCTTGGTTGACCATCATCCTCGGGGGGTTCGTCTTTACCCATGAAGGGAAGCCTATTCCATGCGCCTCGGCGCGTTGGGCGGGGCAGGGGCATGGGGGGATCATAGGCGATGTCGCGCGCGGCGAATACTGCACATCATTTCACCCACCGCTGCCACCCGAGCGCACCTGCGCCGACGACCAGCGGGATCCATGCTGTTGCAACCCAGCGGGTCAACGTCACGCGCGAACCCAGGATGCCCCATTCCATTGGCAAGCGCATCAGCGAGAGCAGGGACATCGACGTCAAATACGAAAGCACTGCGGGCATCGACGCTCCACGTTTGGCCAATGCGGCCGCAATGGGCAAACCAATGGGGCCACCACCTGGAGTCAGAATGCCTGCGACAAACCCGGTAAGTACCCCGCGCCAGCCGGAACCATCTCCGAGCCACGTGGCTATTTGCGCTGGCGAAATCAAAACCTCGATACAGCCCGCAATGATGACCGCCATTGCAATCAGCGGAACCAAGACTTTTGCTTGTTCGCCGAGGGCTCCACTCAGCGCCGATAATTTTCCATTTCGCGCCACGAAAACCAGGAGCGTCAGGGCCAAAACCGTGAATAAAACGAGCGCGCCTTTCACGCCACGACTCCTTCGAGAATGGTCACGAATCCTCGTTCCCCGTCCACTCGAATTCGATCTCCCGAACGAATCTTGGCTGTGGCACCTTCTACGGCCACGACCGCGGGAATACCAATTTCGCGCGCAATCACGCTTCCATGCGTCATTTGTCCTCCAACTTCCATGACGAGCGCGCCGGCATGGCCAAAAAGGGGTGTCCAACCTGGGTCGGTAAATCGAGCGACGAGCACTTCACCGGCGGCGAGTTCTTCTTTTGCGGGATCGTAAACGACACGTGCTGTTCCTTCGTACAAACCGCCGGAAACGGACGTTCCTGCCAAACTATTGGCGGGAATGTCGCGATTTCCCGTGAACGCAATCGATTCGCCTTCGCTGGTCATGACCGACGGAGGAGTGGCATGGGCAAACTTGTCTCGCGATGCCCGACGTTCTTCGACGAGTGACCGAAGATTGGGCCGTCGCCCTTGTTCCACTTCACGAATGGCCGCACGAATTTCGGGCAATTCGAGGAGCCAAATATCGCCCGTGTCAGCCAATGCGTCGGCGTTCTTCAAAAACCTTCCGGCGTCGAGGACGACTGCACGCAAGCGATCAATGGCCAGAATCAGGTAGAATTTGTGGTGCTCACGGGCGCCGAGCATCGTGCGTAAGCGATCGATGAGTCCTGCAGTCAGCGGCGCGGCAAGGAAGCCCAATGGTTTTTCTCGGGCAGCTTGTATTAGTGTGTCTCGACAAGCGATAGCTCTTTCGGCCAAAGAGCGATGCTGTTGTCGCAATGCGCCACGAGGTCGCCCGAGTGCACCGGCAATGCTCCGTAGTGGAATACGGGGATCCTCGCGCCACCGAGGTACACCGGCATCGATTTCCCCAGCGCCACGATGACCGTGACGGGCCAAAAAGGCATCCCAAGCTTGAAAAAATGCATTACAACTGGGAATTGCTCGCAAAGCTTCGATGGCACCATGCGGGTCTTCGGATTCGAGAGCTACGCAAAGCAATGGTTCGTCGCGGGCAATGTCCCCCAGATCCGCCAGGGCCATGTCCATTTCCGTCGTAATATTACCCTCGAGACCCTGCAGCAACAACCGATGATCCACATTGGGATCGAGCCAGCTGGCCAAACGGGGCATGAGTTTGTTGATCATCAATGCCGGAAGCAGGCGCGGAATCAACAGCGCCATGATGTCGACGAGCAAGGTGCTCAGTTGGTTATCAAAAACCTCGAGCCGTTGTTCCAGGTTCGACGCTTGCGCGAGGCGCTCATTCAATTGCTGAATGAGCGCTTCGAGTTCACCGAGGAACGTTTCTCGTACCTGCTGCGGATTGGCAGCCATATTGCGGATAGCTTGACCGAGCAATCCAAACATGACTGGAAAAACTTTTTGGAGATTGGCGTGTTCGTCGCGTGGTAGATCCCGCATCTCCTCGCGCGCTGCCGCGACTTTGATTCGTTCCGCAATGGGCTCACTGACGTTCGAGAGCAAAATTGGGAGTAATTTACGAAAAACTGCGTGCCCCAGGGCTGGGGTAACGTCAATGTATACGCGTTCTCCTGAGCATCGAACCAGGTCGGACAAACCCGTTCGTGGATCGCGGCGAAATGGGGCCATTCGTCGAAAAGTCGAAATGGCGACGCGGCTCAGGGGCGCCGTGTAAACCTGCATGTGCCCGAAGCTCAGGAACACCCGCCAGCTTGGTAATGGTTCTCCTTCGATGAGCGGCCACAATGTCGTAATCGGCCGCGCTTGCAGGAGCCAGATCTTGTTTTTCTCGACAGCCCATTCGATATCCATAGGACTGTTGGCCCCTGATTCAGCTTGTCGACCCAGGGCATTCAATTCACGTAATGTTTGATCGTCAAGCAATCCTTGACCATTTTCAATCGCCGTTCCTTGCGCACTCAGCCGTTCGAGCACTCGCGCATCGCGCCCACGTACGCGGTAACGTTCGGGGGTCACATGACCCGAGACCAATGCTTCGCCTAGTCCTGCCACTGCCTCGATTACAGAAATCCCCCGTTGACCTGATAAAGGATCGGCTGTGAACAATACACCGGCCGCATCGGCTTTGACCATGCATTGAATGACGACCGCCATGGACACTTTGGCGTCATCGAATCCATGCGTGCGGCGATAAACGACCGCTCGCTCCGTGAACAACGAGGCCCAGCATCCGCGAATCGCTTCGAGCAGCGCCGATTTTGTCTCAATGGATAAGAATGTGTCTTGTTGCCCCGCGAATGAGGCATTGGCCAAATCTTCCGCAGTGGCGCTCGAACGAACGGCTACGGGCGACGCCTTCGTCCACATTTCCCAGGCGTGAATGACGTCCTGGGCAAACGATTCGGGCAACGTGCACGACATGACAGCCGCACGCACGGCGAGCGCACCTTCCCGCAAGGCCGCACTCTCGGCGCATTCATTCAATTTGGACAAAGCGAGACGAAAAGCTTCCTGCTCGCCAATGACGGACTCGAATGCCTCGGTTGTCACAACGAACCCCGGCGGAACGGGCAATCCTGCGCTGGTCATTTTGTGGAGCCCAGCGCTTTTTCCACCGCATCGCGCCACGTCGGCAGCCATTGGATCCGTAAGCGAGACGAGCATTTTTCGAGGGGCAGAGGAGTTCATGTTTTCGTTCTTTCGGGGTGTCGTTGATGCGCGCCGTTCAGGAACAACGCAACGATGCTCTTGCCGTCCGGCATGACAAACCCTTCGTGTCCGCGCCAGAAGACGAATGCACCGAGTACTTGGCCCATGAGCGACGCGGCAAGTTGTCGTGGCGCTATCGAGCAAAACTCATGGTGATGTTTTTCAAAAAAAGCGACGAGAGCCGTCGAAAGCCGCTCCTCATCGCGGCGAAATTTGCGGAGCTCGACGAAATCATCTTGTGTTCGGAGGATCAAAAATCGCAAAATGAATGGACGTTCGTGCAGTCGCCGCAACAAACCGTCCACGAAACGCTCCAACAGCTCAGGCATGGAACCATCGGCGGTAAGGATATTTCGTAATGGTTCGGTGGGGAGCGAGGTCCGCAAGACCTCGCGCACGAGCGTTTCGCGATCGGCAAATGTTCGGTACAAAGTAGCGGTCGACAAACCTGCCCGTTCGGCCACGGCTTCCATGGTCAATTCGGACAAACTTCGCTCCGAGAGCATGAGGATTGCTGCGCGCAAGAATTCGTCTTTGGCGCTCCGCACCCCTTCCTTACGAATCTCATCGATTTCTTTGGCCAGAGCGTCGTCGGTTGCGAGTCGTCGATACAACGTAGCCCGAGACATTCCCGCTGGCCGCGCGAGCTGCGCGAGGGGGAAACCCGCTCCCTCTCGACCCCGCAGTTTTTTAGCGGCCGCAACGATTCGTTCGGCGTCGCGCTGAGACATGGTGCAAAGCATAGCTCTCACGCTGTCTCATGGCGACTCTCATGTTATCTCAAATTAGTGCCGGTGGGGAAGAGTACGAGAATTGTGCTCAGGGGGCGGGTGGGTTCGTTTTGACGTACCCGGTGGGATCAATGGGTTCGCCGAAGTCACGCACCTCGAAATGCACATGTGGGCCGGTGGATTTTCCGGTCGAGCCTACTGTGCCGATTTTGTCTCCCTTGGCAATGGATTGGCCGGGCGCAACATTCATTTCCCCAAGATGGTGAAATCGGGTCTCGAGGCCATTACCGTGATCGATGACGACGGCATTGCCGCGTTCTCCCTCGGCTGCCGCGCTGCGTATTTTTCCGCCGAGCGGGGCAACGACGGGCGTACCGGCGTCGATGGCCAGATCAACACCGACATGTTTTTCTTGTTTGCCGCTGAATGGGTTTGTCGCGTCGCCATAGGCCATCGTCACGCGAGCTCCTGTGACGGGAGTTGCGGCCCGCTCTGCAGATCGCGTGCGCACGCGTTCGCGCCATTGTCGATAGGTCGTCGATTCATCGGCCCCACGTTCGCTCCACATCCCCGCAACGAGCGATTTGTAGCGAGTCGTTTCTTCGGTGAGGGGTTTGTTGCCAGCCAAGTATTCACGAAGTCGTTCTGTGCCGCCATTGTAGGCCGCTGCGGCCAATTCGACTTTTTCGGCCGGTGCTTTGTCCTTGCCAAACGTGTCCACTTGACGGGCGAGGTACCATGCGCCGAAATCGACATTTGTTTCAGGTTCGGCGAGTTTGTCGGTCGTGAAATCGGTCAGGTTTCGTTCCTTGGCAATTGCTTCCCCAGTTTTCGGCATGATTTGCAGCAAACCAACCGCGCCCGCTGGGCTTTTGGCATTGGGATCTCCCGATGATTCGACGAGCATCATGATGGCCAAGACTTCGGGATCCACATTGTGTTTCGCAGCTGCGGCGAGA
Organism: Polyangium sp. (in: bacteria); assembly: GCA_035437985.1. Classification (GTDB taxonomy): domain Bacteria; phylum Myxococcota_A; class Polyangia; order Polyangiales; family Polyangiaceae; genus Polyangium. The sequence goes on along the minus strand of DAOMZH010000302.1, from coordinate 2,850 downwards.
ATCAACGGTTTCCACGGATCGAGCACGGGAGGTAACCAACGAATGCCAATGGATTGGGTCATTTGCGTGGCGATTGGAGCCCCGGGTTTTGCGGAATCACCTTTTGCGGCTCCGCAAGCGGCAAGGCCAGCCACGGAGAACGCCGTGACGGCGCCCAATACCAGAATCGGGGCAAGCAAGGTCCGCGTCGTATCCCGCGGCGTCGGAGTCGGTTGCACGATACGTTTGATTCGATTCATCAAGGAGCCTCCCGTCGATGCCAATGCTGGCAATGGATTTCGTGTGCGTAGCCCTTCGAGCTCGGTCAAGGCCCGCGCATATCCGAGCGGGTCGTATCCGAGAGCAATGGCTGCGTCGTCACAACAACATTCGCGCTCCGCACGTATTCGGTTCGAAGCCCAGAAAACGCACGGATGATAAAAAAGCAAAGCCTCGAGGACCGATTGCAAAATGTTGACGACATAGTCGTAACGACGAATGTGCGCCAATTCGTGGGCAACGATCGCATCGAGCTGCAATGGCGGCAGGCTCGACAAAACCGAACACGGAATCAGCACGACAGGCCGAAGCCAACCTATCGTCATGGGAACGTCGACGAAATACGATTGCAAGTAACGAATGGGACGCGTTATGCCCATGCGTCGGGAGAGTTCGTCAAAGCGTAACGCACGTAGCGAATCAAAAGGTATTCCGTGTTTTTCGATGAGTGCCTGCAGTCGCCAAAGCCCGCCAAAAAGACGCAGCGACATGAAACTCACCCCCACGAGCCAACAAAGGAAAAGCGTCGCCATGACCCATTCTGCGGTCGACGGCGGACGCGCGACCATTTCGGCATTCAAGGCCAATGGCACGCCTAGCGCGATTTCAGGCGCCTCGGCATATACCAAACAAAATGTCGTCGTAGGCGCTATGGCCATCAACAAAAGTGCCGTGCATGCCGCTGCATGACGAGCCTCGGCATGCCGTTTGGGAAGAATGGCCAGGACGAACCAGAGGGCCGCCCCAATGACGAACCCTTGCCAAACGAAATGCACGAGCGCGACCAAAAGCGCGCGAACGAAGGGCGTGTGCGCGAGCAAGGGAATCATTTCTTTGTCCTTTGCGCTTCGATTCGCTCGAGCATCGAACGGATTTCACCGATCTCGTCGGAACTGGCAGGTTGCATTGCCAAAGCTCGCATCACGAGTTGCGCGGCGGAACCTGAAAATGCCTTGTCCATGAGTTGTCCCAACAAACCCCGCTGGGCCTGCTCCTCCGTGATCACAGCGCGATAAACATGACTCCGATTCGTCTCGTCTCGTTCGACGAACCCTTTCTGCGCCATGATCTGCATGAGCTTCAATACGGTCGTGTAGCCAGTATCTTGCACAGCGGCGAGCGATTCGTGCACCTCGCGCACCGTCGCCGGTCCATTCTTCCATAAGACCGCCAAGATGTGCAGTTCTGCGTCCGTGGGCAGCGCGCTTCTCACCATGGGCCCCGAGTCTACGAACGTTTTCGTAGATGTCAACGAAAAAATTCGTACTTCGCGAAGATGTTCGCAAGCGTTTGATTTTATAGAAATTTGTGGGCGGTGTCTTGGAAGGTGTCGCTGCGATGTACGTTTGGGGGGTCGGGGGCCTTTAGCGTTTGGTGCGCCGCAAGGCAAGAGCTCCGGCAATGGCAAGTATCCAGGCAATGCCTAGCGGGATGTTCTTCGACGAACCCGTTTGGCAGGCGCAACCTCCGCCTTCGACGATGATTCCGGTCTGCGCGGTATTGGGGACGCATTGACCTGGTTCGGCACCAACGGACGAGCAAACCTGACCCAAGGGGCAACTCGACGGTTGTTCTCCGCGGCAACCTTCCGTGCAGGTGCTCTCGACGCAGATCTTACCAGCCACGCAATCTTCATCGGCAATGCATTCCGGCGGCACGTCGATATCGTCGGACGGATCGAGTGGGTTTTTCTCTGCAGCATCAATGACCCCATTGGAATTCAGATCTTCGGCGCCATCCGGCAACGAACCACCATCGGTATCGGGATCGGTGGGATCTGTTTTCGTTTGTCCTTCATCAGCATCGGCGATGCAATGTCCAGCGGCAGGATCGGTACCAATGCTTCCGCAGTCCATACCCATTTCGGTGCCGTCGAACAATCCATCGTCGTCGCTATCGGGGTCGAGGACGTTGAGGGTCCCGTCGCCATCGGAATCTTGGTCCCAATCGACCTCCGATCCATCGCGAACACCGTCGTCATCGGAATCTGCGTCATTGGGATCGGTGCCGACTTGAATCTCAGTGTGATCAGGGATTCCGTCGCCATCGGTATCTGGACAATTGTTGTCGACTTTTCCGTCGCAATCACTGTCGAGCGAATCTCCGCAAACTTCGGTAGCGGGCAGGCCCTCCACGGCATTGCACGATGCAGCGCCTGAACCGTCACATGTGATTTCCCCGGTGGCTGCGCAGGCTCCAATACCCACAGTGCATTTTGTGCCCAACGCAAATCCTTCGTCCGTCGAGCCATTGCAATCGTCGTCCAAGCCATTGCAGGTTTCCGCACCAGGAGTTTTCACGCCGCGGCATTCGTTCTGCCCGCCAGCACACCCCGTATACCCTTCCGCGCACACGCCTAGCAATCCAGTATCACAGGGCACTCCACCTCCGGCTGGACCATCGTCGGGAATGCCATTGCAATCGTCGTCGAGCCCGTTGCATGTTTCGGTTTGTGGCGAGGCATTCGGAGTGCACTGAACGGCGCCGTCGGCGCACATCGTGGTTCCTGCAGCGCAGATTCCCGGCGAATTGGACGTGCACGCCAAACCACTTCCCGGATTACCTTCGTCGACGACCCCATTGCAGTCATCG
>DAOMZH010000301.1:0-10820 GCA_035437985.1 Polyangium sp. (in: bacteria) | reverse complement strand
TCAGCAGTGATCATCGCGCATGGGCAGATCGAAAGTCGCGGAATTGGACCTTTGCCGAAGCTTCGACATGATGTTCCGAGGAGACCGGGGAACGATGGGACCGAAGCAAGTGCGCATCGTGGTTCGTGGACGTGTCCAGGGCGTCTGCTTTCGAGCGACGACACAAAGCGAAGCGCTTCGTCTTGGATTGACCGGCTGGGTTCGAAATTGCCCCGATGGAAGCGTCGAAATCCTCGCGCAAGGGCCCGAAAAACCGCTGAACGAATTGGCACGATGGGCCCATCAAGGACCACGTGCAGCGCGCGTCGATCAGGTCGACATCAAGTGGGACGATGCAACAGGACACTTCGATGCGTTCCGAGTCGTCAATTTCTATCTTTCATGATCATTGGGCGTCGCGTCGCGGGATGATGCAACAGGACACTTCGATGCGTTCCGAGTCCTCGGCTGATGTGGAACGTTTTCTGCAACGTCCGTCGTTTGAGGTGTTTGTGAAACCGAGAGCGATCCTTGCTTGTGCGTGCATCGCGTTGTTCGTGGGTGTGTCTCCCTTGGCTCATGCCGCGGGTGAAATTCCACAGCCAGCAACGTCTTCGTCGGCCTCTGCGTCGTCGGTGCCCAACACACTTCCCGAGTTGCCGAAGCTCGCTCCCATCGTCGTGGCAGAAGCGGATCCAGGCGCTCTCCAAGACCTCGACAAGCTCCTCGAACGACTCACGGCCTCCGATGCCCACACGCGCGATGGAGCACGCGCAAGCATCGCGGATGTGACGCCTTCGGTCGTTGCTGCGGTACGCACACGCCTGCTCGAGGTCCGCACATCGATCGATCGCAAGGAAGCTCAAGGCTTGCTCGACGATGCGCGCAAAGCAGGTCGCAAGGCGATGAAGGGCAAAGACAAAGGCGACGCAAAGCCCGCCAAAAAGAAGCCCGGCGCGAAAGACGAGGGCGAAGACGACGGCGATTGGCTCGAGTTTGTCTTGGCCAATGCGCGACCGAAAAACGATTCGTGGCGTGACTTGGTCAAACTCTTGGCGATGGAACGCATGCTGACGAACGTCGGTACGACGCCTGCAGTGCGCGAGCTTTTGCAGATGTATTCGTACTTCGGTGAACTATTGCGGATCGATCTGGCAAGGCAGGTGAACAAGCTGCGGGACAAGGCCGTGCCCGCGCTCATCGAAGCTCGGCAACACGATGCGAAGATCGTCCAAAGGTTTGCAGTCAAAGAATTGGACCTGCTTGGCCGCACGATTCCTGGTGAAGCGGTCGGTGTGACGGATCCCCAGGTGCTCGCGGACATCCTGCGCGCGTACGGGCGCACGCGCGACGTCGATGCTGAACGTGTCGTGCTTTCGTTCTGCAACAGCGAACGCATCAACCTGCGTGAAGCAGCACGCGAGGCGATCACGGCGATTGGTGAACCGGGCATTTGGCAGCTGCGAGATGCGTACCTGAACCAAACAGGAAACAAGGCGCCGCGTGAGTTCACGTGGGATCGCATCGCTCGCGAGCTGTTTGGAATGTACGACCGGGCGCGATTGGCCGAGGTTTACAAGCTGATGGACGAAGGCGTCGAGCTTGCGAACGCGCAGAAGTGGATCGAAGCAACGGATGCGTTCGACAAGGTGCTCGCACGATCACCTGTGTTCGAGCGGCGCAAAGAGATGGTGAAGGCCTACCTCGAGCGCGCGAAGCTCTCGGAGGCGAAAGACCCCGCAGCGGCGCTCGAGCTGCTCCGCAAGGCTTTGCGCCTCGATCCGAAAGGCGAGGGGAGCAAGAAGATCGAAGCGGACATCGCGTACCTCGAAGGCATGGCGCTCATCGAGAAGGGCACGCCGGATAAGTTTCCGCTGCAAAAAGCGCTCGAAATCGATCCGAAACACGAACGCGCCAAGCGGGCGTTGGCCGAGCTCGAACAAGAGCGCGTTGCGCCAAAGAAGAGCTTTGTCAGGCGCTATGTTGCTGCGGGCGGCGTGGGATTTGCGGCGCTCATTGCGATGATTGCGCTCGTGAGGATCAAGCCGCGCAAACGGGTCGAGCCGAATGTTGGAGCACCAACGGATTCGAATGCGACGCCTCCGCCGGCCGAGACACCTCCGCCGAAGGAAGGTGCGTGAGTTTGTCGAGGTGTGCTGTTCGAAACGAGAGAGCCTCTTGTCCCTGCTTTGCAGCGAGGAGAAGAGGCTCTGACGTTTGACTCACCCGTGAAGGGTGAGCTCACGGCTCACTCGTTCGAGGCCGTTTCTTTTGACTCTTCGGCGGGTTTGTCCGCTGGAGCGTCGGTTGCGGCAGCTTCGGCACCGCCGTCGGTGGAAGCGCTGGCGGTCGAGGTTGCGTCGCTCGGTTCAGCAGCGGTGACGGCGCCCGGAGCTTCGTCGGTCGCGGCGCTGGTATCGCTGATGGGTGCGGCGTCGATGAACTCGATGAGCGTCATGGGAGCGCCATCGCCACGACGATTGCCGAGCTTGATGATGCGCGTGTACCCACCCGGACGACCCTCGAAGCGCTTGGTGAGGTCGACGAGGACCTTGTCGACGATGTCGACGGAGGTGCCGTCGGCCTTGACGCCGAAGCGGGGCACGTACGAAGCCACGAGGCGCTGAACGTGCAAGCGACGAGCCTTGTCAGCAGCCGAGAGATCGGCTTGCGGGGTATGGGCGACTTTGCCAAGGCGCATGGCCTTGGTGATGAGCTTCTCGGCAACACGACGGAGCTCTTTGGCCTTCGCGTCGGTCGTTTCGATGCGCTCGTGGGTGATGAGGTTCGCGGTCAAGTTGCGCAGCATTGCGCGGCGGCTCGACGTGTCCCTACCAAATTGCCTTCCGGCCTTCTTGTGTCGCATGTTGCACCTTCTAGGCTTGTGCCTGCTGGGCCTTCCAGCGCTCGAGCAGCTGCTGCCAGTTGTCGATCTTCATTCCGAGCGAAAGGCCCATGTTGGAGAGGATTTCTTTGATCTCCTTGAGGGACTTTCGACCGAAGTTCTTGGTCTTGAGCATGTCTTGTTCGGTTCGCTGCACGAGCTCGCCGATCAAGGTGATGTTCGCGTTCTGGAGGCAGTTGGCACTCCGGACGCTGAGTTCGAGTTCCTCGACGGAGCGGAAGAGGTTCTCGTTGAGGGGTTCTTCGTCGCCGGGGAGCGATTGGTAGCTGGTTTCCTCGGACTCTTCGAAGTTGACCCAAATCGAGAGCTGTTCCTTGAGAATCTTCGCGGCAAACGCGACCGCGTCTTGCGGCACGACCGACCCGTTGGTCCACACCTCGAGGGTGAGTTTGTCGTAGTCCGTCACCTGTCCGACGCGTGCGTTTTGGATGGTGTAGTTGACTTTGCGGATCGGCGAGAACAAGGCGTCGATCGGGATGGTTCCGATGGACATGGTGGGCGTCTTGTTGCGCTCCGCGGGGACGTATCCACGGCCGACGTTGACGGTCAGCTCCATCGACAGCGGGCCCTTTTTATCAAGGACCGCGATGAGATGGTTGGGGTTCAAAACTTGTAGACCATCGACGAGATCGATGTCGCTCGCGTAGACGGGGCCAGGGCCTTCCTTGTCGATACGCACGGTGTACGTGCGTGCGCTTGCGGCTTTGAACACGACCTCTTTGAGGTTCAGGATGATGTCGCTGACGTCTTCGACGACGTCGGGCACGGTGGTGAATTCGTGCAGCGCCCCTTCGATGCGCACGGCCGTAATGGCGGCGCCTTGCAGCGAGGAGAGAAGCACGCGGCGAAGCGAGTTGCCGATCGTGATGCCAAAGCCGCGCTCGAGAGGTTCGCACGTGAACTTGGCGTAAGAATCCGTCGCCGATTCCGTGTCGACCGTGATGCCCTTGGGTCGGATCAAGTCGCGCCAGTTTCGGGCGACCATCGTCATGTTTCCGCTCGTCGTCATCCTATCCTCGTATCGAAGGGTTTCGCGCGGAGGTCCCACGCCAGCTGCCGCACTCGACAAACCAGCACCGCCTCCTGCCCGCGTGTGCGCGTCTTAAACATTCACTACGCGCGAACGTTTCACGTCAAACGAAATGAAACCAAGGGCCTGCGTGGCCAGAGGTCCGAACGTTTCACGTCAAACGAAATTCGAACCAAGAGAGCAAAAGTTCCGAGAACGTTTCGACTCTCCAAAAACCGAACCGGGGCCGTGATGTTGCACGTCCCCGGGTCACAGTCCAACCAAGCTCAGCGCGAGTAATACTCGACGACGAGCTGTTCACGAATTTCCGGCTCGTTGAGGTCTTCACGCACGGGCGTGCCCTTGACCGAACCAGTAAATCCAGCGCGATCGGCATCGAGCCACGATGCGATCGGGCGTTTGTCTGCACCGGCAACAGCCGCCGCGACAAACTTGAACTTGCGAGCGCCTTCGGTGAGCGTGACGCGATCGCCAACGCGCACGATGAAGCTCGGAATGTCGAGACGCTTGCCGTTCACGTGCACATGGCCGTGACGAACCAGCTGACGAGCTTCTGCGCGTGAAGCCGCGAAACCGAGGCGATGAACGACGTTGTCGAGACGGCGCTCGAGGAGCGCGAGCATCTCTTCACCGGTTCGTCCTTTGCGGCGGCTGGCTTCTTGGAAGTAGCCATGGAATTGGCTCTCCAAGACGCCATAGACGCGACGAACTTTTTGCTTCTCGCGAAGACGAATCGCGTACTCGCTGAGCTTCACGCGTCCCTGGCCGTGTTGACCCGGCGGGTAAGGACGACGCGTGTGAGCACATTTCTCCGAGTAGCAGCGCTCTCCCTTGAGGTAGAGCTTCATGCCCTCGCGACGGCACAGCTTACAAACAGGACCAACGTACCGAGCCATGTGCGAACCCTCGAAGCCTTAGACCCGGCGCCGCTTCGGCGGCCGGCAACCGTTGTGGGGAATGGGAGTGACGTCGCGAATCAAGGTCACCTTGAAACCAGCCGTTTGCAGCGCACGAAGCGCACTCTCACGACCAGCTCCAGGGCCCTTCACGAAGACTGCAACGGACCGCATGCCGTGCTCCTGCGCGCGACGAGCTGCTTCTTCAGCGGCCAGCTGCGCGGCAAACGGAGTCGACTTGCGCGATCCCTTGAAACCACGCGCACCAGCGGACGACCACGCCACGGCATTGCCGTTGATGTCGGTGATCGTCACGACCGTGTTGTTGAACGTCGACTGGATGTGCGCGATCCCAGCCGCAACGTTCTTCTTGACCTTTTTCTTTTGCTTGGCCTTGGTGGCCGCAGCCGACTTCGGATTCGCCATGGCGTCCTGTCCTTATTCGCGTCCCATCACGCCTTCGTTGGTGCCGGACGCCTTGCGAGCATCCCCTTGCGCGGACCCTTGCGCGTACGTGCATTCGTATGCGTACGCTGACCGTTCACCGGCAAACCACGACGATGTCGTAGTCCGCGGTAGCAGCCGAGATCCATCAGCCGCTTAATGTTGAGTTGCACTTCACGACGAAGATCACCTTCGACCTTGTAGTCGGCGTCGAGGATGTCGCGGATCAGTTTCACATCCGCGTCACTGAGTTCCTCAACCCTCTTGTTCTCAGGGATCTTCGCCTTCGCGCAAATCGCTCTCGCACTAGCCCGACCTATTCCGTACAAGTACGGCAAGGCAAAGGCCAAATGCTTTCGACGCGGAAGATCAACGCCAGCGATACGTGCCATGGCTACTCCAACTCAGTTTCCTTGACGCTGCTTGTGTCGAGGGTTCTCGCAGATGACGCGCACGACGCCACGACGGCGCACGACTTTGCACTTGTCGCAGATTTTTTTGACGCTAGGTCGTACCTTCATGACGCGTTCCCTGTCCCTATCCTCGCACCACAGTTGGTCTCATTTGTGTCGATACGTGATCCGGCCTCGCGTCGGGTCGTAGGGCGAAACCTCGACCGTAACGCGATCACCGGGCAAAATTTTGATGTAGTACTGCCGCATGCGACCACTGATGGTCGCAAGTACTCCGAGCCCATTGTCTGCCTTCACTCGAAACATCGCATTCGGAAGCGCTTCCTGAACGACGCCATCAAACTCGAGCTTGTCGCCCTTCGGTTCTTTCGGAGGTTTTGAGCCTGTGTTTGTGCGCCTCATGAGCCTTCCGCATGCACTCCGTCAAGAGCCCCAAGTACCCTCGACGTCACCTCTGCTGGCGCACCAACACCGTCAATGCGCCGCAAAAGAGATTTTTCTTCGTAATACGGCAGGAGCGCAGCTGTCATCGCCTCATATGCATCGAGACGCTTACCAACTGCTTCCGGCCGATCATCCGCCCTATGCTCGAGATCAGCATCTGGGGGAGGCGGACTATAAACGAGATGATAGATCTGTCCAGACTTTTTATCAGTTCGACGGTGGATCAATCGCTCTTCCAAGAGCGAACGCGGTACGTCCAACTGAACAACCGCTCCGATCCTGAGCGCACGTGCAGCAAGCAATCGCTCGAGAGCTTCTGCTTGCGGCACCGTCCGAGGAAAACCGTCCAACATAAATCCATTCTTACAATCGTCAGCATCAATACGCTTGTCAATCAATCCAATCATCGCCTCGTCCGGCACGAGCCCACCACCATCCATGATCGCTCGATACTGCGGATCAAGTGTCCCAGACGCCTTGGCTGCTCGAAGCATGTCTCCGGTCGAAATCTGCGGGATCGCAAACTTTTTACACAAGACTTGGGCTTGCGTCCCTTTGCCCGATCCCGGCGGGCCCACCAAGATGATAATCATAACCAAATCTTCCCCCCTCACCCTTCCGGCAACCGCCGCGCCCGAAGCCGCCCTGCTCCAGGCCCAGTGAGTCCTTCATAGCTGCGCGTGATGAGTTGCGCTTCGATTTGATTGACCGTATCGAGGGCTACCCCGACGACGATCATCAACGAAGTGCCACCAAATGTGATGGGGATGCGCAGCATGTCCCCAACCACCGCCGGCAAGACACACACCGTCGTCACATACAGCGCGCCACCAAACGTGATGCGGTTCATGACGCCTTGAATGTAATCCGCCGTCTGCTTTCCGGGCCGAATGCCCGGAATGTTCGCCTGCTGCTTCTTCAGGTTTTCCGCAACGTCGACCGGTTGAAACGTGACGCTCGTGTAGAAGTAACAGAAGAACACGATCAACAGCGCATAACCCGTATTGAAAATCCACCCACCTCGGTTGATGATGGACTGAAGCGCTTCCGCTCCAGGGATGTTCATATTGGCCAGCGTCTGCGGAAACATCAGCAACGAAGATGCAAAGATCGGTGGAATCGTACCGGCCGTGTTTACCTTGAGCGGCAAGTGTGCATTTTGCGCTCCGTACACACGACGACCCACCTGGCGACGCGAATACACAATCGGTATTTGGCGACGCCCATTCTCGAAAAACGCGATGACGGCGATGGCAAGAACCACGAACGCAATGATCGCCGCGATCGTCAAAGGCTGAATGTTGCCTGAATTCTGCGTGAGATAATTACCAATCCAGCTCGGCACGCCGTCCACGATGCTCGCAAAAATCAAGAGCGAGATGCCGTTCGACACGCCACGCTCCGTGATCTGCTCACCAATCCACATGAGCAACGCCGTCCCTGTGGTCAGCGTGATCATCGTGAGCAGCGTAAATTCAATGCCCGGATGCGTGACGACACCTGCACCCTGGTCGCTCGACGAAATCGATTCGAGCCACTGCGAAATCGCATAGGACTGGAACAGAGACAACGCGATCGTGCCGTACCGTGTGTACTGGTCGATCTTGCGCCGCCCCTGTTCCCCTTCCTTGCGCAGCTCGTCGATGGGCTTGTAGACCATGCCCATCAGCTGCATGATGATCGACGACGAAATGTAGGGCATGATGCCCAGCGCGAAGATCGAGAGTTGCTGCAAAGCGCCTCCCGAAAACATGTTGAAGAAGCCGAGCAAATTGCCCGACTGCTTCGCCATGAATCGCCCCATTTCTCGCCGATCGACGCCCGGTACGGTGACGAACACACCAATTCGATAGACGGCCAGCATCACGAGGGTGAAAATCACCCTGCGCCGGAGCTCCGGCACTTTGTGAAAGTTCGCTATTCCCGCGAGTGTGGCCATGGTGTGTTACTGGGCTTTTTCGGATCAGCTAGCTTGGGCCGGTGCATTGCCCGAAGCCAGCACGTTTGCTTGGCCACCGGCTTGCACGATCTTGGCAAGAGCGCTCTTCGAGAACCGGTGAGCGGAGATGGTGAGCTTTTTGGAAAGATCGCCGTCGCCGAGCACCTTGATCAAGTCGTAGCGGCCTTGAACGAGACGCTTCGATTCCAGCGCTGCCGCATCCACGACGGCGCCGTTGTCGAAAACTGCATCCAGATCGCCCACGTTGACGGTGACGACGATGGCTGCGAATGGATTACGGAAGCCCCGCTTCGGGAGGCGACGTTGAATCGGCGTCTGCCCACCTTGGAAGTGCTTCTTGTTGATGTTCCCGGTCGAACGAGCTTTTTGGCCCTTCTGACCGCGACCAGCCGTTTTGCCAAGACCAGAACCCACGCCACGACCGACGCGAGTTTCTTTCGTATTGGCGCCTACTGGTGCCTGGAGCTTCGAGAGAATGTCCATCGTTGCTACGCCTTCCCAACCACTTAGGCCTGGGAGCTCTTCCCGTCGACTTCTTCGACCGTCACGAGGTGAAGCACTTTTTTGATCATGCCGCGAAACGAAGGCGTATTCGCAACAATGACTTCACTGCCGGACTTGCGAAGACCAAGACCTCGCAAAACGCGACGTTGATGTTCGTCCTGACCCGTCACGCTGCCGCTTTGTCGCACTCGAAGATGACTCTTCATTGCGAGCCTCCGTCACCACCCTCGCGCGGAGCACGCGCCGGGGGAACCTGGCTAGCACGACGGCGCTGGGGCGAACTCGTCGTTCCACCGCCTTTGCGTTGCCAGCCGACATCGTCGGTTTGGATCGAGCGCTTGCCAGCAACGTGATCGACGCTGCGCAGGGCTTTGAGTGCCGCCACCGTCGCATGCACGACGTTGTGCGGATTGCTCGTTCCCAGCGACTTCGTCAAAACGTCGTGGATCCCAGCCGACTCGACGACCGCACGCACTGCGCCACCGGCGATGACGCCCGTTCCAGGGCTCGCGGGCTTGAGCAATACCTTGCCCGCACCCACGTGTCCGTACGCATCATGCGGAATCGTCACGCCATCGAGCGGGATACGGAAGATGTTCTTCCGCGCCTGATCGTTGCCCTTACGAATCGCCTCGGGGACTTCGTTGGCCTTACCCAGACCCACGCCCACATGCCCAGATTCGTCGCCAACGACTACAAGTGCCGAAAAGCTGAACCTTCGTCCGCCTTTCACGACCTTGGCGACGCGGTTGATGTGAATCACCCGCTCTTTGAGTTTCTCGTCGTCGATTTGATCGAACGCCATACGTGCCTTCTTCGTCCGTGAAGCCTGCGCGATCGCCAGCGATCCCAGGGCCTAGAACTCGAGCCCCGCCTCTCGGGCGGCTTGTGCCAGAGCGCTTACGCGCCCATGATAAAGATAGCCGTTTCGATCGAACACGACGCGGTCGATCTTCTTCGACTTGCAAATCTTCGCGATGAGCGTTCCCACCTTTTTCGCCGCGTCGACTTTGTTGACATCATCGAGCGAGCCGCGAACATCCTTCGATAAAGTCGAAGCGTGCGCAAGCGTTTGCCCTGTCGTGTCGTCGACGACTTGTGCGTAGATGTGTTTGGCGCTGCGGAAAACGGTCAAACGCGGTCGAGCGGTCGAACCACTCACCTTCTTGCGAATCCGGAGCTTGCGGCGCTCCCTACCGACGATTCTCATGCCCATGATCGTGTCGCTTCCGTACCTGTGAGGGCGGCCTAAAGCCGCCCCGCTCGGTTACTTCTTGCCGCCCTTGCCGCCAGCTTTGCCCGCCTTTTCGCGGACCCGTTCACCACGGTACCGAACACCCTTGCCACCGTAAGGCTCGGGGGGTCGGAAACCGCGGATCGTCGCAGCCGTTTGCCCAATGAGCGCCTTGTCAGCGCCTTGCAGGACGAGCACGGTGCCCTTGGAATCTGCAGGAACCGTTGCCGTCAGCCCTTTGGGGACTGGGAAAACGATCTGATGCGAAAAACCAAGTGCAAACGTGAGCGTCGTGCCCTTCAAGTCTACGCGATACCCCGTGCCTTTCAGCTCGAGGACACGCTCGTATCCTTCCGCTGCACCCTTCACCATGGAAGCGAGCAGCGCGCGGACGAGACCTTGAAGACGTGAGCCATCACGACCTGGTGCCGTCGACGTGATATGAAGGCGCGTACCTTCAGCTTTCACATCCACCGTTGCCGGCAAGTCATGCAAAAGTTGCCCTTTGGCGCCCTTGATCTCGACCGAACGCCCCTTGACCGTCACGGTGACACCCTTCGGAACATCCACCGGGCGCTTGCCAACGCGTGACGTCTTCGAGACTTCGCTCGATTGCGTCGTAGCCGTCTGCATCACCACACCTCGCAGATCAGCTCGCCACCGAGCTTGTGCTTGCGGGCATCGCGATCGCTCATCAAGCCATGCGACGTGCTCAAGATGCTGATTCCGAGACCCGAGAGGACCCGCGGAATCCGGTCGTGCTTGACGTAAACGCGACGGCCCGGCCGGCTGATGCGGCGAACTCCGTCAATGGCGCTGGAACGATCCCGCCCATACTTGAGCACGATCGTCAGTTTGTCCGTATTGCCTTCACTCGGCCTCACGTCCGCAATGTACCCCTCGGACTTGAGGATGTCGGCAACGGCCTTCTTTAGCTTGCTTGCTGGAATCTCGGTTCGATCATGCCGCGCAAGGGCAGCATTTCGAATCCGGGTCAGCATGTCGGCGATC
>DAOMZH010000300.1:0-10842 GCA_035437985.1 Polyangium sp. (in: bacteria) | reverse complement strand
CCGAGAAATCAAGCCTCCCGGAGCGCCACGAACGAAAAGTGACAAGGTAGTACTAAAAGGCATCGCACCCAGCAGGCGAGCCAAGGGAGTGTTTCCGGGCGTGGGAATGACCGGGACGGGTGTTTTGAGCGACGAACCCCCATCCACCGCCAGGTGATTCGTCCAATCGATAATTACTTTTACCTTTTGAGCGGCGGCGTGAACATTGCCGTCACCCAACGCGCGAGCCGCGGAAATAACATCGCCGATTCGAGCGATCTTGGATAAACGACCCGGGCTTTCTTTTTTTCCACCGCGCGCACGACCAGTTTCGCCAGTGCTTCCGAATTCCCCATGGGCGATAGCCGCGACGCCCAAGTCGATTCGTATTTCGCCAGGCCGCTTGTGCCCATATCCGTGGCCACAGGGCCCGGATAAACCGTCACGATATGCACGCCCGTCCCGCGCAATTCCCCGCGTAATCCCTCCGACGCACACGCGAGGGCACCTTTCGACGCATTATAATAATACATACCGGGCATGGGAGTAATCGCGCACATCGAGGCAACGTCGACGATCGTGCCCGATTTTCGCGTTATCATTCCAGGAAGAAGCGCGTGCACGATACGCAGCGGCGAAAACACATTGAGCCGAAGCAGTTTTTCCCCTTCTTCCGGCTTGGCTAGCTCGGTTTTTTCCACATGCTGCACACCAGCATTGTTGATGATGACGTCGATGGGTCCAAGGGCTTTTTCGGCCGGGACAATCCATTCCGTCGCGCGATCCGAATCCGACAGATCCAGCTCGTGCACATACACGTTCGGGCCCAATTCTTTGGCCAACGCGTCGAGTTTGTCTTTGCGTCGCGCGATGAGCGTCAACGACGCGCCTTTGGCGGCCCACGCGCGCGCCATCGCCTCACCAATTCCGACCGAAGCTCCCGTAATTGCCACGTGCATTCTGGCGACGTACTACGATTTTGGAGGCGTGTCACCCATCTTGATCTCGTCCCGGTTTTTGATCGCCGTGTGCGGCGCTCGCCACACCCAAATGACCGCCGGAATCATACTGAACGTCATCACTTGAAAATACCATACGATTCCTGCGGGGTGCAGCAACACGACAAGCAGGCACAATGCGCATATGGCGGTCACTACGAAAAGCCGCCGCTCGAACGTCAACGCTCCGACCGTCGTCAACGCCAGGTACATCAGCATATCGGTCTTCAAGATCTGCGAGACGGTATCTCCATCACGCCACGCGATCACGCGATGCCCGAACAAGAAGATCACCACACAGAAAAGAAATGATACCATTCTCCGATTAAAAAGCGTCTCCGTTGCCTTCTTATGGAGCACGAGGTAAATGATGGCACACACGACAAACCATACCGCAGAAAAGAACACCGTGCCCAATGGCGTGAGTTCCCTCTGCGAAGTGTCCACGAAAATTCCAATCGCAATCACCATGCTCCATATGGCCGTGACTCCCAGCACCAACATGCGCGAACGAGCCGCAATCGTCGGGTCCAAGTCCCGTGCAATGGCCCGCAATCGCTCTGCCTCCATTCGCTGGACATCTGCTTCTTTGTGGGCTGCGGCCAAACGGGTCACGATTTCCGCGGGAGGATTCGGCAATTCGTCGAGGAGGGCGGCGGCCGTTTCCAAATGCCCTTGCCGCAGCTCCAATTCGACCATTGCGACGACCGACCTTTCGAGTCCGCGCTTGGCCACCTCCAGATGGGGATGAATACGTAAGCTCTGCGTAAAACCAAAACGCGCCTCCGTGGCGTGACGATAAGCAACCGCCAATTCCTTCGGCACCGCATTGTCTGATAACAATGATTCGAGCGCCCGCACCCGTTCGAGCGCCGCGTCGCAAAGCACCATTGCGCTCCGATGGTGCATGTATTCCGCCAATTCTTTCCGAAAAGCATCCGCCGAAGGCGGCCTTTGCGCCGGATCACTCGACGTCGCCCAATTACACAATCGCGCCAATTCTGGAGCAATCGTCGCCTCGTATTCATGAGGCGCGGATACCGCAATCGATCCGAGGATTTCGCCCATCGTCGAGCCAACATGCCGGGTTCGTCCCGTCAAAATTTCATGCAACGTGGCCCCGAGCAAATAGACATCCGTTCGCGCGTCCACTTCCACGCCGAAAAGCATTTCCGGCGCCATGTATGCCGGAGTTCCGACGAGAAGGCCAAGGGATGCATTGGCTTCTTCGATTCGCGCCGCGACGCCCCAATCGCACAAATAGGTTTCGCCATAGTCGCCAATCATGATGTTTTCCGGCTTGATATCGCGATGCACGATTCCGTGATTGTGCGCAAACGCCAGCGATTGGCAAATACGCATCAGCACCGAGATACACGCGTCGATACGATTCGTGGCTTCCATGGAAATGCTCTTCCAGCCCGGATGGGTGAAATCGTCCAGTAAAACGCGTAACGTCACGCCCTCGATCCGCTTCATCACGAGCACCGGTCGGCCCGAATCATCCAATCCCAGCGCGTGCACGGGGACAATCCCGGGATGCTCGAGCGATCCCATGATCCGGCCTTCTTGCAATAACCCTCGCGCCGCCATGGCTGCATTTTCATTGTCTTTGGCGATTTTGACGGCCACGTCGCGCGCCAAGGAATGCTGCCGCGTGTGATACACCCGCCCCATGCCCCCCTCACCCAAAAGTCCAATAATCTCGAAATCAACGCTCCCCGTTGCTTCGTGTGCAGTTTGTCCTGGCTGACTACGATGCTCCAGCGCAATTCGCGGCAAGTTTATCGTGGCAGTGGGCACACCAACCTCCCGCGCTCCTGCCAACGTTGCTGCTGCCCCGATAGACACCTCGGCCAGCGTTCGAGCAGAAATGGTGCGCTGCGGCGGGAAATGAGCGAGGGTGTCTGCCAATGCGCGCGACGTTACTCGTTCGTGGAATTGTTGCTCGATCGCTTTTGGTAATTGCACATCCGCATTCTGCCACGAATGGTTGGCGTAAGGCTACCAGCTTCGATCGAAATATCATCCCTTTGGCCTTGACAATCTCCCAATACTTCGTTTTCCTCGTTCTCCATGAGCACCTCTTCAGCGACGGCCCCTCGAGACGCAGCAGATTTGGACGCAAGCGCAAGCGAAGAACCCATTTTGATTGTCGACGACAATGCCGCCAGCTTGGATGTACTTTTTAATCTTCTCGGTAGTGCCGGATTCGAACTAGCGGCCGCAGTGACGGGCGAAATGGCCCTCGAATTGATTGCTCGGGACGCCCCCGCACTCATCTTGCTCGATGTGCAATTGCCTGGCATTGATGGATACGAGGTTTGTCGCCGGATCAAAGCGGATGCGGCGACGAGTCGCATTCCTGTTATTTTCATGACTGCTCAAACAGATGTGGAAAATCGGCTTCGCGGTTTGAGCCTGGGAGCGGTCGATTACGTGACCAAACCATTTCAGCAAGAGGAGCTCCTTGCCCGCGTTCGCGCGCAAATGGAGATACACCGGCTGTCGAAACGTCTGGTTAATGAAAGTGGTGTGCGCGCGGTTACTGAAGTGGCTCTGGCTGCGATATCGCGGGATTTCGAGCGTCGAGTGGAGGAAAGAACGGCGGATCTTGGTCGAGCCTTGACGCAAATCGAACAAACCAAAACGCAATTGGCGGAAACGAATGAGGAATTGCGGAAGGCCAACCAAGCACTGTTGCAAGAAGCTGCCAAACGGGAACAAGCATTGGATGAATTGCGGCTACGTTTGGCTGATGAATTGGCGGAGCGTGAGCGAACCGAAGAGCAACGGGCGGCGTTGCAAGAGCAAATCATAGCTTTTCAAAAGGCAGCCATTGCCGAATTATCGACGCCGCTGATTCCCATCTCGGCCCATGTCGTAGTGATTCCCATGATTGGAATGATGAACGAGGAACGTGCGGAGCAGCTTCTCGATAGCGCATTACGTGGTGTACAAGCACGTGGCGCCAGTGTGGTCATCATCGATGTCACGGGTCTCAAGTCGATTGACGGAAGTGTCATCGATTCGTTTGTCCGGACAGCCAATGCGTTACAGCTGCTCGGGGCGCGCGCCATTATTACGGGCATTCGCGCGGACTTTGCGCAAGCGATCATTGAATCGGGAGCGGATCTCACGCGCATTGCTACGCGCAGCACCCTCGAATCGGCAATTGCTCATGCTTTGGGGGCGTCTTTTGCCAAAAGTTCCGCGCCGCGGGCGCGTTGACGTTCGAGCACTTCGGTGAGCTCCTTGAGCTGAAATGCTCGGGCCATTCGCGCAATCATCATTGCGAATGGCGCATAAGCTGCATTGGCTTGTTCCAAGCGGCGCGCCTGTTCGAGGACGACGTTGATCCGACCTCGTTTGACCAGATCGAGCAACGAATCGAGTTCCGGGGTGGGAATTGACGCTTCTTCGACATTCAGACCAGGCGGGGGCGTGGTTTTGCGGGCTGAACCTAACGCGGGTTTGTCGGTGTGCTCTTGTCGGTGAACCCATTGCAGCGCTAATCGCTTTTCCAGTATTCGCAGCAAATCGAGCACATTGACGGGTTTGGGGAGAAAATCATTGGCTCCCGCTTCGATACTGCGATGTTGATCGGCGACGAAAACACTTGCTGAAGAAACGAGAATTGGCAGCTGGGCATGTTTGGGCATTTCACGAATTCGGCGAATCAATTCGAAGCCGTCCATTGCGGGCATGGCCAGGTCCGTAATCACCAGATCGATGGGTTCGTTCGTGATGATCTGCAGAGCAGCTTGGCCCGTGCTTGCTTCCACGACCTTGAAATCCAGCGGCTCAAGCGTGTGGGCGAGCAGCGAGCGATTGATCGAGTTATCGTCGACCACCAAAATGGTTCGCCGCGGGCCTTCATACCCCTCGACGTTGAATAAAGCGTCACTTTCCTCTGCATTTCCGGCCAATATGACTTCCGGCAATTCCAGATCGAACCAGAATGTTGCCCCTTGGCCGACCGTGCTTTCGACGTGAATCTTGCCGCCCATGAGCTCGGTAATGCGCGCGCTGATGGCCAACCCAAGCCCTGTTCCTTCGTGCTCTTTTCCGCCTTGTTTGATCTGTTCGAAGGGAGCGAAAATCCGCGAGATCTGTTGCGAATCGATTCCCGGCCCCGTGTCCTCGATGCGAAAACGAATCGCATTCGATTCGAGCTTGCTGACGGAAAATCGCACCTCGCCACGGATGGTGAACTTCACGGCGTTGCCCAAGAGGTTGAGCAAGACCTGGCGTAATCTCTTTTCGTCGACCGCTACGGCACGCGGCAGATCCGGACTAGGATTGTAATGGAACGACAGACCTTTTTGCTGCGCCCGCACCCGGCATAACTCCACAACACTCTCCAGCAGCGATTGAAGTAGAACATTTCCGGGCGCCAAATCCAACTTGCGCGCTTCGATTTTCGCCAAATCCAGGATGTCATTGATCAAAACCAAGAGGTGTTCGCCGCTGCGTTGAATGATATCCACACCCTGGCGATCTTCAGCCGTGAGCGTCTTTTTGCGCAGGAGAATCTGCGTATAACCAAGAATGCCATTGAGCGGCGTCCGCAATTCATGACTCATGCTGGCCAAAAAATCGCTTTTGGCGTGATTAGCTGAATCTGCCTGCTCGCGGGCTATTTCGAGTTTCTTTTGCGATTCGCGCAGTTCGACATTGAGTTGTTTCAGAAAGGCGGTTCTTTCTTCAACCCGTCCTTCGAGTTCGACGTTGGCTCGTTCGAGTGCCGTGAACGATTCCTGAATTTGCTGCGACATTTGTTTGAAGGAGCGCGCGAGCACGCCGAGTTCGTCCGCGCTTTCATCATTGCCCCAATTCAGCTCCAGCTTGGGGCGTTTTGCCGAACTGTCCTGGCCCGAAGCCCGCGACGAATTGGCATCGATCAGGGATTCGCACGCCGTCACCATGGGCTGCAACCGTTGATTCAATCGCCGAATGAACAAGAAAACAGCACAAGCCAAAAGGATACCCGCACTCAGTGACGCTCCAATGGCAATTCGTAACACGGGTCTTATGATTGCCGCGCGAGGGACCGCGGCAAACATGACCCAGTGGGTATTTGTAATTCGCCGATATGCCCAGCAAGTATTGTCATCCGTGAGAATGCCTTCCTCGTTGCTCGTCATGGTTTGCCAAACTGGAGCGAGCGCGGGGAGCGAATCAATATTGGCGCGAACTTTGGCTTTTTCGGGGTCGGGCGGGAAGGCGAGCAAATTGCCTTTTTCGCTAACGATGGCAAAGTAGCCTACGTTCTGCAGGACCGGGCTGTTGACCGCTGCGGCGAGTGCGGTGACATTTACATCGGCATCGACCACGGCCAGCAGTTTGCCGTCGTCTCCAAAACATGGTTCGTAAAAACTGGTCATGGTTATCCCGGACCAGTCGTAGGGTTCCAACCAAACTTTCGCGGCGGCTTTGGACGATAATTTGTAATAGTCTTGCTCGGGATAGTTGTCCAATTCGAACATTTCACCATAACGAACGTTTTCGTACGGGGCGGGAAGGCGCGAACCTATTGCATTGGGCGTCCCCTGATCGAGATAAAAGTAGGGGTAAAACCATTGCGTTCCGGGAACAATCTGATGCGGTTGTTGTCCGAATCCGAGCCCCATGAGCAGCGGCGGCCGGAGCCTGAAGAACTCGAAGGCGAGTGATTTGTACGCTTCTGCCTCCTTGACATCCAGACGCTTGAGTCCCTTGATCGCCGCGGAAAAACCAACCGTCGCGGTTTCGGCTTGCGTCAGATCCCGTTCGACAGATGTTGTTTTTACCCGCAAATGCCCCTGAATTTCGGCATGTGTGCGGTCCTCGAGCACGCGATAGAAAAAATACGACATGCCACCAAGGCCAATGAGCGCCCCAGAAACAGCATACAAAAAGAGCCGTGTCCCAATGGATCCTTGGCGCACACGTCGGGTTTGTCTCGTATGTTTAGGGTCCGTCTCGGCCGTCATTCGAACACGCTACCACCAAGCAAGTGTTATTGGCCATAGGGCAAGCGAAGGTGGTGTGTCCTGCTTTTGCATTGCCAGGTCAGTATTTCGCCGCAATGCGTCGTAGCAACAAATGTTCCGATGCGTGATTTACCGAATTGTCTCGGCGGTGAAGAATGAGCCACGCGAGAACGATTCGCGACGGTCGAGTATTATTTGCTTGCTTTCGCGTGGACGGAATTCGAGCATACAATCATTGTGAAGAACTACAAAATCGAACGTGTTGCATTTCATTTCGCGAGTCTCGTTTTTGGGGCTCTGATGGCCTTCGCCGACGACTCTCATGCGTATCCAACGGCCGTTGTTTTTGCTCCGACAGGCGATGTCAAGGGTCCTGGAGACACGGGTGCATTTCTTTATCAGGCGATGTATTTCAAGCCGGTGGTTGGCGCAGGTCCGGCGTGGCTGGGGATGGACGTCGGAGTTCTGCCGCGCGTTCCGTATGGTGACAGCGGGCTATCGTTTGGGGGGCTCGAGATTGGTATCGACGCCTTTGCCGCGGACCTTTACGGGACGCCCAGTGCATTCGTCAAACCTATTTTTAATGCAAAATTGCAGGTCCTGACGGAAGGAAAGTGGATTCCGAACCTTGCTTTGGGCGCGATGCAAATCGATCCGTTTCGCATGAATCGCAGTATGAACATGGTGTATGGTTCGATGACCAAAACCCTCGAATTCTCGGGGACGAATTATGGTCGATTGACCCTTGGCTTCGGCGGCGCTCTCGTCAATCCAGGAGACGACGTTTACAGAGACACGTATCCGGTTTTTTATGCGACGGCGCCATTTCCGAAAGATTCGAAATTGCTCTTGATAGCCGGCTACGAATCTCCGGCATTCGGACCCTTCAACATTGCCGTCGATCACATCGGTGGATATAGCGAAGTCAGCTCGACGAACGTAGTGGCGAACTTTACGCCCGTCAATGGAGCGACGCTTGGACTTGGCGGTTTTTTCGGCAGTGATCCGAATGCATTTTATGCCGGAATGTTTGCCTATATCTTCGTGAGTTTCAACGTTTTCAACGTGTTTGGCAAGAAAGACGAGCCCGCCGCTGCAGCACCTGCTCCAGCACCAACGCCCGCACCGGTCGCGTCACCTACGCCCGCGACTGCACCACCCGCAACGCCTGCAACGCCTCCTTCTGCTGCACCCGCAGCAACGGAAACGCAGCCGCCCGCGGATCCGCATACTCAGCCTACGCCGGAGACGCCGCAGTCGATTTCTGCGCCAGGTGTATCCAAAGAAAAGCAGGCTGCGTGCGAAGCCGAATGTGTGACCCAAAGCGAAAAGTGTTCCAATGGTTGTCCCGCGGGCGAAGATGGTCGCGGATGTTTACGCAAATGCGGCTGTGCACGAGTATCCTGCGACAAAAATTGTTCCACGACCGGTGAAGCCGATTTTCGGTGCCATTGAGAGCAGTCAAGACCGTCCAGCGACAAACCCTTCCCGACCTTCTGGCATTTCAGCGACTTCGCTCGATGACCATCGGTTCGTACGTCCATTCTTCGACGGTTTGTCCGGGAGCCCCTTCGACCCGCACAGCCAGACCCTTGTTCGTCCTTTCGTAACGAATGCGCTTCGGCCAATCGTGGGCCAAGTTCTCGAATATCGCTTGTTTGCCCGCACTGGGCACCAAGATGAATTCGGTAGGGGGTTGGCCCATGGGCTGCGCCACGTAAACAATCTTGTCACCTCGCGCTTCGATTCGCAGGTATTCATGAAATGCAGGTTTTCCCTGGCGAACGCTCCGCCCCATGGCCACGAGCAACCCGCCACTGGGGGTTGTCCACGTTTCTTCATTGATTTCGCCATTGGGTAACGATACTCGCCAGCCTCCCGATAGCCAGGACAAACGTTCGAGCGGGTCATTTTTCGCGGGTTGATTAACCACTGCCGTCAACACGTCTTTTACATTTGCGAGTCCTTCATTCGGGATGGTGAGGGTCAAGTTGTAATGGGCAATCATCCATTTTCCCGCCTGCGCAACGAGCACGCCGCTGCCGCGCGAAGGTCCCAGCCCGTCGGTCGCCAGGTCTTCGTCGAACCAGGCGATGGCTCCTCCGCTGTCGACATGAACGGCTCGACGTGTGGCATGAAAGGTCCAAGCTTTGCCACGAGTGAAATAAGGTTTGGCCCAAACTTGAAATTCGTTTTTCGTCCAGCGTTCTGTGGCATCGGAGCCCATGAAGACGGCGTTTTCGGTAAAATGGGCAAAATAGCGTGTTTCGTCGGCTTTGGCCGCGGCGTCGTGGAAGTCGTCCAACATGGCCCCAATCGCGTGCTCCTGCGTCGTCAACGCGTGTGGCGACAGCGGTGCACTTGGGGAAGCAGATTCGATTGTCGGCGCGCATGCTGACAAACCCAGGACCAGGCAGCCGATGATGAAGAAACGCAGCGTCATGGGTACCTCCTAGCAGGTCTGCTCTCTCGTGAAAAGGGTTTTTCTTGACGAGTTGCGAATCGATTCAGCGACCTAGGTCGGGACATTCGCGGACCATGTATCCGATATTTGGGCATTGGAGGTAGACGCGCTTCGAGGTGGTGGGAAATAGCAACAATTTTTCACCCTCCACGCCTTGACCTGGCTAATGTTGCCGCTAAGAACTTGGTCATGCAAAAACGCCGCTTCTCTCTTCAAAAGTCGCTTCCTGGTTGGCTCCTTGCTTTATCCGCCATGTCCGTGGCCTTGATGGGCTGCGGATCGGACGGTTCGCCGGATCCTGGTGACCCGACGGATGACCTTCTTGCGCCTCCGCCAGCGGGTCAAGGTGTGCAATTCAAGATGAGTGCGCACATCGAACCTGGCGTCGAGGGTGAATGGTGTCAATTCGTCAAAGCCCCTGCGGAGGCATTGTTCGTCAATCATGACGAAGTTCGTTATACGCAGGGAAGCCATCACGTTCTTCTCTACGAAACCAGTTACCCCGAAATTCCGACGAAAAAAGAAAACGGTGAAACCATCGATACGAGCGGGGTGTTTGATTGTTCCGATGGCGCGACCAATGGCTGGAAAATCACGAAGCTCGTTGGCGGATCGCAAAATGCCGATGGAACCTCGATGGTCAATTTCCCGCCCGACGTGGCCATGCCCGTGAAGGCCAATGCGGTGCTGTTGATGAATGCCCATTACGTCAATGCGACGACCTCGGCGCTCGACCCGGAAATTCGTGTAAATTTGCATACCATTCCCGAGGAACAGATGAAAATCGAGGGCGATCTTCTCTTCATGTACAACGCCTTCATTCACGTCCCGAAGCTTGGTGAATCGCAGGCGCGCATGCGCTGCCAGGTGCACAAGGACATCACGATTCAAAACGTGCAATCGCACATGCACGCGCGCGGAATGGGATATGAAGCGCTGGAGGTTGGAGGCGACACGTTTTACACGAATACGCGCTGGGCTGATGTTCCCGTCAAAGATTTTGGCGCGGGATTACAAGTGAAGAGCGGCTCGTGGCTCGATTATGCTTGCCATTACAAGAATGGCGAGGATCGCGATGTTTACCAAGGCCCGCGGTCGACCGACGAAATGTGTATGCTCATCGGGTCGTATTATCCGGCCGATCCGGCAACTGCGCAATGCGCGTTCGACCCGGCCAAACCTTTTGAGACGGCCAACATTGGTGCGGAATGGATAGGTCAAGGCACGGCGACTTGCAACGCGACGCTCATGTGCATGCAGCAAGTCTTCACGAAATTCAATTTCGAGGACTTCACGCGTTGCGTTTTGGGCGCGGATCCAGCCGTATCGCGCGAAGTGAGCGATGTGGTGCAATGCGTGTTCACCTCGGTCAATCCATTGTCGGATTGCTCGGCGCAGTTCACGACCTGCTCGGGGAAGTAGTCCC
>DAOMZH010000299.1:0-10900 GCA_035437985.1 Polyangium sp. (in: bacteria) | reverse complement strand
GAATTGGCGCGGCGGGTGATCTTGGGGTTTGGCGCATCGGTACGCGGGGAAAAACTCACGGATTCGCGAGCCGCTCTCGAACGGCTCGATTATGGCCGGTTGATGGAGGAGGCGAATCGGGCGCGCAAGGCGTTGCAGGAGCGAGGAAATCGCTGACGAGGCTGCGATTTCGACGAGTTGCTAACTCGGTTCCAAATCTGTACCATCGAGTCATGCCCGAAGAGCGTCGATCCACGAATGCGCCGCCGCCCTCGACGAGATTGCGCGGAAACGAGCGTCGCAAATCGCCACGAATGAGCAAGGTTTTTTCTAACGAACCTGCTCCGGGCGCCCCGCCGGGCACGCTCATGATGGCGGAGACCGAGCCGCCGAAGATTTACATGATGGATTATTGTGAGAAACGAGTCGTGGAGCGGTGGATCGATTCGGTTGAAGAATGTGTCCAATACTTGGAAGACGATTTGCCGAGCATTACCTGGATCGACGTGCAAGGAATTGGGCACAAACCAACATTCGAAAGATTGGGGGAAATATTCAAGATTCATCCTTTGGCGCTCGAAGATGTGGTCAACGTGCCTCAACGGCCGAAAACGGACATTTACAAGGACCAACACGTCATCATTGGGCGTATGGCGCAAATCGACGACAATGGTAATTTGATGACCGAGCAAATTGCTATCGTTTTCGGTAAGGGGTTCGTTTTGACAATTCAGGAAGAAGCGAACGCAGACGTACTCGAGCCGGTGCGGGAACGTATTCGCAAGGGGCGCGGGACGATGCGGACGGGAGGCGCTGATTATTTGGCATACGCGCTGCTCGATGCGATCATCGATGGGTTTTACCCGGTATTAGAGACGTTGGGGGACAAACTGGACGATATCGAGCTCGATGCATTGGCAGGGCGGCGACATACAGCGCGATTCATTCATGACATCAAGCGAGATTTGTTGCAATTACGCCGTGCGATTTGGCCGCAACGTGAATTGGCAAATTCGCTTATGCGCGATGAATCGCCGCACATTCAAGCGAATACGCGGTTATATTTGCGCGATACGTACGACCACGCCGTGCAGGTGATGGACATGGTCGAGACGTTTCGCGAAATCGCTTCTGGATTGATGGATGTGTATCTGTCGGGCGTGTCGAATCGCATGAATGAAATCATGAAGGTGTTGACGATCCTGTCCACGATCTTTTTGCCGCTCACGTTTATCGCGGGGGTGTACGGGATGAACTTCGACACGGGAATATCGCCCTACAACATGCCGGAATTGAGATGGCGTTATGGATACCCCGCGTCGATAGGGTTCATGGTGCTGAGCGTATCGACGCTATTTTTCTTTTATTGGCGAAAAGGGTGGATCGGGCGCGAACGCGATCGGGACATGTAGATTGAGCGCGTGGTGATGGGGAGGCTCAAGTGGGAGGCGGAATGATCGGCGCGATCGTGGTCGAACCCGCACCCCAGAACGACAAGTCCGCTGGAGCGCCGGGAATGGGGATTTCTCCGCCAATGATGAGTTGGCCATTGAGGAATTGCAATTCGAAGAGCTGGCCGTAGTCGGTGAATCCATAAACGCTACCAGCCCAGAAGGCAATGCCGAAGACCTTGCCGTATCCGGTCGGACCCCAATTCTTGACCATCGATCCCGTTTTGGGATCGACCTGGAAAAGGCAATCACCGCAGCCATTACCTTTGACCGTCAAATAGGTTCCACCGCCCTTGACGGAGACGATGTCGCCACTCGACACATATCCATTACCAAGTGCTCCCAGGGTCGTTTTCGCGCCGGTCGTCGTGTTGATGCGGACGTAGCTTGCATCTTCGTATCCAACAAGGGCTTCTTCATTCGGATCAAGTGTTCCGGCGGGGACGAACGAAAGCGAATTGGGGTAACTACCGGTCGCGATGCGCGTGCATTTGGCGTTTGTCTTGTCTATCCAATAAATCGCGGTCGCCGTAGTCGCAATGATTTTCGAGTCTTTGTCGATGGCCAAATCGATGACGCTCGAACATCCTTGAAAGTCGCCAATCACCGTAACTTGCTTCGAATACGGTTCGAGCTTGTAAAGTGTATTCTCGCTATGCCCGAACACTTCTCCGGGCATTTCGGGAGGGCCACCGGCGCCACCGTCCATTGGGAAACTAAATCCACCTTCGCCACCCCCGCCGGGGCCTGCAGAGCTCGAAGATGCCACCGCGGTCCCGCCGGCCCCACCGCCACCTTGATTGTCCCCGGTTGTTTCACCGAATTGCGAACCTGTTGCCGTTGCGGAACAGCCTATCGCGAGGGCACTCGCGGAACATCCCAAGCCCAGACTCAAAGTAAGAATCGTAGTGTAGCGCATGCGCTCGTCTCCTGATTTCGAATCGCTGCTTTTCGCTAGAGCATCCGGTTCATTACGCAAGCACAAGAACAAAAAAAACGCCTGCGTTAGCTTCGCGGTCTGGCAAAGACGTCGCGAATGACGTCGAACAACGTGCGGTCTTTGTAATCGCGAAATTCGCCGGCATCGAAATAGACGCCGCCACATGTCGAGCATGCTTCGTACCAAAGATGCGATTGCTCGGGATCGACCATGCGGATCATGGGCGTGCCATCGCGCGGACAGCAAACGTGGCGCATGTCATTGTGTTTTCGTCCAATGGCGGGATCGCCCGAGTCGATGATTTCCGAGCCGCGCATCGATTTCAGGCGCTCATTTTCACGACTGTCGAAGAACAGGCCCTTGCATTTCAGGCAACGATCCACTTCGATGCCCTCGAATACGACGATCTCCATCGACGCTTTGCATTTCGGGCAGTTCACGATCGTTTGACTCCTTGCCGCTAGTCGCGGAGGACGTTGCTATCCAACCGCCAGCGAACGATGTTGCTGCTCAAACTTTTTCGATCACCGTGTTCCACCAGTTGGTGCGTGGCTCATCATCGTGAAAGTAGACCTTGATTTTCCAGCGCCGTCCGGACTTTGCCCGCAATCTCGAGCGCCCTTCCGCCATCGCCATGCACACCAATCGCGTCGAAGCGACTCGTGCGGGCCAAGCGCAACGCATTCTCGGCTGCGGCCGCGGGGTCTGAAATGACAAACCCTGCATCTTCTTTGGGGAGCAAGAGACCATCCGCTTGATAACCGCGATCGGCATAAGCTTCGCGCAGATAATCGAGCCCTCCCGTGCGCACGTAGTCGAGCATGGGACCTTCGAACGGACCGATGAAAGGAACGTCCATAGCCAAACCCTCGAACGCTCCGTCGAGAATCGCGTCCGCGATCGCTCGGTTCGTCGTCGCGACATCCAAGAGCTCGTCGGTGGCTTTGATGGCAAAAATGCGCGCCCCTTGCCACTCGGCAACACGCAGAAGCGTCACGCATTGATCGCGAATCGTGTTGCGAACATCTTCCGGATCCGCGTCGGGACGCATCTTGCCACCATGTGCAGGATACGAAACGAGGGCGACGATCTTTGCCCAAGATTCTTTGGCGTTGGTGATCGCGCGCTTGATGGTCCGATCGTCGATGCCCGGGCCGCCGCAAGCAATGCTCGCCATCGTGGCAAACTTGAATATCTCTCGAGGCTCGTCCGCTCGCAGACCCGCGGTGACGTTGAGACTAACCGCACGCATGAGCCCGGAGACTATCGCAAGGTCGGACGTTTGGGTAGAGACATCGTTGCGACATAGAAGTTCGAAGATTGTCGTGTCACGAGTTGGTCATTTGATGGGGCGACGAACACGCGTTCGAACGACGCCGATGCCAAACGCGGCGCATGCGGCGAGCATCCAGAGCGCCGAGCTGGAGCGATTCGGGTGGTAACTGCACGAAGCTTCCTCGGTTTGTCCTCCTCCAACCCCCGCACCCCAATCGCAAGGCCCGTCTTGGATCGCATCGGCATCCGTCCACATGGGTTCGTCCGGAGGTAACCCCGTCATGTTGCTTTGCGCATCGGTCCGGGTATAGCAAGCATTGCAGAGGACCGTAGGCATCGGACCCTCGTTCCCGGACAAATCTTTCGTGGACAAACGAAAACATACGGCGGTGGGACTGGATCCTTCGAGCATCGCCGAAGTGATTCGGTTGCCCCAATGCATTTCGTTGGTCGTGATGAGCGCGCCATGACTCCCAATGGGTTTCGTCAACGCGCTGTCCGCGAACGCTTCAATTTGCAAAACAGTCGGGGCTTCTTCTTCGGACGATGGACTGGTTTGGGCATCGACCCAGATGGCCATGTCGCTATCGCTTTGACAATCACCTCCGCTGCTCTGGAAATCGGCGTAATCATGGACGCCATAATGCACCGAAATGACCCCCTCCGGAGCCACCAGGTCGTCGGCGCGGGCTGTGAACGAGAAGGTTTCGGTTGGACAACCGGTGCAAAATGCCCCGCTGATGACTACGTTTTCATCGGCATTGGGCTTGGGCGAAACCCGGGCCGCAAGGGGCGCAATGTTCGTCGCAAACGCCGCAGTGGCATCGACTAGGGTCCCCGGCATACCATTGACTGTCACCGTGACTTGATCCAACGATATCCCAAATCCCTGAAAGAGGACGATGCCATTGGCTGGATAATAGGCGCCGTCTTCGGGAAGGTGCGAAGTCAAACCTGGAGCTGGCGGGCTACAAGCGTGCGCGTCCGCAGGCAATATTGCCGCTGCGGCACAAATGGATCCAAGAATGATTGTATTGAAGGCTCGACGCGTAAGGTGGTGCATTGGTCCACGGTATCATGGAAAGCGTATCGAGCCAATATCGCCAAGGGGAGTTCGTGCATCTTCGCCGGTGTAAATCGGCGCGCTCGTCGAATCACGCCGCTAGAGCGTCAATGACCGATTCTGGCGGACCATGTTGCGCTACGCGACCTTTGTCGAGCACGAAGACGACATCGGATGCTTCGCGGGCCACTGGCAAATCGTGCGTCACGACAATCTGGGTCACGCCCGTTTTCGCAACCCTCCGCAACGTTCGTCCGACTTCGTGTTTCAATGCCGGATCCAGCGCGCTCGTCGGCTCGTCGTAAAGGAGCACTTGTGGCTGCATCGACAACGCCCGCGCAATGGCGACGCGCTGCTTTTGTCCTCCAGAAAGGTTGTCCGGACGTACTTGGGCTTTGTCGGCTATCCCGAGCTCACCGAGCAAATCCATCGCCTGTTCCACGGCCTTGGTCCGTGGCACGCGACGAACCAACATCGGCGCCAAAACGCAATTCTCGAGAACGGAAAGATGGGGAAACAATTCGACGGATTGAAAGACGAGCCCGATCTTGCCCGCGAACGCTCGCGCTGCATCCCGCTGTCCCGCCTTGAACGTCACGCCTCCGACCGTAATTGCGCCTTCGTCAAACGCATCCAGCCCGGACAAACAGCGCAGCAGGGTGGTTTTTCCCGATCCGCTTTTGCCGAGAATGCTGGCAATTTGCCCTTGGGGTATGTCCATGCAGAGCCCTGAAAGCGCCGGAGCAGATGCTCCAACGTGCCTTTTCATGAGATCGACGACACGGATCGACATCGCGTCGCTCCCTTCTCAAATGGCTCGCTGCACCTTCGACCCCAGCCGTTGCTCGACCATTCGAGACAAACGGGCAAAAGGAAGACTCAGCAAGAGATAAAACACCGCAGCAACCAATCCAAGCCCCAAATGATCCCGCATCGCACTCGTGAGCGACGTGTACGTCTTGGTCAATTCCGTGAGCGTAACGATCGAGACGAGCGAGCTATCCTTCAAAAGAGCAATAAAATCGTTGGTGGTCGGAGGAAGCGCTACCCGCAGCGCTTGGGGAAGAGCCACGTGTCGCAAGGTTTGAATCTTGGACAAACCCGGTGTTCGCGCCGCATCCATTTGTCCTGTTGGGACACTTTCCAATCCCGCGCGATAGTTTTCCGCCTCGGCAGCTGCGTAATTCAATCCGAGCGCAATCACACCGGCAACGAACGGGGAGAGGGTCAATCCCAATTCCGGCAGACCGAAATACACCATCGTCAGTTGCACGAGCAATGGTGTTCCGCGAAAAACCTCAATGTACGTCACCGCGAGTGCGCGCAGGGGCGTGGGGCCGTACACGCGCGAGAGCGCCAGAAAGATCCCAATGGAGATGGCGAGGGTCATCGAGCAGAGAGAAACCGCCAGCGATAAGAATGCACCTCGAGCAAACAGACCAAACGTTGCGGGATATCGCTCTTTGACCCGAGTCCAAAATGGCAATGGTTTGCCCACGGCATTTCGCCACGCATCATGGGCTTCGGCCATGGTGGTATCCGGGGTGGGACCTCCGAGTAGCTTGGCCGTCGCGTCATTCCAGAGGCCCCAACGCGCATAAATTTTGCCGAGCGTGCCATCTCGCGCCAATTCTTCAATTGCTTTGTCGACGGTGTCTCGGGTTTGGTGGTCGTCTTTGGGCAAAATAACGGCATAAGAAGCCTCGCCGAAACTTTCGTTGATAATCTCGAAAGCCGGCTCGATCGCCGCATAATAAAGCGTTGCGGGATCATCCATGAGCACAGCGTCGAGCCGCCCGATTTTCAGATCGTCGTAGACTTCATTTTGACCGCCCTCGTACGTGCGCACGTCAGCGCCTGCGCGTTGCAATAGGCGCTCGGCCACGGAACTCGGCAATGTGCCGACTTTGCGCCCCTTGGTGGCCTCGAGCGTTCGGGGCGCATGGGTGTCGCCCTTGCGAATGGTGAGGCGTTCGCCTGAAATGTAATAGGGTCGGGAAAAATCGACAACGCGCCTTTTTTCTTCGGCGACTTCTAGGCCATTGATCGCGACATCTAAATCGCCACGAGCCACCAAAGGCCAGAGTTTGTCCCATGGCCCTTGAATGGATCGTTCACGTAACCCCAATTTTTGCGCCAATGCTTTGGCAAAATCGACCTCGAACCCAATGAGGTGATTGGGATCCATCGGGTCTTGAAAAACGTACGGCGCTCCGCCCTGACAATCATTGCCCCAATGCAGCTCGCCACGCTCTCGCGCTTCGACGATGGCACTGCGCTTGGGCTCTTCTTCCGCCCGGGCGTCGGATAATGGGACGACCCAGACGAACAATGAGGTCAGAAGGACCAACCACCACAAGCGTCGTGCGTTCATCTCGTTCTTCGATCACCTCGCCCGATGAAGAAATTCGTCTTGGCGAGCCGTGCCGGATGGTCGAGGCAAACGCAAGGATTATTTTCAAGCGTGCGCAGGGATCTGGAGGCGTTCGAGAGCGTGGCGAAGTCGAGTTGGAATGGGAACGGGCCGGCGTGATTGACGATCGACAAAGACGTGCACGAAATATCCTTCGGCAGCTGGAAGGTTGTCCCCTCGCGGAAAAAGACCAATTTCGTAGAGGACACTCGAACGACCGAGTTTGCCCACCGATAACCCTGCGTCGATATCACCCGGAAAGGATAGGCCACGTAAATAACGACAATGCGATTCGGCGACCACTCCAATCACTTCACCGGCCGCGATGTCGAGACCACCTTCGGCAATGAGGTACCGATTGATGACCGTATCGAAATACGAATAATAAACGACGTTGTTTACGTGGCCGTAGATGTCGTTATCCATCCAGCGTGTAGGAACGAGATCGAAATGCGGGTAGGTCTCGCGCTCTCGGAGGTTCTTTGATGATTTCGTCGTTTCACTCATGATTTTTCACCAATACGACAACGCGGCCCGGAAAAGCGAGATGACGACATTGTCGTCAATATTTTTCGGCGCATTCGAGGTAAGACGTGTTTGCGCCATCGTCCCGGCCGTCAGCGCATCGATATCCTCCGACGAATAACCCACTGCCCCCACTCCATTGGGCATACCCGCGGCCTGCATCATGCGACAAACCTGTCCGGCCAATAAATCACCGGCATCGTCACGCCACGCTCCTCGAATATCAGCGCCCAGCAGTTTGGCACATTCGAGATGGCGATCTGGGTTTGTTCCGCCAAACGCGCGAAAGACCGCCGGAGCATTCACGATGACGGCCACACCATGCGGCACGAGCGGTTTGTCCTCAGGGTACCCCGGCATTTGAAACGCGTGGTGCAGACCCGCAACTGCGTAGGACATCGCGTGCGGCATGTGCACACCAGCATTACCAAACGCGATGCCTGCAAGCGTCGCCGCCCACGCCATTCCTTCGCGAGCTTCGGCGTCGTTTGCATCCTTCACCGCGCGCAAAAAATACTTTCCCGCAAGCTCCAGAGCTTTCACACAACCCATGTCGCTCCAGGGATTCGCGCCTTGACTCATCGGTCGAGTTTGGGAGTTCGTCGCTTTGGAACGCGAGCCGAACGAACGTGCCGTATAGGACTCGAGCGCGTGGCTGATGACGTCGAAACCGCTCGCAGCAACGACGCTACTCGGGAGCGTGCGGGTCGCGTTTGGATCGACAATCGCGCGCGTGGGGCGCAATAGGCGCGAGGCGATGCCCGTTTTGGCCTTGTGCTGCGTGTCGTCGAACACGGCAATTCCTGTGCATTCACTGCCTGTTCCAGTCGTCGTGGGACACGCGATGTGCACGGGGAGAGGTCCGGGAATGGCCCGTCCACGACCGAGCGGCGGCGTGACGAAATCGTTGATTTCTGCCGGATATGTCGCAAACAGGAGCGCCGCTTTGCACGTGTCGATGACCGAACCACCACCGACCGACACGTATCCATCGAACCGACCATCACGCGCAAACGCTGCCGCATCACGAAAGGAACCGTCCGTCGGTTCCACGAGAACTCGATCGTAAATGACGACATCGCAACCCGCTTCGACCAGGGCTTCCTGCGCGTCGTTCACGAAAGACAAACGCCCGAGACGAGTATCGGTAAACAGCGCAACGCGGCTTCCGCCAAGTGCCCGCATCTCGCCGCCCACCTCGCGGATCGCTCCGGCGCCAAAAGTGACCGCCGACATGTCGACCGAGAATGCAGCGTCGCCGCTGTCACCAATCGAGAAACCCAAACAACATCGCATGCGGCGCATGGTACGACGATTCCAATGTTCGTGGGCAGTTTGGCATGACGTACCCTGACGTTCGGACGCTTCACGGTGCGCTTGTGTGGGCATGTGAAGTCGCTACACTCGCGCGCCCTGTCAACCGCGAGGGACGCGACGGTCGCGACGATCCGAGGGACGATTCATGAACGAGCCTGTCATTACAAATGGACGCGCACTCATCGTCCACGACGACATGGATGTGCGTCACATGCTTGCCGTGTCGATGCATCGCGTGGGCTACGAAGTGGACTTCGCGGAAACTGCCGAAGAAGCGGTCGAAAAAACTCGAACGAATGCTCTGTCGGTGTTGATCACGGATCTGCACATGCCCGGCATGGATGACACGTCGATGCTGCATGAAATTCGTCGCGTGGCGCCGGACATGTCGATCGTCGTGCTCACCGCGGCTCACAGTATTGCGCCAGCTGTCGACGCCGTGCGGGCCGTGGCCGACGAGTACGTCACCCAGCCGGTCGATCCCCATGCGTTGCATTTTGCCGTCGAGCGCGCGGTCGATCGGAAGAAGGCGCGTGCCGAGACAGACCTCATGCGGCGCACGCTCGCAGAGCTCCGCGAGGCGCACCTAGCGCTCCATGCAGAGCGAGACTTTGTCGAAACAGTCTTGGGCACCATCGACTCGCTCGTCGTCGTGCTGGATCTCGATGGCACCGTCGTCCATTTCAACGCTGCTTGTGAACGAACGACGGGAATGACGGCGCAGGAAATGCGCGGGCGAACTGTGACCGATTTGCTGCTCGATCCCGAGGAAAAGGCAGCCCTGAACAAGGTGTTCGAAGCTTTTCGCTCTGGACAAACTCGTCGGAGTACATACGAAAATACTTGGCTTACAAAGGGAAGTGAGCGCCGGCGGATCACGTGGACGAACTCGGTGCTTCTGGATGAGTTAGGACAGGTCAAACACATCGTTGCGTCGGGTGTGGACGTGACCGACGTGCGGAACATGGAGGCGCGGGTGCGGCGCAGCGAGCATCTCGCCTCGATCGCGACGTTCTCAGCAGGCGTTGCGCACGAGATCAAGAATCCGCTCAACGCGGCGATGCTCCACCTGCAGCTGCTCAATAGGCTGCTCGGAAAAACGTCTCCGGACCTCGATGCCGCCCGCGAAGCAGCCACGATCTCCGTGGGGGAGATTCGGCGTGTCGCGGCGCTGCTCGACGAGTTTTTGCAATGTGCACGTCCGGAAAAACCTCGTCGTTCGCTCACGGATTTGCGGCGCATTTGTGATGATGTCGCGGCGTTGTGTCGAGTCGAAGCAGAAGCGGCACATATCGAGATGCAGGTGACGGGAGACGCGACGCTCGAACTGCACGCCGATGACGGGCGGATGCGTCAAGTCGTGTTGAACTTGGTGCGTAATGCGCTCGAAGCGGTGCGAGCCGACGGGCATGTGCAAATTGACGTGTCACATGCGGATGATTTGGCCTGGGTGCGGGTGATTGACGACGGACCGGGGATTGTCGCGGATGAAGTGCGTATTTTTCAGCCGTTTTTCACGACAAAGGAAAAGGGTACGGGGCTCGGGCTTTCGATCACGCATCGCATCGTGACCGATCACGGTGGCGATATCACGGTCCAGAGTCAGCCAGGAAAAACTGTGTTTGCCGTGATGTTGCCATTGACTGAAGGCGCCAGAATCTCGTAACCAACATTGACGCAATGTCGTATCGATTCGACGTTCAAATCCATTTTTCTTTTCGATACCAATCGAAGGTGCGGCGAAGACCTTCGTCGAGGTCCACATTCGAAGACCAACCGAGCGTTTTTCGCACGTGATCGCTTTTGCAGAGCCACGCTTCAGCGGCGCCCATTTTGGCCTTTTGACGATTGAAAAGCCGCGGTTGTTTATCGATCATCGTGGCGAACTCGCCCCCGAATGCAGCAATGCTCACGAGAAATTCGGGTAGATCCAGGCT
>DAOMZH010000298.1:0-10904 GCA_035437985.1 Polyangium sp. (in: bacteria) | reverse complement strand
GTTATTATCGCAACCCCTACGGCTGGCCGCGGCTCTGGGCGCAAAACGCACAGATCCAGAATCCGCACTGGATTTACCCAGGCGATCAAGTGCGCCTACGCGACGCAGCCGACGCTGGTCCTGCAGCCATGAACATCGGTCTGCGCCGAGGAGCAAAAGTTCCACCTCAAACGGTTTTTCTTCGTGACGTGGGCTGGCTC
The DNA here is from genome assembly GCA_035437985.1 of Polyangium sp. (in: bacteria). GTDB lineage: Bacteria > Myxococcota_A > Polyangia > Polyangiales > Polyangiaceae > Polyangium. The sequence continues at coordinate 10,704 of DAOMZH010000298.1, read as the reverse complement.
GACGACAAAGAGGACGACGTTTGGGGCGAGATCGTCGGCAGTCCGTCAGAAAAAATGATGCTGAGCGAAGGTGACGACGTGTACTTCAAGCTCGGCAAAGACAAAGACGGCAAGGATCACGAGGTTGCGCAGGGACAAACACTGATTCTATTTCGGCCAATCGCCACGAACAAAGCTGCTTCCGAGAAGGGACAACTCGTCTCCATTCGCGGAACGGTCCGTATCGATCGCGTCAACAAGGAAGAACGGCTGGTGCGGGGTCGCATCATCGAGTCCGTGGATGTCATCGAGCGTGGCGCGAAGGTCGGGCCTGTGGAGCGTAGTTTCTTGATCGTGCCTCCGGTGAAGAGCGACAAGGATCTGCAGGCGCGCATCATTGCGGCGCTGTATCCGCACGCTTTTTACGGGATGCATCAGGTGGTTTTTCTGGACAAAGGCGAAAAAGAAGGTGTGGTGCCGGGGATGAGGTTCTTCGGTTTGAGCCGTGGTGATCGTTGGCGATACTCGCTTCGCGGAGCGGGCAAATTCGCGACGGTGCGTCCGGTGCTCGAAGATGATCGTCCGGCAAAGATCGAAGGCACGCCGGGACCTGGAGACGAGAAGGCGTATCCCGATGAAACGTACGCCGAAGTGCGGGTCGTACGCGTGCGTGAGCACACGGCAACTGCGGTCGTGACCGCGTCGACGCACGAGATCGAGCGCAACGCATACGTCGTCGCGCGCAACGGCTATTGAGCCACCGGTCCACCCAGCCAAACTGGGACGAAGCGCGGCGAAACGACGGCCAGAATGAGCGCCGCCGCCGCCACCAATGCTCCCCCATGAACAAGGGCCAAGACAAACGCTTCGAGGCGTGACGGCTGGGGTTTGCCCACGGCTGACAACACGGCCAAGGCATTCGCGAGGGGAATGCATAACGCCAGCCACAAGAGCGGCGAGGTCGATTCTCCGGGCGACGGTGGGGTGACGATCGCCGCGACGAGGAGATAGGCCGAAAACAAATAAATCGTGGGGCGTTTCAAACGTAAAAACGCCAAATGCAAACGCCCTTTTTTCGCCGCGCGTACGCCGCGCACGAGCGCCGTCGTCATTGCGATTGCAATCCAAACTACGCAAGAAATGGTGACGAGGGGAAACACGATACTGCGACCTGGGCCAATGATATCCCGTCGATTTTCTAGGAATCCACTACAAACCATTTTGATGATCAGGGTATTTCTGGGTGAACCAATTATTTCGGTTTTGAAGACGACGGCAAAATCGACATTGACGGTTTTGCATAGGTTTGTGGGCGGATGATTCGTAGAGGGCGGATATGGGGGGACGCGGCAAAATCGACATGTGGGCTGACAAAATCGTGGTTGCTTTGCCAGGCTCCGTGAAAGACTTCGTCGATGAGTATCCGTCGTTTTTGGCAACTCGCCGCGAGCTGGATTTTCGGCATCCTGATCGGAATTGTCGGATCCTCGATTACGCTTCTGACGTTGGGCCTGTTTTCGCGCACTTTATCGCCGTGGATCGTCCGCTTATGGGGCCGAACGATGTTACGGCTTGCGCGCGTGACTGTTTCCGTCGAGGGGACGGAGCACCTCGAGTCGGGCTCGATGAAAATCGCCACGTTCAACCACACGTCGTTGCTCGACTCTTTTTTGATCGCCTCGATCATGCCCGCCGGAAGCGTGGCGGCCGTCAAGCGAGAAATGTTTTATTATCCGGTCCTTGGATTGACCATGTATCTGTGCGGTTTTGTATTTTTGAACCGGGGCAACAGCGCGCGTGCCCGCAGGCAGATGGCGGCTGCATGCAAACGAATGGAGCGTAATCGCCTCACGGTATTCATCTCGCCCGAGGGCACCCGAGCTCGCACACATGAATTGTTGCCCTTCAAAAAGGGGCCGTTTTTCCTGGCAATTGATAGCGGCGCGCCGATCATGCCCGTCGTGATTGAAGGTGCGTTCGATTTGCACCCCCCAAGCCGCTGGACGTCCGACCCAGGTCACGTGAGAATTCGTATTCTCGCCCCACGCCCATCCACGGGAATGACCGCCGAAACGATGCCCGCGGAGATAGAATCGCTACGCCGAGTTTATGAGGAAGAACTCGCAAAGATGCGTGCGGAACGAAAAGGCTTCGCGATGGCCGCCGCGAGCTAGAAAATCGCCCAATCCCGTCACCTCGGCATATACCCTTCCGGTAATGGCCAAGGATTGGGCGTTTGATTCATGAGCGCCCACCCAAAATAAATAAAATCCAAAATCAAGACGAGCCCCCCAGCCCGCGCTACCGAGAGCACGATATCTGGTTTGGCCAGCCAAGCCCACCTTTTCGACGAACCATAAACGAATATTCCTAAAAGAAAAGCCGCCAAAAAAGCCAACGCGGTTCGCCCATACCAATCCATTCCCAAACCTTCCGGACGTTGGGCCCAGACGAACCGATGGTCGAGCGGCAAATACCAAGGCACTGGCGATTTGCGCAGCACGCTCACGAGAAACGTGAGGCCATAAGCCAATCGTGCCGCCAAAAACGCCATGAACAGGCGAGCCGACGAAGATGGTTGCTGCTCCAAATGTCTCCCGTCGGTCATCCAATCCCCCGGACCGACGTAACGAGAAGCCCGAGCACGACGTTCAGCCATACCACGCCGCACACGAGAAAACTCATGACCGCGTACACGCGTACGAGCCAGCGTTCTTCCGCGGGTCGCAGGGCAAACGCCAAGGCCCCAAGACCAATCGCCACGACCAACGTGAGCGATGCATAAACTTCTTTGACGTCAAACAGTCCCGCGTACGCAGGCGCGTAGCGATCGAGGTACATTCCCCGCACGTGATACCGGTACGTCGGATACAAAAGCGCCCCGATCCCGAAGGTCACGACGTACGCAACCGCAACGACCTTCGCCCATCGTTTCTCCATTTCCACTCGGACAAACTTTTCCCGCCAGTAGTGCCGCATGTGCAGCGCGTGATGCGTCGATGCTCCAACCAGAACGATGCTTCCCGCAGCATGCAACACGAGCAAGAGACGCCGAGCGCCGTAGAGAAAGATCGCGTCATTCGGCGCCGACACATCCATCACGTCGGGACCTCGGAAAGCCGGCGATGACGGAGCACTTGGGGACATTCCGGATCTGGGCCAAAAATGCCCGTGGAATGCCGCGAAACGACCTGGCATCCACCACGACAAACCGAGCGCAACACACACGAACGACACGGTTCGTCCGGGCTCGCATGGTACGCGCGAAACCGTTCGAGTTCGTCATGACGCACCCACGCATCGGCCAGATCCGGCGCGGGCGACGAAGCTTCGGAAAAACTGCACGCCATGACTCGCCCATGTGCGTCCACGGCGCCGAGGTGCCGGGCGGCTTCGCATCCAAAAACGCCCAGAGCCCCGAGCAATCGTCCTGGTTCGTCCAGACGGACCAACGCTGGAGACAAAAGCGGAACGAGCGCGCAATCGATGCGTACGGAGAGCCGACGAAGATCGACGATACATTGGATGACCGACCAGAGTTGCGCCACTTGTTCGGTGGTCAAACGTTTGTCGAGGTACTCCATGCGCGCGGCGCGACCTCGAGGTTTGAAACGCAAAAGCTGCAGCTCCCCTGCTCCCAGATTCGCCATGTGTTTTGCCGTTTCGAGCAAAAACGGAAACGATTGTTTCGTAATGACGACGTTTGCGCCCACGGCAATTCCGCAACGTACCAAAAGCTCGATGGCGTGTTCGGCGGCTCGGGCCCCCTCAAATCCGCGCACGGCCGAATAACCACCACCTACGCCGTCGTGACTCACGTTGATTTGCGCAAACGACCGCAAGTCACTCGCTCGTTTTTCCGTTAGTCCCAACCCACTGGTGGTCATGACGGGAACGAGGCCCAAGGAACGCGCATAGATGGCCAGCTCCCCCAGATCATCGCGGAGCAATGGTTCGCCCCCGCCAAACGCAATCGTGGAAGCTCCGAGGTCCCGGAGCGCCTGAATGCGGGTTTCCAGTTCCTCACGTGGGGGCATGATGCCGTCGGGTTTGGCGTCGAGGTAACAATCCGTGCACGGGGCAAAACAGCGCGAAGTCAGGGAAAGATGAGCTTCGAGAGGTCCATTCGTCGCACCATCTATTTTTTCCGAGGGAACACCCAGCCGCTCGGCCAATTCGTGATTGACTGCAATGAGCGTCCGATCGTCGAGACGCACCCAAGCTCCAAAAGGCTCGGGACGAAACCAGGGGAGTTTGACCGGAGCGACCACTTCTTTCATTTCCGGCGGCGGAAAGACGCAAGGCCCACAAGGGCGGTGAGGATCCACCAAGGAATGTCGCCAAGGGCTGAATACACGGTGCGCTCACGCAAAAAACGCACATCGCCGACGAGGGTTTCTTTGGTGTAAACGCCGCTGTTCACGACGGTGCGCCCGACAGGATCGATAATCGCCGACACGCCGCTGTTGGTGACGCGGACCAAATACAAGCGATGTTCAATCGAGCGAAACTTGGCGAGGGCCAAATGAATCCACGGCTCGGTGGAATTGCCAAACCACGTGTCGTTCGTGAGATTGACGAAAAGATCGGGATCTCCTTCGGAGACGAGTTTGTTGACGAAGCTGGGCAAAATGTCTTCGTAACAAATCATGGCCGTGATCTTGTGACCTTTCCATTCGAGCGGCTTGAATGATGTGCCCGGCGTGAATTTGCTCGAATTGGGCGACCACTTGTACATGATGGGGAAAAGATCGCCAAACGGCAGGTATTCGCCGAACATGAGCAAATACTGTTTGTCATACCGACCCGTGACGTTCCCTTGTTCGTCGGCCATGAGCGCGACGTTGAAGAAATCGCGATGGGCCGTGGGATCTTTTTTCCGGTCGGGATTACGGACCAGCAACGCACCGACGATGGCCGGCACGCCGAGTTTGCCCGTGACGTCGAATTTCACCATCTGTTGGTAACGGTCCTCGGAAAACGCACGTCCCAGCGGCGCTTCGCTCCACACGACCAAATCGATTGGTTCTTTTTCCTTGAGCTCGCGGGTCATGTCGAGGTGCGTGCGCAATGCATCGCGGCGATTAAAAAGGTCGTTGTACGGCTGAACCATACCGACGCGAATTTTTTCGGCATTCGCCACTTTCGCATCGACTGCCCCCATACGGATTGCGCCATAAATCGCAGCTACGACGGGAACCGCGAACCCCACCCCAATGACGACGCGATTGACGGAAGCTTTGTGCCGAACGACTTCGATCAATTCCGCAATGGCGAGGTTCGATCCGAGCAACATGACGCTGACCGCAATGGGTCCGCCAAGATCGGCGAACTGCATCATGATCGGCCAATCGTGCATCGTGACGCCGGCATACCAGGGGAAAAGCAAGGGGTACGCGAGTTCGCCCGCGACAAACGCAGCGATGACGACGGGCGCATGAGGCCACCCGCGTTCGGTCGCGCGACCGTAGAGCCAACCGGTGAGAGCGATGCGCCCGGACTGATAAACGTTGAGGATCGCGGCGAACAGGATGCACAAAGGCAGCGGGAAACCGCTGAAGACTTCGAGCATCGTGACGAGCCAGTAGAAGCCGAGCGACACGCCGACAAACCCCATGAGCCAGCTCATTTTCAGGGCGACACGTGCGGTTTGTCCACGGAGAGCGTAGAGCCACGGGACGAACGCGATGAGGGCGACGAAGGCAAACGGACGCGGAGCTGTGCGGGGAAACGCGAGAAAATAGAGCAAACCCGTGAGCACACTCAGCGCGTAGCCAACTTTGGGGCTGACGATGGGACGTGGATTCCATGCTGGTTTTGCAGCATCGGGCGCCGGAGCTGGTGCTTTGCTCGCGCCTTTTGTTGCTTTTTTCTTGGCTGGTTTTTCGTCCGCCGCCGCCTTCTCGACCTCGGCTGCGGGCTCCTCTTTCGGTGCGTTTTCCGCAGCGGAATCCTTCGTTTCGTGCTCTTCGCCGCTCGCGTGCGGGGCATCTTCGTCGCTGTTCATGCTGGTCGGGACATATCATGTTCCGCGGCGATCGGGGACATCGACGTAGAGCTGCGTAACAAGCCCAGCGTTCCTTGACGGGCATGTTGCGATGGGCTACCTGGTCTTCGATAGTTTCGAATGCGTGTCGCAAAAATTATTTTTTCCATCTTTTTCTGGGTTTTCTTCGTCGTTACCGCGATGTGCGGGTTTGTCGTTGGCGCATCGATTCATCTTTTGCTCGATCTGACGGGCATCGATCGCGAGCGGCGATTCATGCACTGGTACATCAATGGGTGGATGTTCAACTACCTGCGGATGAATCCGTGGTGGAAGATTGAGTTCGTCGGAAAGGAACGCCTGCCCAAAGGTGGTTCGGTGTTCGTGGCGAATCATCAATCGCTGGCGGATATTTTGGTTTCATTCGGACTGAGCACCCAATATCGGTTCGTATCGAAAGCGATTTTATTCAAGACGCCTTTGGTCGGCTGGTCGATGAAGTTGTGCGGCTACATTCCGCTCGTGCGCGGGGATGGCGCGTCGGCGCGCGCGATGCTCGACCAATGTCGTTATTGGATTCGCAAGGGAATTCCCGTTTATATTTATCCGGAAGGCACGTTCAACAAGGGCGATCGGCTTTTGCCATTTCGCCGCGGTGCGTTTGTCTTGGCAATGGAAGAAAACGTGCCCATTGTTCCGATAGCGATTTCGGGGACGCCGGGTTTGGTGTTCGAAGACAGTCCGCTCATGTCGTTTACGGCGAATGTGCGGGTGGAAATTTTGGATCCGATCCTTCCAGAAACGTTTGGCGATGATCCTGCTGCGCTGGGAGCTCGGGCGCGGGAGCAAATTTCGAACGCTTTGGGATTGCCCATCGATGATGCGCCAAAGCCGGTCAAGGTTGCAGATTGATCGTTCTTTTGGGCATATCTTTTGTTTCGCGCTAAGCTGCCCTCGTGCCTCGTCGCTTGTTCGATTCTACGCTGCATCGCCGCGCAGTTCTCTGGTCCCTCCCCGGTTTGGTGCTGGTCGCGCTGGGTTGCGCGGCCGTATCGGGTCCTTCCGTGGGTTCTGGTGGCAATCCTCCAACACAACCCGGTGCTTCAACGTCGGCGACTGCCGCGGTATCGACAGCAGTTGCCGCTGCCGATTCTCCGCCACCGGCGGTCGTATTCACGGGAGCGCCCGTCGAATTCGATCCGGCTCGCCTTTTGCCATTGCTCGACGACGCGCGTTTGTCCGCGGTCAAAGCCGCAGTGATGAGAGAAGCTTATGTCGAAGCAGCCAAAGAACTCGATACGGTTCTTTCGGCCGAACCTCGTCCTTCGATCGACGACGAGCGGGCATTTCGATTTCAATTGGGACGATTGCGGGCCCAAGCAGGGGATCCGTTGGCAGCGGCGCGAGCATTCGAGGCCGCGGCGGCTCTCGGGGGCGCGCTCGAAGGATATGCGCGGCAACAAGCTGCAGATTTATTGATTCGGGCGGACAAACCGGCCGAAGCATTGCCGCATATCGAACGAATTCCGGCGGATTTGCCGATTACGCAAACGGTGACGTTGTTACGGGCCGATGCACTTTTGGGCAAGGGAGATTTGGAGGGGGCTCTGCCGCATTACCGGGCGTATCTTGGGAAAACCAACCATCCTCCGCGTTGGGTCGAGGTTGCTTTGAAAGTGGGCCGCGCTCTTTTGCAAAAGCCCTCGGAAGAACACGCTGAAGAGGCGATTGGTTTGGCGCGACGGGTGATGTACGAAGGGCCATCGGGGGCGGGTAATGCCGAGGCCAAAGCGATTGAAAATGATGCGTTGGGAAGTTTGCCGTTTCCCCGGCGCAAAGCATTCGAGACGCCGACGCAAGATGAATTGTTCAGCCGGGCGAAAAACCAACTCGAAGCAGGGCAAAATCGCGAAGCATTACGCACGACGGACGCGCTCGTGGCCGATCCGATGGCGGCGAATCCCGGCGATTTCGCGTGCAACGCCTGGATGATTCGCGCCGAGGCCATGGTGAACTTGCGCAAGAAGGACGAAGGTTTTGTCACGTACGGAACCGCAATTGAACGGTGCGCAGGTGCGAGCCGCCGTGTCGACGCGTTGTGGAAAGGTGGACGAGCTGCAGCACGAGCAGGCCGGCATGCGGAGGCGGTGTTGCGTTATGGAATGCTCGAGCAAGAATTCAAGACGCATCGTTTGGCGGACGATTCCCGATTAAAAGGCGCGTATGCCGTCAAAGAATTGGGCGACGAAGCTCGTTTTTCGCAAATGCTCATGTCCATACCCGATGATTATCCCGAAGGCGACATGGTCAATGACGGGCTTTTCCAATTGGCTTTGGTTCGGATGGCCAAACGCGATTGGGCTGGAGCCATTGCTCCCCTCGAACGAGCGCTTGCCCGCACGCCGCACGAGCGCGTGTATTATTCGGCCGGGCGATTGCCGTATTATTTGGGACGTGCCCGTCTCGAAACCGGGGCGACCGAAAAAGGCAAAGAGCTGCTCACGAAAGTCATCAACGAATATCCACTTTCGTTTTACATGGCCCTCGCCTACGCCCGCCTCGCGGACATCGACGCTGAAGGTGCGAAAAAAGTGCTTAAGGATGCATTGGAACGTGATGGGCAAGCCGGCGCTCCGCCGATTCCGAAAAGCCCGGCTTTTGGGCGACCCGAGTTTGTCAGGGCCGTCGAATTGGCGCGGCAAGGCGAAGCAAAGTTTGCCAAGATGGAGCTCGATCGGCTCGGGGTAGGAACCCGAACGGCGCCTCCCGAAGTGCTTTGGGCGGCGGCGCTGTTGTTTTCACGTGTAGGTTCCCCCAAAGAGGCGCATCAGATGTTGCGTTCGGCCACGGCCACGACGAATACAGCGCACGAGGAATTCACGGATTGGACGGATCATTATCCCGCGGGAGCGTGGCGAAGCGCCTGGGAAATTGCATTTCCAAGGCCCTATTTGCCAGTCGTGACGGCGGAAGCGAAGCGGAGTGGAATTCCCGAACCATTGGCGTATTCGATCATGCGCGAAGAAAGTGCATTTGATCCACGTGTCGTCTCGGCAGCCGATGCGGTGGGCCTCATGCAGCTCATCGTGCCGACGGCCAAGCGCATGGGCAAACCATTGCATTTGCCGGGTGACGCGGAATCTTTGAAGCGCCCGGAAATCAACATCGCTTTGGGGTGTCGATATCTGTCCGTTTTGCGCAATATGTTCCCGGACAATCCATTGATGGCAATTCCCGGGTACAACGCCGGCGGAGGCAAACCCAAAGATTGGATCAACGAACGCCCCAACGAAGATTACGATCTCTGGGTCGAAGAAATTCCTTACGAGGAAACTCGTATGTACACCAAGCGAGTCATCACGAGCCTCGCGGCGTATGAAGTTCTGTACGGAAATGGAACGCCCGGAGAAGCTTTGGGGGCGCCTCTTGCGGCCAGCCCAAACGCACGCAAAGCTGCTCTGGCCACTTCCGCGCCTTGAATTCCCCCTCCCCATTTCTGATAAAGTTCGACCGCCATGCAAAGCCCTGCCGAAAAACTCGTTGGAGCTGTTCTCAATCGCCGTTTTCGCCTCCTCAAACTCCTCGGCGAAGGGGGCATGGGAGCAGTCTACGAAGCGGATAGCCCCGAGGGAAAACGCGCGATCAAGGTTTTGCACGAAGAATTCAACAAGATCGAGGAAGTGCGCCGAAGGTTTTTCGCGGAAGCAGAGGCAACCCAACACGTTCGTCATCCCAACATCGTTTCGGCGCTCGAATCCGCAGTGGCCGAAGATGGATCCCCGTACCTCGTGATGGAGTTGTTGCAAGGCGAGTCGTTGGGTGATCGCCTCGACGGCGCACAAACTCTGAGTGCTGCAGAGACGTGGCCGATCATGAGTCAGGTGCTTTCGGCTCTTTCGGTAGCGCATGCCGCGCGCATCGTTCATCGGGATTTGAAGCCTGATAACGTTTTTCTTTGCAAAGATGCGCAAGGGAACACGTTCGTGCGTCTCTTGGATTTTGGCATCGCGAAAATCATGGATGCCGCCGGCGGAATGGGTTCGAAAACAAAAACCGGCGCGCTCATCGGAACCGCGGGCTACATGAGTCCCGAGCAAATCAAGAGCGCGAAGACCGTCGATCACCGCACGGATCTTTGGGCGATGGGCACGATGTTGTTTCAGATGCTCACGGGGAATTTGCCATTTCGTGGCGACGACGACTTCACCCGTTTGACCGCAGTCATCGTCGGACAACCGACGCCCATCGAGACGATCGCGCCGCAACACGCTCGTTTTTCAGGGTTTTTCCAGCGCGCATTTGCCAAGGATGTCAATCAACGTTTCCAAACAGCGGAAGAAATGTCGCGCACTCTCGCAATGATCATGGGCGCAGATGCTGCGCAAGGAGCGAGTGGTCCGTCTTCGATGCCGTTGAAGAGCATGGATGTCGTGATGCCGTCGGGTCCGAAGGCGTCGCAACACGGCACGTCGATCATGTCTGCATCGGATTTCGTCGGTCCTGGTGGGGTTCGTCCGGGCCCCGCAGCGGGCTCGATGGCCACTGCCGACACAGCGCCTGCCGCGAGTCCGCCAAACCCGCTAGCTGCCACCGCCCGCGCCCCTTATGCGCCACCAGGGCACACACGCGTGAGCCAAGAAGGCCAGCCGACTCCACACATCCCATCGGTCCACGTGCCCGTGATGCAGGCTCCCCCGCCTATTCCGCCAGGACGAACTTTACCCGAAGGCAAGTCACCC
>DAOMZH010000297.1:0-10923 GCA_035437985.1 Polyangium sp. (in: bacteria) | reverse complement strand
CCTCGCGTTTACCGCCGTTTGGCTTCAGGTTCGCCTCGACCAAACCTTCGGCCTTCGCGATCGTGTCGAATACTTCATGGGCCGATACATGTCCAAAATGGAAATAGGGCGACAAACCGCTCGTTGCCTGCGCGTCCGGATCATTACGATCCGTTTCATAACGCAAAAGTTTGTCTTTCAAGAAGCGATCGAGGACTTTTCGTCCGGCGATTTCGCCTCCTACCGTGCCAGAAACGATCGGCACTCGATGGTCAATGGCTAGAGGCGACAACAACGACGTTGTCGGGGCCAATAATTCAGGAATCGCAGCGGGCCAACGTTCGAGGATGTCCTTGGACAATGGAGCCGATTTCGCCACAGGAAGACCAGCAGCCAACGGATCCTGGAGCGGCATGTTGCGCAAATGCTGCCGAATATTCTTTTGCAGCCAGGCGCGAAATGAAAATGCCGTCGTAAATACCTGATCCGTCGCCCGTATCGGAATGATGCCATTCGAATCGATTTGCTCGAAACGCACCGGAATTTGCAACGCCGCCGACGCAATCATGCGGGGCAAGAAAAACGCTGGATAATCGTCCGTTATCACCACGGCCGCGTGTTTTGACAATTCCGCGACGAGTCCCTTGCCTTCCCCAGCCATTCGCTCGACATAAGGATGATAAATCACTCCACGTTTTGCCAAATGCCGCTGATTCGAACCCATTCCTTGCAACACGAAGGCGTGAATCCGATCACTCGCATGCAGATACCCAATACGCAATGCTTCGAGGACAACGAGTGGGAGGCCGAGCGCCCGCGCCCATTCGGTAGCCCGTTCGAGACCAAAATTGTAGGTGGTGCGTCGCGCCGAGGTCATCCAATACAGGACAAACGAGCCCTCGGAGCGAATGGGGCGATCATTTGCCGCGAGAATACGAATCGCGGGGATTCGGCTGTGCCGCATGAGGACGTCAGGGTTCGTCATGACGGGACCTACCTTGCGTCAGCCCCGCACGAAATGCAAGGGCTCGACAAACAATTTATCGCGGGACAATTTTCAGTTCCACGCGACTCGCTCCCGGTTCGGGACGTACGAGCAGCAAGCCTGGATGCGACGAATCCACGCATCCTTCGCTAAATTCGACACGATATCCCCCAGGATATGCCGATTCGGATAGGCCAATCTCCGTCACGACACCGTCGACGGGAGAGTCATAACTCAACGAAAAGACTTGACGTTCCGAATCGAAATCATACACGGGCGCAGCACCTGCAACCGCTCGGGGATGAGGACGGGCAAGCACCGAAGTAATGGCCTCGACTTCGGCGCCGTCTGTCCCGACGATCGACAAATCTTCTTTGTTCCATTCTTCTTTCGAGTCGCTGTATTCCCAATAGGTGAAATGCAACTGGTTTTGGTCGATGGCCTCGAGCAATCCGGCCACGAATTCGCCCCCGGTTTCCACCCGCCGCCGCACACCCGATTCCCCAATGAGTACGGGAAGGTTCCATTCTTGCCCTTGCGCCGCCCAATTCGTCATGCCCTTTTGCGCATTTGCTGGCGACGGTGTCCCTCCAAAAAGTGCCGCCGGATCATACCAATGCGGAGCAAATACCAAACGTTCGCCCGCGGGTTTGCCCAAGCTCGTCGTTGCTCCGATGGCATCTGAGCCTGCTGCATCGAAAAATACGAGCGCCTGTGGGGCTTTCTGGTGAATTCGCGCAGCCATCGTGCCATAGAAATCAGTGAGCACCGTGGCTTCCCACATCGCATGATCTGCTGTTCCCGCGTGAGGTTCGTTAATCACCTCGAATCCAATCACCCCAGGTTTGTCGGCATAACGAGTCGACAAGCGATCCCAGAGTCCTTCGAGCGCTGTGCGTGTGCCATTCGAATTCGACCACAAGCGATCGAACGCTGCGCGCACGTCGGCATTCTTTGAATACCGGACAAACCAATCCCCACAATTGCTCTCGGGTGTCGGCCGTGGCTCGGGAATGGTCCAATCGGGAAAACCATCGCCACACAGACGTTCCGCATAAATGTCTTGATGAAAATCGACAATCGTCCACATGCGCCGCTGCCATGCTGCATCCAATAAAGCATCGTAACGGGCCAAAAATGCTTCGTCATCCATTCCGGGCATGGGTTCCACTGCGGCCCACGAGAAAGGAACCCGGAGCACGGAAAAACCCCACGCCTGCGCGCGATCGAGGTACCGCGCCAATGCCCCATCGAAATCGTCCGCCGCAAAATCGAAGGGGACGTAGGGCGCAAGTTTACTCCTACCACCCGCATTCACGCCTCGCAAAAGCACGACGCGGCCAAGTTTGTCGCGAAGCAATGTTCCGTCGGTATCGAGCCGCCAATCTTGTAGGTCAGGTATGGGAATCACACAACGAGGAGCATCCGGAGGCTCGTTTGCCGGTGAATTTCCACATCCGCAAGCAAAACCGAATAGACTCGAGAGGACAAAGGCGCGAGAAGTTTTCACGACGCGATGATATCAGTACCGGCGCTATCTTGCCATTGAATAAAGAAAAGAAGCGCAAAGAGATTTTTCTGTTATGTTGCCCGGCATGAACATCAAACTACTTCTTTGCACGACGATTTTCGCGGCCGGCTGTTCTGCTGGAGGAAAACCCACGGAAGTCGGCGGCGATGCTTCGTCGCCACCTTCGCCGTCCAACACGGCGGCACCAACGACGACAACGGCAACGACGACCACGCCACCAGACCGAACAGACCCGCCGCCTTCGGGAAATTGCGGAGGAAAAACCTGTGCGTCAGGAGAAACCTGCGTGTCGTATTATGGCATTGCAGGGCCACGCGGACCGCAATTTCATGATTGCGTGATTCCCTGCAAACGCGGCACGACCAACGACGGATGCCCGGCCGGCAAAAAGTGCGCGACCATTGCCGACGGACCCGGCGACGTCTGCCAATGAATCACGAATCGATGTCGCCAAACCATTTTTCGGCCAAGTCGAGCGTGCGGGCGTTTTCCGGTACCTGCCGCAGATAACTCCGCCGTAAATCGACATCTGGAATGCTCTCGGCAATCCGGACGAGTCGACTCCGAGCATCGAACAACTGTTCGCGCGCTGCGCCATGCTGTCCCGTCGCCTCCAGAACTTCGACTTGCACAATCCGCATGAATGCCCCACGATATCCAAAAGCGCCCAATGATTCATATCGAGCGGCGGCATCGCGAATCGCCAGCATAGCCTCCGCCGAACGCTTGTCTGCCAAACGCACCGCAGCAAGAATCGCTTTCGCCGCCGCCTCATCGAGTGGCGCAATGCCTCGTAATTCGAGAGCCGCCCGCGCTTCTCGCTCGGCCAATCCCAAAACACCTGCACGCCGATACACCTCAGCCAAAGCCCAACGTCCGCGAGCAATGTCCGCATCTCCCCCAATGCTTTGCGCAACCGCGACGAGCTGCTCGGCCTCTGTGCGCGCCGTGCGGGCGTCCCCCATATCGAGCAATGCGAGCACGCGACAAAGCGACCTCCACGAAGCCACGATTGCCGTCTCTTCTTCGAGAGGAATATCGGTCCGTAATGTTTCACTGGCCCGGGCGCCCTGCCCGAGCAGCCATTCATTCATGCCAATGAATACCAGTGCAATATGCTGTCCCCGACGTGACCCTGCCTCGGTAAACGCTTCGTATGCAGCCTGCGCCCGCATTAAACTTTGCCAGGGATTCTCCTGAATCCATGCCTCCCACCGCGGATAAGCCATATTCCAATACGCTCGCGCAATGGGATCGCTATCGGCCACGGGGCTCACGATTGCTTCGAGCCGTCGTTGAATTGGCTCGACTAATTCAATTTTTCCTTCGGTCAACAGCAACGCCGTCGACATGGATAAAGCAAGCGAGACCGTCGGCAGCACTTCGGGTGCTGGGTCAATCGAGCGAATGATATCGAGCAAAGCAAGGCCCTCATCGATATGACCATTTCGCATGGCATAACTGAATTGGGCCAATGCTCCACGAACCCAGGGAGCACTTCCGGGAGCAGCCAATTGCGTGAGTTTGGCGCCCGAAACCGCCGCTTCATCGTGCTGATTGCGCCATAAACGAATTTCCGTGAGGATACCGAGCAGCCCGATATACGTTATCGAGTCAGGATTTAGTGACAAACCTCGTTCCGAACGGCGAGTGGCCACGTCATCGTCTCCCGCGCGATACGCGCGTTCGGCCGCCCGCAAATAATGTTCGGCCGCCCGTGTCGGACATTCGCCTGATTCAAAATGACCCGCGAGCACGAGCGGGTCCGTTTCTCCGCGGCGCTCGAGCCATTCCCCGGCCAATGCATGTCCCAACACGCGATCTTCCGGGGTGAGCATAGCCAAGGCCCCCTCGCGGACAAAGCCATGTCGAAACGCGAATTCGTTGTGTCCCGAAAAACGACTTTCCGCCCGCGGGACGAGAATTTCTCGTTCGACCAGATGTTTCAAATTGTCAACGATCTCCGGCGTGACCTCGGTTTTTCCAAGCAGCGTGGCGACGCCGTCCGCCCAAAATGAATTGCCAAAAATACTCGCTGCCCGCAAAATCCTGCGTTCTGATTCTTCCAGTGAATGCAGACGCGATTGCACCATGGCGACGATCGTTTCCGGAAATGCGTCTTCGCGTCCTTCCGCCGTTGCGCGCACGAGTTCTTCCAGGTAAAACGTATTTCCTTGCGCCTGGGCCACGATGCGGTCCACCAAATCTTGGGCGGCGTCTTCCCCCAGTGCATGACGGACGAGCCGCTCGCTGGCTTTTTTCGCCAATTCCAGGAGCACGATTTCTTGCATGCGACATCCCGCCCAGAGCTTGGGAAAACGCTCATGAACATCGGGACGAGCTAGCGCCAATATAAACAATGAACGATCTCCGACGTTCCGCAGCGCTGCGTCGAGCAAACGGATCGAGGGCAAATCTCCCCAATGAAGGTCTTCGAGGACGAGCACTATGGGAGAGGCAGCGCATTCTGCCGCAACGAATTCGATGAAGGCCGCGCGAACTTGATCGAGCATGAGTTGCACGGAGGCACGCGCCGACCGTAAAGGCAAATCGTCTTTATCAGGAAAAGATGCTCCAACGATTTCACCCAAAAATCGACTCACGCGATGCGTATCCCCTGGCGCCAAGCGCAAGCCGACGCGGTTTTCGATTTTCTGTCGCCGCATTTCGGCCGAGTCGCTGCCCGCAATACCAAATGGAGTGGAGAGCAACCGCGATACCAAATCCAGAGCCGAGCCCGCATGCAATGCGTCTGGTCCAGCAATCCACAACGAGATCTCTGGATTCCGCTCCATGATGAGCCGAACGAATTCGTACGCCAACCGCGATTTGCCCATTCCCGCCGGTGAAGTAACGAGAGCTGCCAAAGGGACACTTTCATCCGCACATTGCTCGAATAATCCCTCCAGCAAACGCAACTCTCGCTCACGACCGACACACGGCGTGGGTTTTCCCAAAAGCGTACGGGAACCGGTCAATGCGGAACGTTCGCTTTGCAATGCATACACATCATCGTCCGTTTTGCGAATGTCGAACCGGCCATCGAGCAATCCAGCAGTGAGTTTGTCGAGCACGATGGGCCCGTCACTCGACTTGAATTTCGCGCGCTGCAGCCCAAGTGTCCGGGCGGCGCGATCGATTGCGTCCCCCAGGGGGTTTTTCCCGGATGAATTTCCCCATCCGACAGCCAAAGAAAAAGGACGCGCGGGGGCGATCGTGCGTAACGTGAGCGCCAAACGCGCTGCTCGCACCGCCAAATCCGAGGCCACCATTGCGCCAGAAATTCGCAAAGCGAGCGAGCCATCAGGTAATCGTTCGCAGGGCATTCCCAAGGCATCCGCGCGCGTTCGAATCAGCTGATCTATTTGCGAAACAACAGGTGAACCCGAATTGGCCGGCGGAGGCAAGGATTGCGCGGATCTCCCAATCAGCAATGCCGCAACTGGCCGTAACTCGGTCTCCGTCAAAGATGCAAGGTGTTGACCTTTCAAGCCGCGAGAATCGGGCACCGATGCTTCGAGCTGCTCGAACATGGCGACGACGGCCGCTCCATTTTTGGGTCGCGCCTCCGGCTCTTTCGTCAATAACCGCATGATGAGCTTTTCGACGGCAGCCGGGATTTCCGGACGATGATCACGCAGTTGTATTGGTTCGGCGAATAGAACCTTCGCCAAAACTGCCTGAATTCCATCTCCGGGAAATGCAGGCATACCCGCCAAACATTGATACAAAAGACAGCCCAATGCGAAAACATCGACGCGTGCATCGACATTCGCCTCGCTTCGAATTTGCTCGGGTGCCATGTACCCAGGCGTTCCCATGAGCGCGCCGACCGAGGTAATCCGACTGCGTGACGTTAATTTAGCAATCCCAAAATCGACGATTTTCGGCTGGTCCGGCCGCCGATCGATCAAAAATACGTTACCTGGTTTGAGATCCCGATGCACGACGCCGTGGGCATGCGCGGCCGCCAATGCGTTCGCAATGCACCGGCCCAGCATCAAGGTATCCTCGATACTCAAGGGACCACGAAGTAAAAACCGTTCGAGGTCCTCACCTTCGAGCCACTCCATGACGAGAAATAATCCCCCAAAGGACAAACTCCCATGGTCCAATAGACGTACGATTCCTGGATGCTCGAGCGTTCCAAGCGCCGCAATTTCTCGCTCGAAACGCCCTTCATCATGCGCTTGGCCATCGAGAAATAATTTGAGCGCTACACGTTGCCCCGTTTGTTTGTCGCGGCTTCGATACACCTCGGCCATGCCCCCGACCCCCGCGAGCTGCACGATCTCGTATCGATCAGCAATGACTGTCCCCGGTCGCATGCTTACGCCGGCCGAGCATAGCGGCGACAAATACGCATTGTAAAGGACGCGGCAAGAAAAACGCCCCGCTCTCAATCATCGACGACGCCCAGCAACGCGCGCAGCACATCTGCTTGCACACCCAATGCAGTATCGCCCGTTTCTCGCGAAAGCTTCGCCAACGAATCTGCTTGCATCGTCACGACTGGACGCAAACCACCAAGATGATCCGTGCGACTGCCTTGAAAAATACGTCCCAAGCGACGAACCATCGAAAGGGCCGAAGCATATGCAATGACGTCACCATGGCGCGCACGCGCAATCCGCTCGACATCGTCATCATACCGGCCACCTAGCGTGCTATTCGCCGTGAGCCACTGACCTGTCGCCACGTCGCGATATCGCGCCGTCACCGTCACTTCCAAAGGCTCGCCTGGAACCCACACCGGCATTGCAATACGTGCCACCTCCGTCCGTGCTTCTCCCGCATACAAATCGCCGAGCGACAACCGATCATGGTCCAGGGACAAACTCGCAAGTCCACCGGATACTTCGAGCACGCGAATCGGTGCGGGCACCGAACTGAACGTCAGCTCCACGTCTTCGAGCACGACATCGCCTGGCGGCGGTACGAGTTTGTCAACAAGCTCGTCGCGTTTGTCCGCGGACGCCAGCACAAACCCCACCTCGCCGAAGGGGCTCAAATGCTCCGGTCGCAGATTGTTCGTCACGCCAATCGCCGCCACTCGAACGCCGTGCTTTTCGAGCCACGAGACCTCCGACGCCAAGCGAAGCTGATCATGCGCAACACCGATCCCGTCGGTCATGACAAGCACCTGGCATATCGCCTCGGCCGGTACGCTGGTCCCGGAGTACGTTGCGACAAACTTTCGCGCGAGGGTCAACGCGCCCGCGAGCTCACGGCTATTGCGTTCCTTGGTGCTCAAAGGATGGGCGATGACCCGTCCAATTGCGCCGTCGAGCAACGTGTGATCCGAGCCAGGGAGTGGCGGAACGACGATGCGCGCACCGTGCGCGTCGATGATGACGAGACGATCATCGGCGCCCAAATTGTCGAGCAACGTGCGCGCATGTCGAATCGTGTCGGGTGCGTAGCCGTCGATGACGAGCGCGATGCGACGTGGTTCTCGAATCGATGGACGCGCTGCAGGAAACGCGTCTCGAGGCGCGATGACGTCGATGCGCACGAGGACTTCGCCGCCCCAACTGGGAATGATGGCGTCGCTCGAACGAAGAACGACTCCGAGTCCGGGGCCCGAGATGGCGACGGGGCGCGATGTTTCCCGCCAAACCCCATCGCTTGGCAGGAGAAACCCTGTTGCCGGAACCCATGGATCGTACGGGCTACGACGAACGTTCGGTTTCGGAATGTCGGTCGAATCGATGAATTCGACGCCGTTTGCCGTAAGGACCGAAGCGCCGCGGCGTCCACCCGCAGGCGTGAAAACGACTTGTCCGTCTTGCGTGAGGTACGGCCTCGAGCACGCAGAAAAACCAATCGCAAGTGCAACGAGGGCACTTGTTTGGGCGACGGCACGGTTCATTCGACGCGAGCTCGCCATGGCCATGAATCAGGATACGCGAAGTTTGAAAGAAATCCGCGTCGATCAAGACAGTGACGCAAGACGCGGCTCGTGCAACGTTGCGCCGCATGAACGCGCGACGAAATTTTCGCCTCGGTGTCGATGAAAACGGTCTCGGTCCGAGGCTCGGTCCGATGCTCGTGACGGCCGTGATGGCGCGCGTGACCGAAGACGGTGCACGCGTCGTCGAACGCAAACCGCGAGGTGGTTTGGCCGAGCGCCTTGGGGACTCGAAGGAGATGGTCGCGTACGGCGACATCGCGCTCGCGGAAGCGTGGGCGCGTGCGCTCGCGATGCGCGGTGCGGGTCGAGCCAACGCGGCGTTTGCGAGCGTGGATGATCTCGTGCATGCGATCGCGTTCGAGGATCGCACGAAGCTACGTGCGCCTTGTCCGGATCACGTGGCAGCACAATGTTGGAACACAAACGATGAGAAGTTTGTTGCGACAGACGAGTTGGTCGCGACGATCGGTAAGGACCTGGACAAACTGGCGAGCAAGGGCGTGACGATCGTGGCGGTGCGGTCGTCGATTGTCTGTACGAAACGATTGAACGACGGGCTGGATCGGGGCAAGAGTCGCTTCACGATGGATTTGCACGCGATGGAGGAATTGATTCTTTCATTACGCCAATTCGCGGGCGAAGAAGTGGAAGCGATTTGCGGCAAAGTGGGTGGGTTTGGCAAGTACAGTGGAGCATTTGGACCTTTGGGAGGTCAGATGCACGCGATATTGCAGGAATCTCGGGCGAAAAGTATGTATCGTTTTCCGGGATTGGGGGATATTGCTTTTGTGCAGGATGGGGATGCTTCGGATTTGTTGGTCTCGCTGGCGTCGATGGTGGGGAAATGGATGCGCGAAGTGTTGATGGAGCGGATCGTGCGGCATTATCAGGGGTTGGTTCCCGAATTGCCTGGAGCGAGTGGATATCACGATCCGGTGACGGCCAAGTTCGTATTGGCGACCGAATTGGTACGGACTGAAAAACGAATTCCGGACGATTGTTTTGAGAGAAGGGGGAAAGGTGGGTGAGTGAGCTGGGCTCACCAATATGAAGGTCAAGGGCTTTGATTGTCACGAACGATGCTGGTTCGAGAATTTTGAAATGAATCAATAAGAAGAGCGCACATTGTCGCGTTCGCTCGGCTGGACATTCGATATTTGATGAATAGCGAATAAGTGGGGACAGTTGTGTCAGCAGCTTCTTGTGGTACGTTGATCTGCATGAGCACGGAACTGCTGCCCCTCATGATCGACGCCGACGTTCGAGCGCGCCTCGAACGTGTTGCTGCAGAACGAGGTCACAATGCTTCGTCGCTCGCTGGCGCCGTTTTGCGCGACTTCCTCGACGAGGACGACCAATTTGCAGCCATGATTCAAGTCGGTATCGATGAAGCCAACGCTGGCGAGTTAATCGACTTCGAAGTTGTCAAAGCCCGAATGGAGCAACGGCTGAAGCAACTTTCGACCAATCCATGAAGCTGCGCATCAAGTTCACGCCATCGGCGAGCGTCGATCTCGACGAGATCGTCGTTCATATCGGTGAAAACAACCCTAGAGCGGCGGTCCAGATAGCCGAGCGGATTGTGCAAAGGATCAGCCTGCTACATGAGCAGCCGCTCATTGGACGCGACGGGCGACATACAGGAACGCGAGAACTGGTCGTCACGGGTACGCGATACATAGTCGTATACCGCCTCAACACAACGCGACAATTCGTGGAGGTTCTGCGGATTATCCACCACGCGCAGCAATGGCCGGAAGAGCTTTGAGGGGATCGACAACTCCCACCGATTCAACACAGTGGCGGCGAGAACGAATTGAACCTGGCGGTCGTTTTGCCCACCAACCATCTTCATTGGTGGGCAAACGACTCTAGGGACAAACTCAACGATTCACGATGTGAATCGCCGCGCCAATCGCGTGCGCTCCCGCTTCCATGAACGCTTCACCAAGCGTCGGATGCGGATGAATCGTCAGCGCCAAATCCTCGGCAAACGCTGCCATCTCCAGCGCAAGCGCCCCTTCGCTGATCATCGTGCTCGCCTCGGGCCCAACGATGTGCACACCAAGCACCTGCTTCGTGTTCTTGTCCGTCACGACCTTGACAAACCCGTCCGTCTCCATCATCGCCATCGCCTTGCCCAGCGCGGCAAATGGGAACTTCCCAACCTTGACCTCGTGACCCTTCGCTTTCGCCTCGTCCTCGGTCAAACCCGCCGTGGCAATCTCCGGATCGGTGAAAATCGCGCCCGGAATACACGCCCAATCCTTCGCGGCATGATGCCCCGCAATTACCTCCGCAATGATCTCGCCCTCCTTCGACGCCTTGTGCGCCAACATCGGAGGCCCGGACAAATCCCCAATCGAGTAAATATTCGGTACGTTCGTTCGGCCAAACTGATCCGCCGGGACAAACCCGCGCTTGTCGATCGTCACGCCCACGTCTTCGAGGCCCAAGTTTTTCGAGTTCGGACGCATGCCGACGGCCACCAGCACCACGTCCGTCATGATCGTC
>DAOMZH010000296.1:0-10939 GCA_035437985.1 Polyangium sp. (in: bacteria) | reverse complement strand
TCCGCCCCGGGAGGGTTCGATTTTGCGGCGTCGCGGCACCCCGAACTCGCCCGCTCCGCGGGCTCAAACAGCGGGGTCCCCGCCGCAAACGCCGCAAAATCAAACCGCTCCCAGGGCTATCGCGATCCGCTGTAAAAACCTGTTGAACACCTTATTACGGGCAATCCTACGACGTTCCCATTGAATCTATTCTTGTATTAGCGCCATTCAATGGGAATTTCCGCGTCGGTACCAATGGTATATGCCACCCGTGGCACCGCATTCAAAGCGGTTGTATCGGTGCATGAGTTGACATGAGTATCACTAGGAATTGGAATGGGGGCTGATCCAAAAATCTTGACCAGAATTCGCCGTTCATCGATACCTTTCCTCACCAATTCGGCACGTACCGCGTTCGCCCGTGAACGCGCCAGATTCGTGGGGTCAGGTTCATTTGATGCAGCTTGCGCCTGAAGCGCAATGCGATGTAATGGGGCGCTTTCGAGATCTTGGACAATCTTATCAATGAGTACACCCGTACTCGCGGACAACCGTGCTGAACCAAGGTCAAATTTTATGACAGTAATTAATACGAGCTCCGTGGATATTTTGGGGCCCACGAAACAATCCCATTGGGGAGGTTTCCGACAGTCGCATATCTGGACTCCATTTTGAATTTCATCGCTCTTCAAAAGGTGCCAACCACTCTTGTCACCCGACCTTTGTCACCCAAAGTAAAACCGTTGCAGCGCGTAATGCGGTTCGCTCTACTGCTGCGCATGGTAAATCTTTACGCACTTGTTGTTCGGCGAATTGCACTGTGTTTGTCATTGCTCGTCTTGGGCACGGGGTGTGGCCTGGCCGCCCAAGGGCACGTCAATTCGGCGGATGAGGTTTTGCTGGACCACATCGCGGGCAAACTCGAGCTGGTGGGACCGAATGCAAATTATTGGGAACGGGTGGATTTCAAGCAGCAGAGCGAGGAGTCGAGTCCCTTACGCGGAGGGTTTTTGCCGGGTGGCGTATTGCCCGAAGGTGAAGCAGGTAAGGTCGTTGCGAACGATATTCCGTTGCCGGCGCTGGAGTCGCTGACGCGGTGTACGAGTCTCAAAGCGAGTCGTTTGAAGCCGATTCGCTATGCGATGAACTTCAACGTGTATGTCCGGAAAAACGGGGAGGCGGTTTCGGGTTACGTGGCGTCGTCGACGCTGAGCGATCGGGACACGATGGTGTGTTTGCTGGGTGCATTGCGAGCGACGGTGTGGCCGATGGGCGCAATGGTCGTGCCCGTCGCAAAGGCCTTGATTGCCCAGCCAGCTCCCGTTCTGCCGCCGCCAGCGGTGGGGGATCGGCCGTCGGGCATTTATCCGAAGCAGCCGTCCCCAGGATCGCAGCCCCAAGGCGAACCTGGAGGGTTTCGTATTCCGTTTGTCGGGGTCATTCGATTTGCTGCGCCGGTTTTGGTGGGCGGGTTGGTGTTCGTCACGATTACGCTATTGCCGCAGGAAACTGCGCCGCATTGGCTGGACGAACTAAATCCGATTACGCGGCGCCCGTATGTCAGCCTCGAGGAATACCAAGGCGTGAGTCGCTTGCCTCCCGAGGAGATCCAGCGACTGCAGCAAATCCGGGCCGGGAAGTCGGATGCTCCGGCTGCACCAGCATCAACGCCGAGCCCGCAAGCGCAGGCGCAGCCGGCGCCGCAAAAGCAGCCGGAGTGTCCGCGGAACGAGGTCTTTGTGCCCGAGCGCACCGACAATTCGACTGGATGTACAGACAAAAACGGCAACGTTCGTTGCTACTCTCGCAAGCATTCCCCATGTGCGGGAGTACACACGCATGGAGTCTTGCATTATCAAGAAATACGCCGCGGTGTCTGCATAGCAGCCCAGAGAAAAGCTGTTCGTTGTGAAGGTCCCTTTACGGTGTCCGGACCTTGTGGCAGCGTTCCGACGGTCGAATGCAGGACCGGTGGCTCACAGGTGTCGGGAATTCATGAGGAATGAGGTGCGATATGTTCGTGAGTGTGCGCAAGAAAGTCCGCAGAGGCGACAAGCGCTGGCTCGAGTACATCGAGGCCGTAGACCGGCCATATCTCGACGAAGTTCGCACGATCGACTTCTACATGAACCCCTACGCCCAGCGCTCCGGGTATATCGAGTGTACGCCGGAGACGCTGGACCAGGCATTGGGCGATATGCCCGTTCCCGACCGGAACAACGAATACTACCAGCTCGCGATCGACCTTCTCACCGAACCCGAATCCGTGACGCGTTTACCCGATGGCTGGAAGCTCTTGGGCCATGACCTGTCCGACGAGACGCACACCTCGTCGCTGCACAACTGTGGGCGCTGGGAAGGTCAGCTCGAGCCGCTCACCCGGCGACTCAACGACGTGGGGTTACTTTCGCTCGCCGATGCCGAGCTGGCCCGGAAACTCCTCCCTATTGAATGGGGAGAGAACATGGATCATGCGAATGTCACGATCTGGGCTCTCTACGAACGAGAGTAAACTGCGTCGCCGACATGTCCGAAACGACCAAGGCGGTCCATGATCGATTTTCCCCTGAATCTGCGCGACAGTGAAGAACGCGTTTCTCAAAGCGCTCAATCGGCCGTATGACGCAACCATCCCCCCCGATGTCCGCGCCACCTGGTCCCACCTCCACGCGCCCGCGTAAGACCATCTTCCAGGCCCCTCCAAACCGGCTCCCCGACAACCCAAACCATCGACCAGGGGGTCTGTCGTCATTTTGCCACAGTTCGAACCAGTGCCAGACCCCTCCAGTCCCGCTCCCCGACAACCCAAACCATGAGCAAGGGCGGTCCGTACCGGGTCCGCGACGGTTCGAACCGTCCGTAAGCCCCTCGATACCGGCTCCGACGTAATATGAACTACTGTTTGCTCCGTCGACAGCCCCTCGCTGACGGATCGCGTGCAACGTTGCCCAGGTTCAT
The DNA here is from genome assembly GCA_035437985.1 of Polyangium sp. (in: bacteria). Classification (GTDB taxonomy): domain Bacteria; phylum Myxococcota_A; class Polyangia; order Polyangiales; family Polyangiaceae; genus Polyangium. The sequence goes on along the minus strand of DAOMZH010000296.1, from coordinate 8,002 downwards.
CTCGGCGATGATCGTTCACCGCCAAATGATTGGCGCTCCAACGATTGGTGCACCAACGATGTCGGTCATCAACGCGCTGCAGCTGTTCCAGGACGACGCGGGGACCGCACGTTCGCGACGATGACCATCGCTTTGGCCAAGAACGCATGCTTGATCGATGGCGACAACATGCCGAGCTCGGTGGAAGACAAATGCCCAACCGCATCGAGGTAAGCTTGGGCCGCATCGTGTTCCCCAAGCAGTGACAGCACCGTGCTTTGATCGCGAAGTGCACCAGAGACGACACCCGCCGTTGCTGCGTCGGGCACGAGCGGCGCAGCGATCGCATCCATCACGCGCTTGATCGGTTGTAGCGATGCAGTCGTGGATAACTTGCGATCGGATTGACCTAGCGGCTGTGGCGCATACTCGAGCCAAACCCCGTCAACGGTCATGTGTGACACGAGGCGTTTGGACCAACGGCGATCGAATTCGACATGCAACGGTCGCACGTCAGCCAAGCGTGAAAGCGCGTATTCCGTAGGTTCGCCCGCGATCGCGTAGTCGCGCAGGAGCGGCTCGACTTCGCCTTCTTCCACCAAAAGACTAAACGCCACTCGACCTCGATGCAGCAATCGCTCGGGCACGATGAGCACATCGGGACGTTCGCCACGAAGAACCCGCGCCGCCCAAAGACGAAATGCGATGGCCGGAGAACGCACGAGCACTGCGCTGCTCGGTTCGAGGTTCCCTATGGCCATGTCGGTCCATTCTTCCGCTGCGGTCTGCTTGCTGCGATCGGCAACGTAACCAGCTTCTTCCGACGACAGCGCCACAAGTGTCACGTGAAACGCGACGATGAGCACCGCTCCGCTTTTCGCCATCGGGAGTCGATACTCGAGGAGCTTACGCGTCACGAGAGCAACGCCGAGCGCCGAACATCCAGCAATCGCGGCAACGGCAAGCACACGCAACGGTGTCAAAACATCGATGTAGAGCGCGCCGAACGCTCGTGCGGGCATGAGCGTATCGAGCAGGACGAAGGTGACGAGAGGCGCGACGAGTTTGCGGGAACGAGGTGCCGCGATACTCGTTGCTGCTCCAACGATTGCGATGCCGAGCGAGACGACGCCGACTTCGCGCACCCAGGCAGCGAGGCTGGTGAGGCGCGGGCCGGCGACGTCGAACCCGGTGAGGTCGGTCGTGGACAAGGCGCGACCGACGTCGGCGAACGCTCGTGCAGCTAGGGGGCGAACGAAGAACGGCATGAGGAGAACGCCGGCGACGAATGCAGCAGCGACAAACCCCGCCGCGACAAACATGGGCGGTGGAGTCCACAGACGTGTCTTGGTTCCACGGGACAAACGCACGGAACGTTCGGCAAAAAATCCGGACATCACGGCGAGGAGGGCGGCGCCTGCAGCAGGTGGAGATTCGGCGAACGTGGTTCCGAGCAAGGCGCCAAAGGTCAGGGCTGCGGCAAATCCTGGCCCGCGGTCGCGAACGTTCACGTCTGTCAAGCCAAACATCGTCGTCGCGAGCGCGAGCGCGATGGCGATCATCGCTCCGCCGCCGACGGTTGCTTCGCGTTGCCACGAGGGAGAAAGGGTGGCCATCAGCGTGGCCAAAGTAGCGAGCAACGATGCGAGTGAAGGCGGCGTGTTTTGGCTTCGGAGCAAGCGGCGCACGAGGGCAAACAGCAACTTTGCCGCAACGGCCAGCATGATCACGGAGCCGAGCGCACCTCGATACGTGCGAGGACCGAGCGGCAACAAGCACAAGATTTGGGTGAGCAACGTGGACACACCGCCAGATGCCCCGACAGCGAGGAGCCCCAAGTCACGAAGCGCGGGCAAGTCGTCACGCCACTGCGCGGTGCCTGCTGCTCTCGTAAGCGCCAACCCAACGGGCAGCGTCACGGCCAAGAGCCGGAGCGCACGTTCATGCCACGCAAGCTCGTTTTCGACGGGCGATCCGGGTTCAGTCACTGCCTCCCACTGCCAGTTCCGCGGGAATTGGGCCAACTTTCCGGTGCGCCTCCCCGGCCATCGCGTGTCGTCCCCGTCCTTACCGCAGTTTTCCCGTGACGGACGATTTGCAGTTTTTCGCTACGCGATCTGTCGGCGCTCCGAGTTAGGCTTGCTCCGCCCATGACGAGCCCGGCGCGTGTCCTGGTCATTGATGACAGTCCGACCATCCTCAAGGTCGTAAGTTCGATCTTGGCGCGTCACGGCTATGATCCCGTCACGGCGCGCGATGGTGTTGCGGGAATCGAGCACATCAAGCGAGGTCCGAAGTTCGACCTCATCTTGCTCGACTTCGTGATGCCGAGGATGAACGGGTACCAATTTTGTCGCGAGCTCCGTTCGAACCCGGCGCATCGCACGTTGCCCGTCGTGTTGATGAGCGCGAAGGGCGACAAGATTCGCGGCACGTTTGTCCAGCAAACCGGCGCGGTCGATGCGATCACGAAACCGTTCGATGCGCGTGCGCTCGTGACGGTCGTCGAAGGTGCGTTGTCGAAGACGGCCGATGGACGAACTCGCCCTGTTCCCGACGGCGAAAAGATGCCCGAGGAAGAACAGCAGTCAGCCGACAGCTTGGTTCGTCCGAGTGTGATGAAGCGGCACGCGCAACAACGCGCGGGGGCCGAGTTTGCGCAACAAGTCGCGAACGCGATCGTCCCGGCGATCCTTGCTCTTTCGCCTGACGATCGCGCCAACGAAGCTGCAGTCACGAGCGCCATCGCGCGCACGATGACGCACGATGTGCTCGCGAGTTTGTCCCTGACGCTGAAGAACTTCGACATCTCGGATGGCGTACGCGAAGCCATGAGCGGCGACTTGGCGGCAGTGCCTTTGGCGGAGATGCTGCAAGTGCTCGCGATGCAGCGACAAACCGGCGTTCTGCACGTCACGAACAACCGCACGTCGGTCACGATCTCGGTGCGCCAGGGTCAAGTCGACTTCGTGCAAGCGCGCGGAACATCCGACGAATATCGGCTCGGGCGTTATTTCATCGAGAAGGGAGTGCTCACGCGCGAGCAACTCGATGACCTTCTCGCGGAGCTTCGTGGGACGAGCAAGCTATTGGGCGAAGAGTTGGTCAATCGAAACTTCGTGTCGCGCGAGGATCTGGTCGAGCTGCTTTCGAAACAATGCAGCGAGCTCATTTACGACATGCTTCGTTGGCCATACGGACGGTTCTCGTTCACGAAGGAGCCGTTCCGTCCCGAAGCGGACATGGCGCATTTGGAGCTCAACGTGAGCGGTTTGGTGCTCGAAGGATTCCGTCGAGTCGATGAGTGGCGGATGATGGAGAGCTCGATCAATTTTGATCAAGTGCCGGTGGTCGATCCGTTGGCGCTCCAAAATATTTCACCGGACCAACTGAAGCGAACGGAAAAACTGGTGCTCGATGCGGTCGATGGTCAACGCACGGTGCGCGAGATCATTCAGCACACGGCGGTGAGTTCGTTTGACTGCGTAAAGATCATCTATTTGTTCTTGCAGTCGATGGTGGTGCGGGTTCGGCACTGACAAACTGGGAGCTGGCCCGGTGAGTTGGACGCTCGCTCGTCGCCCGGTTTTCACGCACACGCGGGACCCCGAACTCGCCCGCTGCGCGGGCTCAAACAGCGGGGTCCCCCCCGCATGCGCGTGAAAATTCGGGCAACGACCTCAATTTCCAAAGTGACCGGGTTGCGGTTTGTCCCCGCCCAACTCACCGGACCTGGCCTCGGTTTGTCCCCGTCCAACTCACCGGACCTGGCCTCGGTTCGTCCCCGGGGGTATGGGGGCAGAGCCGGAGGGTCAGTCTCTTTGGCGCAGCCAAAGAGATTGTGAGACCCGACGGCGAGCCCCCATCACAAACAAAAACCTCGCGTAGCGCGCTTGTTAGCGCGCGGAGCGAGCGTCCAACTCACCGGACCTGGTGTCAGCGGAGAGAGAGGGATTCGAACCCTCGGAGCAGTTTCCCACTCGCGCGCTTAGCAAGCGCGTGCCTTAAGCCACTCGGCCATCTCTCCACGCCAGGCACGAAGAAAATCCACTTAGTCGCCTTGCGGCGATTTAACGGAGCACCTTCACGCCAAGCGCCACCCGAGTAGCATGAGATCCCTAGCAAAGCCAACCGCAAACAGACAGCGGACATGTTTTTCCTCCAAAGAGGGCGATTCGTACTTTCAGCCCCTACGTGAGGGCTTCTCTCCGCTGACGTTCGGCTCTAGTACGTTGGACGACGGAGGTTCGCGTGAGCGATCGAAAGCACGTGGTGATCGTTGGGGGTGGATTCGCGGGACTCAACGCGGCGATGCAATTAAAGAATGCGCCCGTTCGCGTGACCCTGATCGATCGGACAAACCACCATTTGTTCCAGCCTCTGCTTTACCAAGTCGCGACGGCCGGTTTGTCGCCTGCAGACATTGCCGTTCCCATCCGCTCGGTGCTTTCCGCGCAAAAAAACACCCGCGTGCTCCTCGCCGACGCCCAAGGGCTGAACTTGAAAGAGAGACTGCTCTTACTCGACAAAGGCGAAATCTCGTATGATTACTTGATTTTAGCCGTGGGTGCGACACATAACTTTTTTGGTCACGACGACTGGGCGAATCACGCGCTGGGCCTGAAAACACTCGACGAAGCGCTGACCATTCGCGAACGAATGCTCTTGGCTTTCGAGGCCGCTGAGCGAGCGACCGATCCTGAGGTTCGAAAGAAACTGCTCACCTTCGTGGTGATTGGGGGTGGACCGACGGGCGTGGAAATGGCCGGGGCTTTTTCCGAATTGGCGCGACATGTATTGGCGCGTGATTTCCGGGCGATCGATCCGTTGGCCACACGGGTGGTGCTCATTGAAGCGGGTTCGCGCATTTTGACGGCATTTCCCGAAGCCTTGGGGCATAAAGCGGAAAAACAGCTCGAAACACTGGGCGTCGAAGTGCATACCGGAGCGCCGGTGGCCCATATCGATGAATCGGGCGTGGCCTTCAAAGATGGAACGCGTCTTTCGGCATCCATGGTCGTTTGGGCAGCTGGAATTCGCGGGACATCTTTTGCGAAAAAACTCGGCCTGAATCTCGACCGCATAGGACGCGTGATCGTGGGCACCGATTGCTCGATTCCGGATCATCGCGAAGTTTTCGCCATTGGCGACATGGCCGCAATGACGGACGCCAACGGCACACAAGTGCCCGGACTATGCCCGGCGGCAATTCAACAAGGGCAATACGTTGCAACCACGATTAAGGCGGAATTGGCGGGTAAACCGCGAAAACCATTCACGTATTTCGACAAAGGCACGATGGCGACCGTCGGGCGACGACGCGCCATCGCCAAAGTCAATAAACTCGAATTGTCGGGGGTGATTGCCTGGCTCGCGTGGATGGCCATTCACGTCTTTTTCTTGATCGGATTTCACAATCGTTTCGTCGTGATGTTCAACTGGGCCTGGCAATACATCACGTGGAAACGCGGCGCCCGGCTCATTACGCACACAAATCGCCCAGAGCAGCGATTTTTGCTCGATGCGGCTCCTGAAGGACCCATTCCTTCCGCCCGCAGAATCTCGATGCCCGCAAAAGAATGAGCTGAAATCAGTCCGGGTTTCCAACTTTCAACGCAATGATTCCGAGTTGTACGACATTCGGGGGCCCTCCAATGCCCTCGAATTGGCTCACCCATTTCCACTTTTCGAATTCTTCATTGGGTTTGACTTCGTCGGTGTCCACATCGGCGACGAAGACGAAATTCATGTGAATTCCTTTGCTGCCGGCGACATGTTCTTCGTAACCAATGAGTCCCAAAGGGGTTCCGTCAATTTCGCTCGTTTTTGGAAAACGCCCGACCAAACCCGTTTCCTCGCGTAATTCCCGAGCTGCTGCTTCGAGCGGCGTTTCGCCGTCATGAATTTCACCTCCCGGAGGAAGCCAAATACCCAGCCTTCGATGATGAATCAGGAGCACGCGACCTTGATGACGCGGATAAACCGCCACGGAAAACGCTCGACGCATATGCGCCTTGTAGCTCGATCTTTTCTGCAGAGCAAGGCAGGGCAACGCCGAAATCGGCTGTTCGTCTGGCGAAACATACGCAAACAAAAACTCTTTCAACAAGGGCGTTCACGTGGTAGGACGCGCGGCAATGAAACCGAAGCATCTGCAAATTCGCATCGAACAATGTTTGGCGCTGGCCAAAGCCTCGAATTGTCCGCGGCGTAAGTTTGGCGCGTTGTTACTGGACCCCGAACGCAACGTCATTCTCATGGATGGTTACAATGGCGGACCTCGCGGAGGCGGCGAACTTTGTGGAGGCAATGCGTGTTTACGCGATACGATGCAGATCCAAAGTGGGACGCGAATGGAGGTTGGTTGCCATCACGCAGAAATGAACGTGATTTGCAATGCAGCAGCAAGCGGAGTGGCCACACGCGGAGCCTGGATCATCGTCACTGGTGAACCTTGTGTACTTTGTGCCAAACTCATTCATCACGCCGGAATTACGAAAGTCATCGTGGTTACCGAAGGTTATGCCGGAGAAAACGGGGTGGATTATTTGATTCGCCACGGTGTGCAGGTCGAATCGACCGACGGCCCCAAAGATCCGCGCCTTGGTCCATCGAGTCCAGCCGTACCGAGCTGAGCGTTCGCGCCACCCTGGTTTGGACAGGCCCGGACGTTTTTTGTCCCGCACGACGAAACGGTTCTGCTACCCTCGCGTTCGTCATGGCGTTCGAGGTTACCGAGCAATCGATCATCGCGCAGTCACCCAACGAATCGACAATGCTCGACGCACGAGAACTTGTGCGTACGGGGGCATTCAAGAATCTGTCGAAAACCGCAGATGGCTTACTCGTGTTTGCCGATTGTCGAGGCACGCGCGGGGGACCGTATAACGTTGCGGTCGATTTGGCGCAGGCCACAGAAAAACCCGAGGTGAGCTGTTCGTGCCCATCGCGACAACGGCCATGCAAGCACGTACTCGCCTTGATGCTCATTTACATTCAAAAAGACGCGACGTTTTCGATTTCGCAGGCGCCCCAAGAATTGCTCGACAAACGCGCCAAAGCGGGCGAAAAACCCGCGCCGAAAAAACGCGAGTCCAAGCAAGGACCGCGAAATATCAATCAAGATGCCCTGGCGAAAAAAGGAAAAGAGCAAATCGATGCGCTCGTGACGCTCGAGGCGTTTCTGGTTGATCTCGTGAATGTCGGGGTCGGCGGAATCACGCCGAAAATGCGCAAAGAGCTCGGGCAACAAGCCAAGCGCATGACCGACACGAATATCGTGCAAGCTTCGGTGGCTTTGAAAAGGCTTGCCGCCGCATTGTCGAACAATCGTGATGATGACGATGACGATGACGACGATGACGATGATGACGATGAGAAAAACGCGAAATCCACGGCGCTGAACCTGACGAAAGAAACGGAAGCGCGCATCGCGTGGATGATCACGCACCTGCATGCAATGGTACGTCGCGGAACAAAATTACTCGACGGGCGATTGGCCGCCGAAGGGGTGAGTGCCGCGGAGCTGGATGCGACGTACGATTTGATTCTGAGCAAACGTTGGCAATTGCGGGACCTGAAACACGCGGGGCATTGGGTGACGAACCGCACGCTCCTCGAATTGGCCCACGAACGACGGGACGATCCGATACTCGAATTCGTGGAAGCAACTGGGTATTTGATTGATCTTGGGGATGGCTCGATCGTGCGCGAATGGTCGGCCTTGCCTTACCACGCGGTTTTTCAACAAACGCTCCGGAATTCGCGGCGTGGGGCTTTGGAAATATCCGAAGCGGGGCTTTATCCGGGCGAAATGGTGAACCGACGAATTCGCTGGGACGAAAAGGGAGAGGGCGCGTGTGTTGAACGCGTGCGCAAAGAAGCCGATTACGAAGCATTGCATAACCATGCCAAACCGATTGATGCGGTTCTCAAGGCATTTCGGACGCATCTCCGGAATCCCCTGCATCCGCTCGACGGCGTTTTCATGGTGGCGGTGAAGCGTTTTGGCACGCTCGGCGCC
>DAOMZH010000295.1:0-10961 GCA_035437985.1 Polyangium sp. (in: bacteria) | reverse complement strand
GGTAAACGCGAGGGGTTTTGGGGATTACGGGCACCGGTGGAAGCGTTTCTCGAGCAGCTCGTGACGTGGCGCGAAGTGGGATTCAACATGTGCGTACATCGCCCCCACGAATATATGTCGTATTCGAGTTTGCCGGCATGGGCGCAACGCACACTCGATGAGCATGCAGCCGATCGGCGTTCGGTGATTTATTCGCGCTCGGACCTCGAAGAAGCCCGAACGGGGGATGCGGTATGGAATGCCGCGCAGCGGGAACTCGTGCGGGACGGCCGAATTCACAATTACCTGCGCATGCTCTGGGGCAAACGCATGCTCGAATGGACCGTGACGCCGCGAGATGCACTCGACGTGCTCATCGAATTCAACGACAAATACGCACTTGACGGTCGGGATCCGAATTCGTATTCGGGGATATTTTGGATATTGGGGCGATATGATCGACCCTGGGCTCCCGTGCGGCAAATTTACGGAACCATACGTTATATGAGCTCGACGAATACGTTGAAAAAGATCGACATGAAAAAATATCTCGTGGCCTACGGGAAGTGAAAATCTTCGCGCATTTGCAAACAGTGATAAGAACGACAAAACGCCGGAATTGGAACATGGAGCCTCGATCTTCATGCCCCTTGGGCCGAGATCCGGCATTGGCCACAAAGTGCTCGGATCCGACGCCAAAACACCGTCCCATGAGCAGAGCAGGATTCCGACGCCCCGAACGAGAAACCACTCCCCGATCGCTTCGTATTGCGTTACGATAAGACGATTGATTCTTGTTCGAGGAGGTTTCCGTGGAGCATCATCGATATCCGGAGCTAGAAAGAGCCATCGAGCGGAGGACTTTCTTGCGGCTCGCCGCGACGGGAACGGTGGTTACTGCGCTGGGTGGAGGCACCTACGTGCTTGCTGCCCCTGATGATCCGCGGGCCAAACAATTGCGGCCCGATGGTCGTCCTCGATTGCCGCCTGGTCAACGAATTCTCGACGCATTGAAGCCCATGGGTGGAGACCCTGGTGATCCGAGTCCTTCGGCATTTCGTTTTCGTGTTCATGGCGAAGTCGAAAATCCGTTCGAGGTCGATTTCGCCGGGCTTTTGGCTTTGCCGCAAACGGAATCTACTTGCGATGTCCATTGCGTTACGGGCTGGACGATGCTCGATGCGAAGTTCACAGGCGTTCAAGTTTCGGAATTAGCCAAAAAAGCGCGTGTTCTTTCGACAGCGCGGCACGTGATTTTCGAGGCCGCCAATGGATACACTGCAAATGTGCGCTTGTCGGAAGCCACGGCGCCGAACGTAATCATTGCCCATAAACACATGGGTCAAGCTCTCGCGCGCCCGCACGGTCCGCCGGCCCGCGGCATTGTGCCCGATTTGTATTTCTGGAAGAGCGCCAAGTGGATTACCGGGATCAAGTTTGTCAGAAAAGACGCACCGGGATATTGGGAGACGCGTGGTTATCACAATCACGCCGATCCTTGGCTCGAGGAACGATATGGCTGAAGGATCAAGCAGTGGGGGGGGAAGGCGATTTCAATGGCGTGGTTGGCTCCGCGCGATACATCGAGACCTCGGTAACCTGGCCATTGGATTGACGCTCGTATACGCCTTGTCGGGTTTGGCCGTCAATCACATTGGTGATGGAGATTGGGATCCGAATTTCAAGAGTTACAAGCAAACTCATGAACTGGGGGGCCCAATTGAAGGAGACGACCAAGCCGTTGCCGATAAGGTCTTGGGCAAACTGAACATTAAGGACAAACCCAAAGAACTGTATCGGGCAACGGCCACCGAACTCGAAATCAGCCTCGATCGGCGCACATTGCATGTCGATACGCAAAGCGGCAAGGTTTTCGACGAGGGGCAGAATCCTCGATTCTTGTTACGATTTGCCAATTGGCTGCATTTGAATCGCGGCAAGAAGGCGTGGACGTATGTTGCCGATGGTTATGCGGCGGCGCTTTTGCTGCTTGCGTTTTCGGGCATGATCATGCTGCCGGGCAGGAAGGGGTTGCTTGGTCGCGGCGGTATTTTCGTCGTGCTGGGCATTGCAATCCCTGTCGCCTATGTTGCTTGGTCTGGCGGTCCGTGACTACCCGTCAGGGGTTCACGGGCAATAGTTGCCACCCGACAAACACTTGTACGTTACCGAAATGGCCGTTCCGTCGGCGCAAGTTCCGGCATCCGTCGTCAAATCGATGAGTGTGCTGCCGGCTTGATTGCATGCTTCCCAAGTGGCCATCTTGATATCGGAATAGGTTTGGCACGTACTGTACGTAATCGTATCCGTCGTGCAAACTCCCGGCTCGGGCGGGGGTGTTGGCCCCGGATCCGGCTCTGGATGCGGCGGAGCGCATTGATTGGTCGCGGCGCACTCATAGGCCACAGAGGTTCCTTCCCATTCGGGGCAGCCCGTTCCATCCGGCGTGAGATTGAAAAGAACGCGCCCCTCTTGCTCGCAAGCTTGCCATGCGGCCATTTTCAAATCGGCATAACCTTGGCAAGTCGCGAAGGTCAGCGTTCCCGTCGTGTTTGGCTCATTCGTGCACTCGACGGGGTCAGGAGGGGGAGCTGCGGGACAACATTGATAATCGACGGCTCCTGCCGTCTGGTTATCACAACCTTCCACGATTTTGATACTAATGTTCACGAGCTGCAGGCCCGCCTGTTCGCAGGCTTCGTACGATTGCATTTTGAGGTCCCCATAATCGGCGCAGCCGGTCGCTGGCAATACGCCAGTCGTACATGCTGCCTCTTCGACCGGTTGTGGAGCCATCTTCGAGGTCACTTGTTCACTGCCCATTTCGATATCTGCCGCGCAACCCGCGAAAAGACTCGAAACGAAAGCCAGCACGAGGGTAATCTGTGTATTCGTCGTCCGCATGTGTTCCTCCATGGTCCCATTCGCTAGGACCAACCAATGACCGACACTTCATTCAATCACGAAGGCTTGGAAAGTTTCCTTTTTATTTCATGGTTCGCAACAAATCGCGACGAGGCTCGATGCTTGACCAGGCGGGCAATTGCCCCACGCTTTATAATCGACCAGGTAATTTCCTTCGGCGACGCAAAGCTCCGAAGCTTCCAGCTTCATGAGGCCACTATCCCGGCACGATCCCTGATTATTCGGTGACATCGTCTCGTGACAAGTGGGGGTATTGGCCGGTACGTCCGGCGTGCAGCACGTGTATGTGGCCGTGACGGCCATTCCATTACAGGTACCAAAATCAAAAACCAAATCCGTCAATTGTTGTCCGGCGGCATTGCAGCTTTCATACGCGACAGTCTTGAGCCATCCAGGATCCATACACGTTTTGCCATCACCCACTGTGTCCGTGATGCACCCGTCCGGGTCGGTTTCGACTTCGGTGCACTCGTGCATTTCTCCACTATACAAACCATTCTCGCAAGGTTCGAGCAGCGAAAAATCTGCTAATGTGAGCCCTTGGTCGGAACAATCGACATATGCAGCTTTCTTCAGGACATCGGCCGACTGACAAACGACTGGCTTCGGCGGTTTGGGTGTGGCTTCGGGTTTGGTTGGTGTATTCGTAGTTCGGGACGAACCACCCGAGGACGGCAGATACGATTCAGGTTTCGTCGTCCGGGTTCCTGGCCAATACCATTGCGTTGACGGGGTATCGAAGAAATTTGTTTTTCGGGGCTTTTCTGGTGAGTTCCAATAGTTAAACTCCCGAGTGCGCGTTCGCGGTGCATCGGGGGGCCACGAAGCATCCAATTCGCCCTGATCTGGGGAGAGCGTAATCGCGATCGGCGCCGAAGGATCGATTGTTTTCGGCGGCTCTGGCGCGCGGGGGGGCATCGGCGTCATGGAATCATGATATCGTGGACGTTCTTGCCGCGACTTGGGCGCTGGTGGTGGCAATGGGTTCGTCGAGGCTGCCGGAAGATTGGGCCACGCGGGTCGAAGGTGAATACGACCAACCCGTCGAATCTCGTCGTGCACCGAAGCTGCCAAGATCACTACACAGGCTGCCAAGATGAGCAGCGGTCTTTTTACATGATTCCAGGATAATTGCGCAATGCGTGGCGATCGCGACGTGTTTGTCCGCAATCGTGACATCAGGCGCATTTCGGCATCGCGCGCCGGCTGCTGCTGCGCATAGTGATGCTCGAGGTCACGCAATTGATCCAGCAAATGGCGACTATCGTGGACACTCATCGCGGCACCTCCCAGCCTTCTTGCCGGAGTTTGTCCACGGCGCGCTGAATCAATTTACAAACATAACCCTTTGAATGTCCCAAAACGTCTCCAATTTCATCCTGTTCTTTGCCATCGAGATAATACATTGAAAAAGCGATTTGTTCTTTTGCCGGTAATTGAGCGAGAGCATTCGCCGCCCGCTGAAGGTCTTGCCTCGCCATAGCCAAAACATCGGGCGTTGGAGCTTCGGCCTCCTGTTCCCCCAAAAACCACCGAATGGGTGCAAGTTGGCGAAATTTTTCCCGGCGTAATCGACAAAAACAGCGATGTGTCGTCGCGCGATACAACCACCCCTCGAGATGCTCGCGATTCTCCAAGGACGGAAGGGCTTTCATGAGGTCGAGAAAAACATCCTGCATGATGTCTTCAGCCCACATCGGATTTCCTTTTCCATAACGCAGCGCGAGTCGATACACGAGGGCGTGATGTGCGCGATATAATGCGGCAAGCTCCGCACGCGGATCCTGCGGACGAGTCGCCAGTTGCGAGTCTTTTGTTGCTGAACTCAAGGACTCAGGCGGCGCACCATTGGCGCTACGTGCCCCACCCGGCGAAGGCGCGAGCAATGAAGTGACCTGAGCAGAAGCAAATTCGGGGTGTGACACGATGCAAGACTCTCGTCGCTCACCAACATGCGCGAACAAGGGTCCAGTTTCCTGCTGGTCGAACTTTTTTCGACGAATGTTCTCGAGCGTGTCGACCACGCTCTCAGTCGGTAGCCCCCATCACGCGCACAATATTGCTCTCGACCGGTCGCCCGAGCGCCTCCTGCGCCGCGCGGGCTCCAATATCGAAGGCCCGTAGGCCCCGTTCCAGACGAAATGGTCCCACCCTCGGCAATGTGCCAATGACCAACGCCGCCATTCCTTCACGATTCGGCACCTCGAGAGACGCGCTACCTCGTCGTCGCCACGGGGACCTGGAACTCAAATGATGATAAAATACCCGCGCTCCGTCAGGCATCCCCGCCAAACCATGGCGATCGAGGATTCCGCCATCGAGGAGCGGGCGTCCGTCGAGCCAAACCGGATGAAAAAGTCCCGGGACCGCGCAAGATGCGACAATGGCTGGCGCAAGGGGCCCTTTTTCGACGACGCGCGTCGATCGCGAATAAACATCATAGACGGACAAACCTGCGGGAACTCGGCAACCACCAAACGATTGCGCCTTCAACAACGATTCGAGACGAGATCGAAAAAGCCGCCCGGCAAGCAGCCCCAGACCAGGACGCAAATCCCAAAAATCCTCACGTCGCAAGCGCAATAGTTCGTCCCGAATGGTCGTTGCCGCCACGCCGCTGGCCCATACACCTCCGACCAATGCCCCGGCACTCGCGCCGGAAATGCGTATTGGCAAAAGCCCCGCATCTTCGAGAACCGTCAGCACCCCGGCATGAGCAAAAAAACCAAAAAACCCTGCCGATAGAGTCATCGAAAATGGTTTTTCCGAGAGCCATTCGCGCAACGTGGGATTGAGTGCAGTGCGAGCTTCGTAGGGTAGTGACGACATGAATATTCCGTTCCGTTCTGCGAGCACTCTAAAGGATCCGCCCCCCACGAACTACCAAAAAATTGCCCCCAACGGTATTGCCTCGATGTTCAAGTAGGCCGCGATCGCCCGGACTTGAATGGCCTAGCTGTCCAACAATTCGTGAATTCAGACACATCGAAGATTGTTCGTATGTTTAGGCACGCTGTGGATTGATCTGTCGCGGCATTGTGGAGAGAGTCAAGTTGTTGACACTTTCAATGCGTGCGCGCCGGGCGATTTTGATTGCATTACGCACAGCGGTCGAACCTGTGTGCGCAATGCGTGCACATGCGTGCGCGGCGCACCTAGCAACTCGTGCCGCATACACGCAAGGATCGTACTCTTCGTGACGCACCAATTCGAAAACTCGAATGCATATACTAGCTCAAATTACATTTATGTTTTTAAAAGATTTTCAATTGTATCATTCACAAGTTGGATTTGTCGGTACGACCTTTGCAAACGGCAAAATCGGGCTATCGGGGTAGCAGCCGGAATGTAAAGTATCGCGCGCAACAAGGGAAAGGTGGGATCCATGACGTCTGGAGCTTTGCGGGGGATCGAGACGATTGTCGTATTGATGATGGAGAGCCGTTCCTTTGATCACGTGCTTGGCCATTTGAGTCTCGATGGCGCGACGTATGAGGGGATTCTCGACGGTTTTACTGGTACGCCGATAGATGGTTCATTGACGCACGCGAATTATGCGAACACGAGCCAAGGTCGCATTTATCAGCCTTTCGAATTGCGGGATGGAGTTCTTCCGGGGGGTTTGTCTGACGACCGCGAGGCCGTAAAAATGTCTTTGGGCAAAAACAACGGGAATGCGTATGCGCTGGATGGATTCGTTCGGGCATATTATCGTCAAAATGACGCGCAGCGGTCACAACGTCCTCTGCCAATGGCATTTTTGCGGGGTGCGGACGCACCAGTTACCAATTTCCTAGCGCGCAATTACGCCATTTGTGATCGTTGGTATGCTCCACTTCCTACCGGCTCCATTCCCAATCGACTCATGGCCATGAGTGGCGAGTCCAATCTTTTGGACAGCCCGTCCAATCTGTTGTCGTATCATCCGACGCTCTTCGAATGGCTGAATGGTCGAGGATTGCGATACCGCGTGTATCACGATGGCTTGTCATTCTTTACCCTTTGCCCCTGGATGATCGACGATGTCGCGGGCGATCGATTTCGGGATGCGGGTCGTTTGGCGGAGGATTTTGCCCTTGAATCGGACGCGACGTTTCCGCAATTCGTCCTTGTCGAGCCGTCCTATTTCGATGGGCCGGTATGGTCGGATAAAGAAGCCAACGACAATCGTGCGCCTTCTTCGATGGCCGCGGGAGAAAAGTTTCTCTTGTCCGTCTATGATGCATTGCGCGCCAATCCCGAACGATTCCAACGGACCCTGTTTATCGTGACATACGCCTCGCCCGGTGGTTTTTACGATCATGTGTCGCCGCTCTCGGTGCGCCAAGACGTTCTTCGAGGGGCGAACGAATTCGCATTTGAAACGACGGGATTGCGAGTGCCGGCCATTGTCGTATCGCCGCACGTCGAGCGGGGCACCGTTTATCACGGAGCGCTCGATCATACCTCGATTTTGCAGCTCATGGCCGATCGCTTCGACGCAGGGCATGATTATTCGGCAACAGTTGCCGCCCGTGCGGCTCAGGGAATTGGAAGCGTGTCGTCGGTATTGAATTTGTCGTCGCCCCGCGACAACATTCCTACACCACCACGGGTACCGTCGCGATCGCGCCGCCGTCAGCGGCATATCGCATCCGAGTTATCGCACGCCCAAAACGCGTTTTACCTGGCCGCGCGAGCTCTTTGTGACCATTCACCTTCTCGCGTGGCGCGTACATATCCTGAATTTTGGCGCGAATTCGCGGGCGCTGAAATGATGTGAACTCGTCATCAAAGCGTGATGTTGAAAACTTCGTGATCCTCACGGAAGTCACTGCGCAGATACAGCTCCCAAATCGATTCTTCAAAGCACTTTGAGAGCGTGCTGGTCGCCGCTTCGCCCTCAATGCTTGCTTGAACGGCAACAATCTCCGCGAGCGTCGTTTCCAGTGTCGTTTTGGCATGGCGTCCTTGTCCACCGCACTTGGTCAAACCTTTATCGAGTTCCCGGCGCAAGAATGCTTCTTTTCCGTCAGGATAACGCATCGTGCCCGCTCCACGAAGGACTCCACCAGAGCGTCCGCTGCCGAAACCAATGCCAAATCCGCTACCTTCGAATTCGTCCAAACCCTCGGTCGAGGGCCGAACTCCTGGTTCGATAGCCAAATAACTCGTCACGGGAGAAACGACCTTTCCCAGCATGGCCAACGGCATCATTTCTTCTTCGGTAATTTCCGAATATGAGCTCGTCCCGAAAAACAATCCCGCCCAACGTTGATTTTCGGCATCATCGCGGCCAAACACCTTCTCGAGGGGCGTGGCCCAAAGCTCACCCGTGATTTTCACCGTATTCAAAGCTGTCTTGGGCAAGTGTAAATCGGCAATTCCTTGTCCTTCGTCGAGCGTGTTTGGATAGGCCCCCACTTCGTTTTCCAACCCTTCGGCGTGAACTGCGAAATGATCGATTCGTTTCGGCCGCGCCCACTCCTCGAAAATGACCTTGTCGCTTTCGTCATTCGCCTCGAACGTATCGAGCTCGGCATCCCAGACCAATCCACCGGACGACCGTGCCACTGCATTCCACGCGTGATCGTCGTTCCGCTTCAATGAAGTATCGTTTCCATACGCAGCCACACCAATGTGCAACAGCGCTCCGCTTTTCGCCAATTTGCTTTTCAGCAATTCCGGCGTGAGCTCATTGCGGGTGCGCGTATCCGTGAGCAAGAGAATTCGTCGTGCTGAATTTGTGGGAGCATTGGCGAGCAATGCATCTGCCTGCGCTAGGGCCATATCGACATGGCTGCCATTTTGGCGGTCGACCTCCATTGTTTTGAGCGTCAATCGTGCTTGCCCAACGGAGATGAACCCCTTGGCATTGCGTATTTTGCGATCGAAAGGCACAATGGCGATACGACCTTCAGGAAAGTGGCCAACGAATGCGCGAGCCATAGCCAGTTCGGCTTTTGTATCCGTGTCGGTCAAAGAACGCGACGCATCCACGAGCACCACCACGTGGGCTCCAGCCGGAACTTTGCCCAACCGCGGAGCCGCATCGATATGGTAATGCACGATATTTTTCTGCGCATTGACGGGCAACGAAGCGACAGCCCCATCCAGAAGATTCGTCGTATTCGGGGCGACCGAAAGATCGACCTCTTGCTTCAAATGCACCCAACCCGGAGCAGAGACAGGCTTGTTGTCAATGTAAATGCTTTCACCAGCAGTCATGGGCGAGACGGACGCTTGGGCAAAAAGGGTTTCCGTTCCCATACTCGGGAGTTGCAGGTGATGGCGTCCGTCACGATATTCGGTCGGCACGCGAAGCGTGTATTCGATGGTCTTGTTTTCTCCCGGTGCGCACGGGAAGACCTGCAATGCCAAGCGTGATTGAGAACGCCATGACAAGAGCGCCGGGTCTTTGGGATAATACCCGCCAATTCCAGTGAGTTCCCGATAACGAGCAGCAGCAGCCTCGGCTTCGAGCAGTTCCCCGGCAAACCAATGCGGTTGCCCGTCGAGAACGCCGAGTGTGCGTAAACCAATGGCTACGGAGCCGTCGGGCATGTCGATATAAAATGTGGCCTGATCATGACGTGGTCCGCCGTTGTAAACTGTGCGGCGCACGCGGAGATCCGCGTAACCATGACCCAATTGAATGTCGATTTTATGCGTTTTCTCGATGAGCTTTTCCGAGCGGGTGCCGTGAAATGTGTCCGCCGAAGCGATTGCCGGCGCCGTCGTCAATCCCGTGAAGGTCATCAGCGCGAGCGCGGATCCAATAAGTGTTCTCATGCGAAGGCTCATCGACAGACGAGCCCTCCGTTGGTTCCCAAAATTGTTGAATTCCTCGACAGGTGGATCGTTACGCTCGAAGTGTACGTGAATCAACACCCCACGACGGATTTGCAACGAGATGTGCTCATTGCCGACGAAGAAGCGCCAATCTTCTTGCAAGTCCGAGCAACCCGCCGTATTCACAGCTCGCCATGACGCAGGCGTCGTCCAGTTCGGAAACATCTCCAGCCCGTAATTCGAATACGCGACGCATCGTTACTGTGGCGCTCGTTTTTCTGACCGTCCTGACGTTTGTCGCGGTCACGCTTCGATTACGCATTGATCCAAATGTGTCCTCATTGCTCCCGGATCGAGGGGAGGCTGCGGCGCTGCGGCGTTATGTTCGCGGGTTTGGCGGGGGCGATCTTGCCGTCGTTCTCGTGCAAGGGCCCGACAAAGAGACGAATGCCACGGTGGCCAATGAAATTGCGGACGAGCTTGGGCAGCGACCGAATGTAGCCCGAGCATCGTCGCGAGTGGATTCCTCTCGAGCGCTGGATCCAATGCTTGCATTTCGGCATGCCGATCCCCGCGCGATGGAGCGGTTGCGCAAAGCGCTCACGCCCGAGGGAATGCGTATTCGATTGGAAGAAAGTCGGGCCATGTTATTGGCGCCTGGCGGTGGAGCGGCGGCGGAGGTCATTGGTCATGATCCTTTGCGGCTCGCGCAGCTCGTGTATGAAGGCGCGGACATTGGGGCGGGTGTGCGGACGCAGCCTGATGGGGCATTTGCGAGTGACGACGGCACGGCGTATCTCGTATTGGCCGAGCCGAAAGGGCAGGCACTTCGGGGCGAAGATGCCCGGCGGTTTGTCCAGGATGCAGAATCCGTATTGGCTCCGCGCCGAGCTGCACACCCGGAAATGAAATTTGGTTTGACCGGAGGGCACGCGATTGCTGCAGCCACGGAAGCCATGCTCACGCGCGATTTGACCATTTCGAGCACTGTCGCGATGATTTTGGCCTCGGTCGTTTTCGCCTTGATCTTTCGGCGAGTGCGGGCACTTTTGGCGGTCATGCCCCCGCTCGCGCTCGGGACGGTATGGACTGCAGGCGTAGCGACGTTTTTTTCAGGTGGTTTGTCAGGGATTGCCATTGCCTTCATGTCGGTCGTCGTGGGCGTGGGTGTGGATACGGGCGTACACGTATATGCGGCGTTGCTCGAGGCGCGGCGAGAAGGACTTGCCCCGCGCGACGCTGCCCGGCGCGCTCGGCAGAAAACGGCCCGGAGCGTTCTGCTTGCA
>DAOMZH010000294.1:0-10981 GCA_035437985.1 Polyangium sp. (in: bacteria) | reverse complement strand
CTATGCGCTGTCGTGCTTGGATCGAACGGACTACGTACGCCCGGAGCGTTCTTGTCCGCGAAGTACACGCGCATCATGTCCGAAGCGAGGTTTGTCGCTTTGACCCGCCACTTGGCTCCGTTGGCCACGAGGATCGACACCGCGATTTCAGGTTTGTCGCTGGGCGCATACCCCACCCACCACGTGTAAAACGGCCCTTCCGCAGTGGGTTTTGTCAACGTCCCCGTCTTGCCCGCGATCGATATGTCCGGCAAATACGCTCGCCCCGCCCGATCGTGGAACGACTTGTAACTCGTCCCCGACGTCACGGTCTCCTCCATCATCGTCCGAATCGCACTCGCCGTCGTTTCACTCATCACCCGCTTGATCGGCATGCGCACCGTTGGCCCATGATAAATCTCGCCTTCGCTGTCTTTGATGCTGTCAACGACGTGCAAACGAATCATCTCGCCCCCGTTGGCAATCGTCGTCGCTAGGTTTGCCCCTTGGAACGGAGACATCGTCGTGTTCCAAAAACCTGCAGCTGTCCGCGCAAACCCGAGGTCATCATCGGGCAACGTGATCGAACTCTGCGCTACTTTGACGTCAAACGGAATGTCTTGACCCCAGCCGAGTTTGCCCGCGGTTTCGGCCAGCTGCGCGCGTTCGAGGTTTTTCGCGGCAAGACGGGCAAACACCGTGTTCAAACTGCGCCCCATCGCTTGCGCCAACGTCGCGCACCACTTGTCTCGGCGCTTGTTGTCGACCATGTCCTTGGCGCTGATCGAGTGCTCCCCGCCCGAATAACACTGCTTCGTGTTCGGCCCGAGCCCCGCGTGATCCACAAGCGCCGTCGCCGTAACGATCTTGAACACACTCGCCGTAGGCGCCGTCGCTTCCGACGCGACATCGTGAAGTGCCCCCTGATCCACATAACTCGCCCAAACGAGCACCCTGCCCGTCTTGATGTCCGTCATGACGATCGCCCCTTCGGGCACGTGACCTCCTCGAAGAAGCGCGACAGCTGCGCGTTGGTACTTCGGGTTCACGGTGAGTTCGGCGTGACGTCCCACGTAAGCGGGTGCGATGGCCACATTGCCACGATCGTCGATCCGGGTCAGGTCGACGTCGGTCAAAGGTGGCGGCGTGACTTCACGCGTGATCGCCGGCCCTCCCGTGTTTTCGACTTTCGGTTTCGACAGTAAGTTCGCAAGCGGAGCGTCCTGCTTGCGCAACATGGGAAGGGTAACGGCGACGAGCCCTACTGCGGCTCCGATGGCGATCCATTGGCGCATGTGTGGATCGGCCATATCGCGAGCGAATTGGCTGGGCCAAATTTCTTAACGCGATGTTCGCGAGTCGATTGTCTAATCTGAATTACAGAAACTAGTGACAAGTTTGTACTCTGGTGGTGACATGTAATGGGCACCTCGTGTTCTACTGTGGACACGATGGACATGTCAGCACGTCAACCTCTGTCCTCAGGTACATCATGAAAGTCAATACGTTTATTGTCGTAACACTGACAATTCTTCTCTCGAGTCATGCGGCCAATGCGCAACAGCCGTATCCGTACCCGCCTGCTCCGCAACCCATGCAAGGCGACTACGGTCAGGATCCGCCAAACCCATATCAACCCCAGCCGAGCAACTACCCACCGAATACGTATGGCGGAGGTTATCGCAGCTCCGAGCGTGACCCCCATCGATTTCACGTCCTTTTGGGTATGTCGGCAGCGCCGTATCTCTTGTACGACGCCGCAAAAACGGACGAATGGTATTTGGGTGTCGCTGCATTGCCGGAAATTCGAGCAGCGTATTCATTGGATCGCATTGGATATGCGCGCGTATTCGTATCTGCAAAGTGGTCCGCATTGTCCACGACCACTCTCCTCAAAAATAACCCGGACTCCGTTGCTGCGGAACCTGTGCGCAATCTCGAATTCATGGGGATTGGAGGCGTTACCGTGGTCCCGTCACCCGAGGGTCCCGCGAGGACTCATTTGAGCACATCCGTCACCGGGTTTTCCTTGGGTGTAGGTTATGGAAGTGCCCGCACTTCATTGGGGACGATCATCCGAGGTCCAGTCATCATGCTCTCGATCGACCTCGAATTATTGGCGTTTAATTTCATGTAGATCAAGGTGGACTTCGTTATGTGGAGCGTTGGGTTTCAACCCAACGCAAGGTTTCGCATAGACAAACGGTCACAAGCTTCTGCAGCGCTGTACTAGAGAGGACGATGGAAGCTTTCGTACGCCGAGTGCGGTTGACCGACGCACCGATACGCCCTAAAACATCAATCCAACCCGCATCCCCAACTCGTGATGCCACGTCGACGTTCGCGCCGGACTCGACTCATTCGCCACCAAATTGCTCGGCACCGTCGCCAAGTTCTCCCCCTCGCCACTCCCTACCGTGTGATACGCAAGGTAGTTCACACTCACCCGAAGAAATTGCGCGTGCCAATACGTCGCGCCCACCCCGACCTCGTGCACCGACAAAGTCGTCGTCGGTCCTCCGGGTGCACCTGGGGTGTTCGAATCATAGGGGCCATCACGCGACGCTCCATCGTACTTGGCATCGATGCCCCCGAACAGCACCGCGATTTCGACGCCGTGTTTGTCTACGTTCGGTGTTTTGGTCAAATCTAGGCGCGGTGGTCGCGAAAAACCAGGATCGGGCGTGACAAACGTATCGCCCCACGGCCAAAATGAGACCTGCGCGTAATACCCCAAGCCCTGCACATTGCCAAACCGCTCGGTGTAATTCAGTTGCAACCCATCCACCGCTTCGCGCGTGCCATTGTTCACCCAATACGCCTCGGCACGAACATCGAATCGACCCACCGGGATTCGCAATTCCCCACCCACCCGCGTTTGTCCCGCCGAAGGGATCACGTGAATGGTTCGACCAAGCGAGTCCTTGTATCGAGGGTTCCACAACGTCCAGCCGAATGCGCTCGTGATCGCCGGATAATCATACGCGACAAGCTTCGGATCGCGCATACCCCCGTGAAAACTAACGCCCACCTGAACCTTGTCATAAGCACTCGTTTGACCACTACGAGCCCAAGGTCGCGCAAACACCCGCCCAATGAAATCCGGATAACTATCCACCTGGGGCCGATTCGGTCCGTCGCCCAGAAAAACCCCAAGCTCGTAACCCACCGTCTGCACTTCGTTCACATCACCCCAAAGCACAGCCCCGATTTCTTTGCCGTTCGGAACGACGAACGAACGAATCGCCATGTTTCGTTCGAGCCACGTAATCGTGTTGTTTCCCGTTCGGTTTTCCAAAGAGAAGGGAGCTTGGTGCTGGCCGATCATCAAATGCAGCTGGCGCAAAAATGTATAGTCGACATACGCATTGGCCAAAGTGGCTGCTGCGGCCGGCGTTTGAAAAGGAGCAAATCGAGCCGACAATGCCGTCGGTGGTTGTCCTGGTGGCGCCGCCGCGACTTCTTGCCCTCCGGTTGGATTGGTGATCGGTTGCGCTCCAAAGTCCAAACCGAAAAGCGCAAACCATCGGCGCCACAAATCCACAGCCGCTTCGACTCGCGCCCGACGAACCACAAGGCGCGGCGACAGAAAAACCGCCCCCGCATCCGCTTCGAGCTCACTTTTTCCCGCACCGAAGTAGGAATTGAAATCAAGGTGTAAACGACCTCGAATCTGAACCCGGACGGTATCGGTCGAGTCCCGCAAGAAAGCGCCCCCCCGATATCCTGCAAGCTCCATCCGCGGACCTGAATTCTTCGGCAAGTCCACCTCGAGCGGAAACGGTTTGGCGAGCGGTGGAGGTGTTGGAACGACGGCCGGCGTTTTTCCCGCGGGCGGAAGGGGAGGTATGGCCGGACGAACCGGAATCGGAGACGGCGTCACGGTCGGAGCTGACGCCGGGGGAATGGGTTTGGGAGCTGGTGCGGATGTCGTCGCCGACGGAGGTGGTTGAGGATTGGGTTGGGCTGGTTGCGGCGGCGGAGTGCTCGGCGCAGGGGGTTGAGGATTTGCTGGGGTCTGGGCGAATGTCGGCTTTGGCGCGACAATCGACACCGTCAATCCCACCAGCAATCCCAAAGACACAACGGCCGGACCCGCGTACGTGCCCGGACGAACTCGACGAACATGCTTCCGCTTGGCAAAAGAGTCGGGCACCATTTGGTTCCGTGTTGGCAAAACGAGCCGCAAAAACGCTCGCACGGGGGATGCCCAAGGTCAAGCCACGCCCAGGGCCTTCGATTCGTAATCACGAGCGCTTGCTTCTCGTTCACGCTCTCACCCCAACGAACTCATGAGCACCACCCCGATCCGAATCACTGCTGACGTCGAAGTTCTCGACAACGCGACATTGATGGCCCTCGTCGGTCCAAACAGCGAACACCTCAAACTCGTTTCCCGAACGTTGGGAATCGATTCGAGTCTTCGGGGCAATGTCATTCGTCTCGTGGGCGCGGCCGATGCGGTTGCTTTGGCCGAACGATTTCTCGCTGAAGCTGCAGATTTGTCGAGCGGCGGAGCGGTACTCGAAGCGCAGGATTTCGTGCGGGCAGTGCAAGCGTTACGCGATGATCCGACGATATCTCTGCGGGAACTTTTCGAAGACGTCGTGCTCGTCTCCACACGCCGTAAACCGATCACTGCCAAGACGATTGCGCAGCGCAGATACATTCAAGCCATTCGCACCCACGACTTGACGTTTGGTATCGGACCTGCGGGGACAGGAAAAACCTACTTGGCGATGGCCATGGCGGTGTTTGCCCTGATCGAACGCCGCGTCAAACGAATCATCTTGGCGCGCCCCGCTGTCGAAGCTGGTGAACGCCTCGGATTTTTGCCTGGTGACCTTGCCGAAAAAGTCAATCCATATTTGCGCCCTCTTTATGATGCCCTCCACGACATGATGGATGCCGATCGCGTGAGCGGCCTGATTACTCGAGGCCAAATCGAAGTCGCGCCTTTGGCATTCATGCGCGGACGAACCCTCAACGATTGTTTCGTCATCCTCGATGAAGCCCAAAATGCCACCAGCGATCAGATGCGCATGTTCCTCACCCGTCTCGGGTATTCATCGAAAGCCGTCGTGACGGGCGATGTGACGCAAGTCGATTTACCGCATGGTGCCCGAAGTGGTTTGGCCGAGGCGCGCGACTTGCTCACCGGCGTCGAAGGTATCGCGATTTGTCACTTCACCGAAGTCGATGTCGTTCGTCATCCCCTCGTGCAACGCATCATCGTTGCATATGAACGACGCGACGCCGATTTGGCGCAGAAACGCAAAGAGCAAAAAGAACGACGTAACGAACTATCGAGTTCGCCTTCCAAAACCCAGACGGATGAAGCAATCGCCGACGGCGAAGAATTGGACAACGCATCATGAGCATCTCGGCGCTCGTCACGATGAACCACGTAGAAGAACGAGTTCGCTCGGACGAACGTCTGTCAGGCAAAACCGTCGCGCGTCCGCATCCACTTTTGGTGACGGTGCGGAGTGATCGTTTATTTGCAATCTTGGCGCCGGGTGTCGTTTGGGATGTTTGTCGCGACGTCCTGCGGCCTTTTGCCGAAAAACTCGCCGATGGCGAAGCAACCCTCGTGCTCGTGGGAACACCTGCGGGAAACGATTTGGCCAACGCATTGAACAAAGGTCTGGGCGCGGTCATCTGCGACGAACCCACTTGCGATACGCTTTATGTAGCCATTCACAACGCGTGCGAACTTCTCGAAACGAAATCGCGGGCCGAGGCGCGAGGGAAATGGCTCAACCGTTATCGATACGAACTTGGGGAGCTCATCGAGATCGCCAAAGCGATCACGACGGAACGGGAGATTGACAAACTGCTCAGTCTCATCTTGTCGAAGAGTCGATTCATCTCGGGTGCAGATGCGGGAAGTCTTTACGTCGTGGAAGGAGACGATCCTGATCCTTTGCGCCGAATGCTCCACTTCAAGCTCTCGCAAAACGAATCGGTGACTTTTGATTCGCGCGAGTTTGCCTTGCCGATCAGTCCGCGTTCCATGTCGGGATATGTCGCGCTGCACAAGCGTTTGCTGAACATCGCCGACGTTTATGATTTACCGCCGCAAGCTCCTTATGGATTCGATCGTTCGTTCGACGCCAAGATTGGTTATCGCACCAAGTCGATGTTGTGCATGCCGCTGTTCAGTCGCAAAGGCGAAGTCATCGGCGTCATTCAACTCATCAACAAAAAACGCACGAGCGATCGCAAATTGCTCACCAGCGAAGACGTCGACGAACAAGTCATTGCTTTTGATACGCGCAGCGAAGAGCTCCTCGAAACGCTTGCTTCTCAAGCCGGTATCGCGCTCGAGAATGCCGTTCTTTACACCGAGATTCAGCACATGCTCGAAGGGTTTGTCCGGGCAAGTGTCGAAGCAATCGAACAACGGGACCCGACGACGAGTGGGCACTCGCGGCGCGTTGCTTCATTGACGGTGGGTTTGGCGCGGGCACTCGAGCGAGCGGATGGTCCATATCGCGGCGTGACGTGGACGAAGGATGATTTGCGAGAGCTCGAATATGCGTCGCTTTTGCATGATTTCGGCAAAATTGGCGTACGTGAGCAAGTGCTCGTGAAAGCGAAAAAGTTATTCCCGCATGAGCTCGAATTGATTCGCCATCGTATCGAAATTGCTTGGCGCTCATACGAAAATGAAATCCTGGGACGCAAGTTGCGGCTCGTGCAAAAAGGAGCGCCGGCCGAGGACCTGGTGCGTCTCGACGAAGAGTTTGTCCGGCGTAAAAAGGAGCTGCAAACCGCGTATCAAGCGATATGTACGGCGAATGAACCGACGGTGCTTTCTGGGGGTGATTTTGCAAGAATCGAAGCCATCGCGCGCGAGACATTCACGGATTCGGATGGTTGTATCGCGCCGCTTTTGCGGCCGGAAGAAGTGGCGTGTTTGTCCGTGACGCGAGGGTCACTCACGCCGACTGAAATTGATGAAATTCGGGGCCACGTCACGCACACGTTTCACTTCTTGTCGCAGATTCCGTGGGGCAAACAATTTCGACGCGTCGCGCTCATCGCCGGTGCGCATCATGAAAGGCTGAACGGAACGGGATATCCCAATCGTTTGCGCGCTGAAGAGATACCTTTGCAATCGAAAATGATGAGCATCAGCGACATCTTCGATGCTTTGACCGCCAGCGACAGACCCTACAAGAAAGCCGTGCCCGTCGAACGAGCCCTCGACATTCTCGGTTACGAAGTCAAAGATGGCCACATCGACGCCGACTTGTTACGCGTGTTTGTCGAGGCTAAACCATGGTCGCCAGAAGCGCAAAAAGCACTCGAGCGCCGTTGAGTTCGCGATGAGGTAAATTCGGGGGTATGGGGGCAGAGCTACCTGCCCGTCTTTTTGCAAAGCAAAAAGACCTGGGGGGCAGGTAGCGAGCCCCCATCGTAAACAAAGCCTCGCGGAGCGCGCTTGTTAGCGCGCGATGCGAGCGTCCAATTCACAGGACCTGGTATCTCGCGCGCGATGCGAGCGCCCAAATCACCGGACGCGTTATCAGGGTTTGCGCTCGAGAACGATTTTCGATTCGCGTACGACCGTGGCATCACCACTGGCGACACGAATGACCGCTTCGATTCGACTATCGTTACGTTTGCCCGAGATGATGCCAAACATGCCCTGTTTGTCTTGGACATCGACCGGATCGAATGAGCCTCGAATTTCATCTCCTTCGACACGGCCGCGAATCGTGGCCTTGCCCAATGCCCCCTCGGACGAACCTTTGACCTCGAGGTCTTGACGAACGGTCAGGGTGACGGTGCCAGCACCAATCGCCATCTTGCCGTCGTCTTTATTTCGGACTTTGTCTTCGACCCGCGGAGGCATTCCGACGTCGCCTTTCTTGGCGTCGTAACGACCTTCCCAAGTGCCGACGAGCACCGATTCGACGGGTTTTTCCGCAGCCACGGAAGCGCTTGGTGCAGGCGCCTGAGCCCCTGTTTTTTCCGACGAACTCGATGCGGAACTCGCCACATTCATGGGTTGGGACGAAGCATTCGTAGTGGGGGAAGGAGCATTGTCGGAGGCAGGTTTGTCACACGAAACGACTGCGGCGCCGCAAGAAATCACGACGGCATATCGAGCGAGGTAGGAATTGAACATGTTCGGGGGTTTGCGGGTTGAGGGGTATGTCCGGGATACCGCTAATCCCGTCGCGCTGAAAGGATGCGGAGCAGGGACAGGAAGATGTTCAGGAAATTGAGGTAAAGTTGGATGGCGCTGCCGATGGCGTCGTCTTCGTCGCTATGGAGCATTCGGGAAGTATCGTAGAGGACGAATGCGCCGAAAAGGAGCACCGATACGCTCGAGATGGCCAAGCCGAAAACGCTGGAGCCGAGAAAGATGTTGAGCAGCGACGCACCAATGACGACGAAGAGGCCCATGCTGAGCGCTCCGCCGAGAAACGAAAAGTTTTTGGTGCTCGTGAGGGCATAACCCGTGAGCCCGCCGAATCCGATCACGGACAGGATGAATGCATCCCGAACGGGTGAAGCGGAGAGGGTTTTTCCGAGTCCCGAGGAGAGTGTGGCGTAGAAGAGCGTTGGGGCAATGACGATGCCAATGACGGTCGCCATGCCGAATAGAGCGAGGAGATTCAGGCCCTTGACATGACGAACCATGGAAGCCCCGAAAACAACGCCCATCATGAGGAGAAACGCGATGAAGTAGTGCTGGCCAAAGAAGGCGACGAGCGGAGGCACGACGACGTTTTGTCCACCCACCCGAAGAACGGCCTGAGACGAGGACAATCCGCCATAAAGTGCACCGAGAGCGCCGATGGCCGAAAACACGATACTGCCTGTGAACAAGCCGTAGACGCGCTTCAAATACGACGCGCGATTCGCCGTGCGCGAGATGCTTTGTGCACCCGCCCAAGCCGGCGACTGATGGTCCCAAGAATTCATGTGGATTCGTCTCCTCCCGTAGAAATGACGACCTGTGGCGCAAGCGTAGCCATCATCGGGACGGAGGCAATGTTTCGATCGTGATTAGGCACGATCGATGCAGAGTCTGGTCGACGTTGCCCAACGGGGCGTGTAACTTCGAGACATGAATGCTTCGAAGATGAACTGTTTTCGTTTCGGCTTGAATTTCTTGGCCGTCGGGGTTGGAGCAGCGGCGCTTTTCGCGGGTTGTGGGACCGATCCGAATAAGCTCAATACCGGCGGCACCGGCGGCTCCGGGGGCTCCGGGGGGTCCGGGGGGTCCGGGGGGTTGTGCGCACCAGGAATCCAAGAGGCACTTCCGCCCTTGAAATTGACGGAAGTCGCCAAAGACCTGGACCGCCCCTTATTCGCGACGGGTGCTCCGAATGATACTTCGCGCCTGTTTGTCGTTCTGAAATCCGGGCAAATCGTGGTGCTGAAAGACGGAGTGGTAGCGGCCGAGCCGTTCCTCGATCTATCGGCGATCATCGAATCTGCGGCGAATGAACGAGGGCTCGTGGGGCTGGCGTTTCATCCCGACTACCAAACGAATCGGCGGTTTTTCATCTACTTCACGCGTAAGCCCGATGGCGCGATCGTCATTTCCGAATGCCAACGTGACCCGAGCTCGGCGGACAAAGCGCTCGCTGCGTGCGTCAAAGACTTCATGACGATTCCGCATCCGAACCAGAGCAATCACAACGGCGGGATGCTGGCATTTGGTCCTGACGGGTATCTTTATATCGGGGTGGGCGATGGCGGAGGCGCGGGCGACCCGAACGAGAACGGGCAAAATACGATGGCCAAGCTCGGAAAAATTCTGAGAATCGACGTGGACAAATACCCCACGCCGCCTGCGGGCAATCTTGCTGGAGGAGATCCGGACATTTGGGATTTTGGATTGCGCAATCCGTGGCGATTTAGTTTCGATCGTTGCAGCGGAGACCTCTACATCGGCGACGTCGGTCAATATCTTTGGGAAGAAATCGATGTGGAGCCTCGAGGTCAGGGAGGCCGGAACTATGGGTGGAACACGATGGAGGGGACGCATTGCTTCGATCCGGGCACCAATTGTGATCAAACGGGCCTGACGTTGCCGGTGACCGAGTATGCGCACGACGATGTGACGATGGATTGTTCAGTGACTGGTGGATACGTCTACCGCGGTACGAAAATCCCGGGGCTGGTCGGTACGTATCTTTATGCGGACTATTGCTCGCGACGCGTGTACACGCTCGCGTGGGCGAACGGCGTTATCATCAAAGAGGGCGAAGCGACGCAGAGCCTCAATACGCTCGCGTTACCGACGGGCATCACGTCGTTTGGCGAGGACACGGCAGGCGAATTGTACATCACGACGGACAACGATCAGAATGGCACCTTGGGCAAACTCTATCGGATCGATCCCAATTGAGCGGGAGTGATTGATTCGAGGTGGGGAGTCGCGGCTCGAGCAAATCGCCGCGGGACATACTCCGAAATGCTTGACGCAGGGTTCGCGGGCTCTGCGGGTATGGGTCGCTCTCCTTATATAGAAAGAGGACGTGTGGGTGCTCGGGAGAGTGCTCGGGAATGGATGGTCCGGGGAGGGGTTCGCCCCGCCAACCGGAGGGGTGGGTTTGGTTATGGCGCGTCGCACCGAACCTTTGCAGGGTTCGTGTACGGGACGCAATCGAAAAGCGTGGGGCAACAGCGAATACAGTGATGAACGGAAGGGTGTCGGGACAATGCGACGACGGAAAGTGGCGGTTGGCGCGTGATTGGAGCAGATGACGTTTTTGGATAACCGCGGATGACTGGGGGGCGTTCTTAAAAAAGATAAAAAAAAACATTCGGGCAATTTATTCGCTTGACCTATCCGGGACCAACGGCATATTCGAAACCATCCGCCGAGCGGGATTCGGCGAGGGAGATATACATGGCAAACGATCTTTTTGAGCAGCAAATCGTGGACTTCGTGCGCAAGATGCCCGACTCGGCAATTCTCTCACTTGTGAAAGACCGCCTTGGCTCGGTGGCTGGCGCGGCGGGCATTACG
>DAOMZH010000293.1:7582-10995 GCA_035437985.1 Polyangium sp. (in: bacteria) | reverse complement strand
GCTTCAAGGTATTTGACGAGCTAGCCAAATCGCGCGAGGAAGCGCGAAAGTTTGGTTACGAGATCGCGCTCAATCTGATGGTTTGGGAATGCACGACCTTCTTTCTCGGTGAGTACCCGCCTGACGATTACCAAACCAATCCGCTTTTCTCGGTCATCGACGGGATCATCACGGTGAGCCAGCGGGAATCGTCAGGCGAGCACCAGCGCTTCTTGCGCGTCATCAAAATGCGCGGAACGGGGCATAGCGCAGACGACCATGCGTTCACGATTGGGGAGGAGGGCATCGAAATCTATGCGCCTCGCGTGACCATCCGGCGGCAAGTCGAGGCGGAGCCGAGTCGAGCCAGCGCGCCGCGGGGCAAGACGGGCATCGTCAAGCTCGACGAACTCTTGGGCGAAGGCATTCCGCTGGGTTCGAGCCTCCTTATTGCGGGGGTGGCGGGAACGGGCAAAACGGTGCTGCTCCTCGAATTCGTTTATCGCGGTGCACTGCGTGGGGAAAGGGGGATCATTTTCTCATTCGAGGAAACGACCGAACGTTTGCGTCAGGAAGCGCGGAGCCTAGGCTGGGATTTCGACGATGCCGAGGCCCAGGGCCTCATCGAAGTCGTTTTCATTCCTCAGCCCGACATTCACGTGGAAGCGGATCTGCTCACGATGCACGAACGTCTGCGATCGACCGGAGCAAAACGAGTCGCGATTGATTCGTTATCGGTGTTTCTGCACAAGATCAAAGATCCGCAACTAGCCCGCGAGAAAACGTTTCAATTGGCGAGTATCGTGCAAAACGCGCAAGCGATTGGGTTTTTCGCGACCGACATTGCGTACGGCAGCGGGCAAATCAGTCGCTTTGGTGTGGAAGAGACCGTCGTCGATGGCGTGCTTCTTTTGACGGCAAGCGAAGAAGGCCTCGAACGAAAGCGATACATCGAGGTTTACAAACTACGAAACACCGACCATCTGCCAGGGCGACACGCCATGGTCATCGGACACGGGGGCATTACGATATCGCCGCGCGATACGTCTGCCAAACGATCTGCGGCGAAGGCCGACCATGAAAAACCGAAGAAGCGCCGCCCAAAGAGGGAGGGACGCAAATGACTGGCCGTCGAGGGCCCGAGGCTGAGCGTCATCGGGTCAAAAAGTCCGGCAGGCATTCGCTGGAGCATTCGCGACGGCATATCCAAGCCTTGTACGAAATCAGCAAACAGCTGACCCGCTTCGGAGATATCGAAGCCGTTTTGCCTGAGATCATCGACATCATCGCCACCACGCTGCCTGTCCGAACGGCCATCTGCATCCAACGGCGCAATGAGGATCTCGTGACCTGGCGTTGGTCTTCTCCAGCCACCACGCCGGATGAACTGCGTATAGCCTACGAGAAGGCCACGAGCGCCTATGCGTATTTGACGGGCCATGCGACCGAGCCTTCGCATGCAATCGAGGTGGAATCTCGTGCCGAGGAGCTTCTGAAAGGCGTCGAGGTTGATGTGGAGCCAGGAAAGATGCAGTTGCTGACGCTCCCGTTGGTCGTGGAACGCGCGCCGACGTTCGGCATTTTTCAAGTGGGCGCTCTGTTCATGAAATCTGCCGAGGCGCTCGATAAGATTGATGTGGCTTTCGCCAACGCCGTCGCCAATCAGCTGGCGATTGCGATCGATCGCCGAAGGGCTTGGGAACAGCTCCTCCACCAAGCGCAGACGGAGAAGACGGTTGCTCAGTCCAAACAGGCCGAGGCCGAACTATTGGAACAGCGGGAACGGCTGCTTTCGGAAGCAAGTGTGCTGCTGGCAAGATCCTTGGATTATGGGGCCAACATCCAAGCCCTTGCGCGCCTGCTGGTTCCCACGCTCGCCGATTGGTGCATGCTCGATATCGTAGCGACGAACGAGCCGGAGATCATTCGCCTTGCAACAACGGTCGTCGCTCACGCCAACAATACGAAAGAAACCTCCTACGAGGAACTGGTTCTTCGTGCTACCCCCGACCCGAACTTCGACCACGGCGTACCGTTCGTGGTCCGGACGGGCCAGGCGGAAATCCATCCCGATGTCACGAATGCGAGCTGGATCCAGGCCGCGATTGGCATCGAGCATCCGCCCCTGCTGCGGGAACTCGGAGCACGCTCGTATATGTGTGTGCCCCTCAAGGGCCGTGGCCGTGTGGTTGGGGCTCTCACGCTCATTTACGACGGTTCGGGCCGACGTTATGGGCCGGTCGATCTCGAGCTTGCCGAGAATTTCGCCTGGCGAGCTGCTGCAGCCATTGACAATGCTCGTCTGTACGAGGAAGCGCAGAAGGCGATCCGGGTTCGCGACGACTTGCTTGGGGTGGTTTCCCACGACTTGAGGAACCCGCTCGGTTCGATCATCCTGCAAACGGCATCGTTGCTCAAGAAGTCCGAGCCGGCGGCGCTCGATGAAGCGACGCGAAAGCGGCTCGAGGGCATCCGGCGTTCGGCAGAGCGCATGACGCGGCTGATTGAGGACTTGCTCGATTTGGTGAGCATCGAGGCGGGGCACGTTTCGATTGAGTGTGAGCAGGTGGCGATTGCTGGGGTGGTCCGCGAGGTTGTCGAGGCATTCGAGCTTCTTGCCACCAGCAAGCCCCTTCATCTTGGGGTGAATATCGCCCCTGATACGCCGGCTGTATTCGCCGACGTTGCTCGATTGCAGCAAATTCTGGCGAACCTCGTGAGCAATGCGGTCAAATTCACGCCGGCTGGTGGCAATGTCGTTATTTGCGCTGAAAAACAGGGGGACTCTGTGAGGTTTTCCGTGAGCGACACCGGACCGGGGATTCCCGAAGAGGATTTGCCTCATGTCTTCGATCGGTTTTGGCAGGCGCGGCGAACGGCTGGACTCGGTACGGGTTTGGGGCTTTTCATCTCGAAGAGCTTGGTGGAGACGCAAGGTGGCCGGCTGTGGGTCGAGAGCCTTGTGGGACGAGGGACGACGTCTTATTTCACGTTGCCGGTTGCATCAAGTGTAGATCGGCTCACACGAAAATGAGCAGCCCTGCGTGACGCGTGCATTCGAATTGCCTCCGGGAGGGGAAAACACCCAACCACGTTGGCGGTCGCCACGTATTCCGATTCACCGAGGCGAGTAAATCCACTGCGAAACACGGCTGATTTTCTACAACGCAAGCTACCTTGTTGTTGTCGTTGTGCGGCGCCGATGCTTTCTGCTAGAAATTGCGTAACGATTTTGGCTATTTACAGGTAGCTTTGTGTCCCGTGCCGCATGGCGGCCGCCAACCACGGTGAGATATTTGGTGAGATATTTGCCAACCACGGTGAGATATTCACCAACCACGGTGAGATATTCAGTCCACAATTCGAGAGGCTCGAGGTCACTGGCACGTGTCGCCGGTCGGCGTAATGAACTGCTGGGGGACTCTCAGGGAGTA
>DAOMZH010000293.1:1982-7482 GCA_035437985.1 Polyangium sp. (in: bacteria) | reverse complement strand
TAGCCGTCCACAATTCGAGAGGCTCGAGGTCACTGGCACGTGTCGCCGGTCGGCGTAACGAACTGCTGGAGGACTCTCGGGAGTATAGCCGTCCACAATTCGAGAGGCTCGAGGTCACTGGCACGTGTCGCCGGTCGGCGCATTGAACTGCTGGGGGACTCGGGGGCAAACCACCCAACCACGGTGGTGGTGTTCCCGCTTCTTTGCTCCTAGCTTTCTCGTCGGCGTTGCGCTAGGCGTTGGGCGCAATGTCGAAGAACGCGGCGTAGATTCGTGTTTAATCCCGAGGAACTCATGACCAGCAATTTGTCGAGCAATCCATTTCGAACTTCGGAGCAGGCGGAGAAGTCCATTTGCCTCTGCATGATCGTCAAAAACGAATCGGCGGCGATTGAACGATGTCTGGCGTCCGTCCGCGGAATTATCGATTATTGGGTCATTTGCGATACCGGATCGACAGACGATACAGAAATGCGCATCAAGAAAGCGCTCGCCGAAATCCCGGGAGAATTGCATAAGCGACCGTGGGTTGATTTTGGCACGAATCGAACGGAAGCGATTGCTCTCGCCAAGGGCAAAGCGGACTATATTTTCGTCATCGATGCGGACATGACCGCGTCGTACGGGCCCGCATTCAAGCGTTTGCTGACTGCAGATTCGTATCTCATTCGCTACACGGGCGATTTCGATTATCGGCAGCGGCTCATCTTGAGCGGAAAACGAACGTATCGCTACATAGGTGCCGTGCACGAATATGTGGAAACGCCCGCGGACGAACGTTCCGAACGGCTCGATGCCCTGACTGTCACGCACCACGGAGACTCGGGCCTGACCAGCGGCAAACCACAACGATATTTCGAGATGCTCATGGCGGCACATGCGCAAGCTCCGCAGGACCCGCGCACGGTTTTTTATCTAGCGCAAACGCTGCGAGATTTGGGACGCATCGACGAGGCGCTCGAATATTACGAAAAACGAGTCGGCATGAAAGGCGGTTTCGAGGAGGAGGTCTTTTATTCGCTGTACCAAATTGCGGTGATGGTCGATAAGCACAACGATTGGGGGACGGGCCTTCTCGCCTATATTCGAGCCTGGGAGTACCGACCCTCGCGGCTCGAGCCCGTCTATCATATCGTGCATCGTTTGCGGCGGCGGAAGGAGTTTCATACAGCATTGGTATTTGCGCATGCGGCAATGGCTCAGCCCTATCCATCCGACGACCTGCTATTTGTCCACAAATGGATGTATGGGTATGGATTGCCTCTGGAATATGCGTACTGCTGTGTCGAAATCGGGCTTTATCAGGACGCGATCGAGGCGTGCGATCGGGTACGGGCGAGGAATGATGTGCCCGAGCGGTACGTAGCGGAGGCAAACAAGCTGCGGGCTTTGGCGAAAGAGAAAAACAACCGCGGTTGATGGGGGCGTCGGACTAGAACGGCACGACAACAAGGGCTGTGGCGCGATCCCGGGTTATGGTCGGTAAAACGATGGCGCCCATTGATTTGGCAGCGGGTTTGGTGGACAAGTACCAAAATACGCCAGCTGCCGCGAGGCTAGCGCCTCCGACAATGAACGTCCCCGTCGAAACGGGATCGAGAACCTTGACCTCATTGTAGAGCGCAATACCTTCCGGCGAGCACATGTTCCGCTTTTGGTCAGTGCAATGATTGTCCAACGCGTCGTTGTACTTGGACAAGGCCAGCCCGCCCGTTATCGAACCAGCGACGATGCCAACGACACCAACAAAGCCAAGACCCAGCGCAACGCGGCGAAAAGAATCATTGCCCGCAGGACGCGTCGCAGGCGAGTCTTTCAAGAGGGGAACCTTGACGACGATCGCCTCTTTCTTGTCCACCGATTGCGACGTTTCCCAAGGATCCTTGTTCGTCGCCGTGACGACGATCTTATGCGGTCCCGGGTCGACGGGGACGTCTTTTCCCCAATACATTTCTCCAACGACCTCGCCGTCGCGTTTTACCTCGAGCCCCGGAAGGCCGGAAACGGCAGAAACGTCGATTTTGATTTTGGGAAGCAGCGGGATCAGCTTTTCGGCGCGGGCGCGCGCATATTCGTAAAACTGCTTGTTGTCTCGAGACGCCACGGCCACGACTTCGAACAGCTTCCAAGCACTCGCAATGCGCCCTATTTGTTCATAACAATCGGCCAAATTTCCCTTGGTCGACACGGAAGGATCGAGGCGATCGCTGTCGACGAGTTTCGGGCATGCCTCGGCATATTTGCCTTGGTCCATCAATCCAGTGGCTTCTTTGTAGAGCAGTTGCGCCATGGCCGGGTCCGACCCTTGGGCCTGGACCTTCGTCGTACCCAGGCAGGTCGCGAGAACGCACCCCCAAAAAAGCCGTTTCATCGTTGCTTTTTGCATAAATCGTTTCCTATCAACGTGGCGCATTTCGGAAGGGACTGGTGCCCGTAGGCGCAGGCGCTGGCGCAGGTGCTGGCGCTGGTGCTGGTGCTGGTGCTGGTGGCGCTTTCGCCGTTGGTTGTTCCGATGTTTTTGGGGAAGTGGGTGGCGGACGCGTCGTGGGAACCGTGGATTTGGTGGTGGGAACGGAGCTCGGTGGATCCGTGGATGCCGAAGAGACGACAGGCACTGTCGGCATGTTCGCTTGGGGCTCGACGATGGGTTTGTCCGATTGCGACGAGGGGATCGCGCTGGGCGTGGGAACAATTTGTGGTTGCGACGAATCGCCATTACGCAGAAAAATGACCAATATGGCAATTCCGACCAAAAATGACACGCCTCCGACGGCGATACCTACAGCCATCCCGTTCGACCTGCTTGGCGACGACGTAGGCGTGGGATTGCTCGGCGCTGACCCTCGTTCCGCTTGGTCCGACGTACCCGATTCTCGGGATCCTGCGGAAGTTCCTTGGGGATTGAGGACGTGTGTTCCCTTCATGGGCAATGGCGGATTGCCGGGGGGAGTATTTTGCGCAAATGAACCCGCCGACGCAAGTCCCGGATCCGAAGGCATGGCCAAGGTGCGGCCTCGAGGCCCGGAAGGGGGGGTTTGTCCAGTAGCACCGCCACCGCCGGAAGGTCGATCTTTTTGCGCTCCGTCAGGTCCGGGACGCATGATGCGGGTTGGAGGTTCCACGACGGGTGGTGGTATATCAGCCAGGTTGCCTTGCGACGAGTATGGCTTCAGAGCCTCCGCAAGCTCGGCCGCGTTTTTCCAACGTTGATTGGGGTCTTTCGCGAGGCATTTCATGAGCAGAGCCTCGAAACCCGGTGGCAGATTGGAATTACGCCACGAGGGTGGCGGAACGGGGTCTTTCAGGACAACCGCAAACAATTCGGCTGAACTGGGGGCATCAAATGGCACGTAGCCGGTAACCATTTCGTATAAAACGACGCCGAGGGACCATAAATCGGCGCGACCGTCGACACTGCGGCTCGAACGCATCTGTTCCGGGGACATATAAAGCGGCGTACCCATGACTACCGAGGTTGCCGTCATTTCTTTGAATTCGGGTCCAAACGCTGGAGATGGGGCGAGTTTTGCAATACCAAAGTCGAGAATCTTGATGCATTTCGCGCCGCCAGGTGCGGACGCAAGATAAATATTGGCGGGTTTTAGATCGCGATGAATGATCCCGGCCTGATGCGCTTCTCCCACGGCATCGAGCGCTTGGAGCATATAGTCGACGGCTTGCGGAACGGGCAAAACAGGCTGATTTTCGAGCACGTGGTGAAGGTCTGTACCTTCGAGGTATTCCATGGCGATGTAGGGCGCGCCATCGGGGAGTTTTCCGACGTCGTAGACCGCGGCAATGTGTTTGCTTCTCAGTTCGACACAGGCGCGCGCTTCGCGCAGGAATCGTTCGACGGCCTCAGAATCATCGGCTGCCGTAGGGAGCATGAATTTGATGGCCCGCCGCTTCTGGAGGTGCAGGTGCATCGCGGCAACGACCATACCCATTGCGCCACGTCCCAGAAGGCGCTCGACGCGGTACTTTCCATCGATGATATCGCCGACTTTGATCTCGAGGGCCGATGAGTAGGTCATTGGGGTCCGTTTAATGGTTGCAATACTTATTTCAGGCGCGATATGAATACGTCTTTGTTGGCATCGACGCTCGTAGCCCCGAGCATGCAGCCAAGATCCAGAACGCCTTGATGTTCGATGCCGAGGACGACGTCTCCATTGGATTCGATTGCAATCGCTTTGCCGTCTTGAAGCTTGTCATCTCCATACGTGGTTCCACAGAGGCAATTCCCGGCCAAGTCGTAAGCGACGGTGTACGCGTCGTTTAATTGGGTCACATTGGGATGAGGTACGTTGCAAAGTGAGATATCCGCATTCGAAGTGCCGATGATATGGACCTTGCCGTCACCCACGGCGATGCTTCCGGCGAGTTCATCCCCGGACAAACCAATTTGACGGCTCCATGAGGAATTGCCATCTGTCTCGTCCAATTTGGCGACAAAGGTGTCGTACCCCAGGGCCGTCATCATCGGATTGTCGCCTGGGCCAAAATAAAGGCTCGTTTTGAATTGACCGGTGATGAATACACCACCCGTCGAATCCCAAGCGATGGCCTTGGCCTCTTTGGGGCCCATGTGGTCACCCCACCCATGAGCCCATATGGCATCGCCATTCATGTCGAATTTCGCCGCAAATATGTCCGTCTCGTTCATGCCGCAATCCACGGCTTTCGTACCGACTGACCACGAACCGACACACTTGCCGACGACGAATATGCCGCCTTGCCCGTCCGTTGTGACGTCCTGAATACGCTGCTCGTACATCATCTCGCCATAGGATTTGCTGAACAAACAAGCTCCATCCATACCACTGAGCTTGGCGACGTAGGCATCGTAATTACCCGTGCTCGCCAATGCGGAGCACCCGGCACCAGGGCCAAAATCCAATGATGTTTGAAAGGCTCCGGCCACGATGACGTTGCCCGAATTATCGACCGCAACGCCGCCTACGGCTTGCTGCGTCGAATCCCCAAAACGCTTACTCCAAAGATGGCCACCATTCGAATCGAGTTTGGCGACGAAAATGTCGTACGAATTCGACCCCGTCGCCGTCAACTGCTGGCCACTTGGAAATTGGATGGCCCCTTGGAATCTACCGGCAACGATGATGTTACCGGCGCTGTCCACAGCCACGGAATTCGCCTCTTGTAAGTCGTTGGTACCTGCCGCCGGGATCATCCACAACGGAACTCCAGCAGGATCGAGTTTGGCGACGAAAATGTCCTTTCCTCCAGCACTCATATACGGGCATTGGCCCGGACACGTATTATTCGTAAAACCTACTGAACCCAAAAAACTCCCGACGAAAATGACATTGCCCGCCGAATCCACGACCATATCGTTGATGATTTGGTCCTCCAAACCCTTGAGGGATTGGCCCCATGCGGGCGCGCTACAATCAAGACATTGCGGCATTCCACTGCTGGAGCTACTCGACGAACTCGAGCTACTCGATGAACTGGAACCATTCGACGAGCTCGAGCTACT
>DAOMZH010000293.1:0-1882 GCA_035437985.1 Polyangium sp. (in: bacteria) | reverse complement strand
CCCATTCCGCCCATTCCGCCCACGCCACTGCTGCTCGTGCTGTTCATGGTGGACGACGAGGACGCTGCGCCGTTCTCCCCGCCAGCCCCGCCGGAGGCTCCAGGGAGCCCGCTGCCGTCTAGGGGTTGGAGGTCAAACAATAGGCCGCAACCTGCCACTGCGGCGCTCGACAACGCGAGGGCGCCGCCAACGATCATCCGTGCTGTACCAGGACCAACCCGCATCTCGGTAGCCTCCGCCACGCGCTGTGCGCACGGGCCGTAGACTACTACAACCCACGGGCGCGGGGAAACAAAGTTTCAAACTCTCGCGGTCCAACAAGCTGTCGGTGTTTCCACCGGACGATCCTTCTGGTACATGTTTGGCCTGTGGAACTGATCTCCTACGGGCCTCTCCAGACCGCATCGCTTTTGTGGATGCGTCGCGTTGGCTTGCATGTGCTGACGATCGTGGCAAAAGCGACCTACCAGCTCATGCCTGGCGTATCTCCGCTCGCCGAGCAGCAAGAGCCGGTGAACGAGAGTGACAACCATTGGAACGATGACCCTACGCGTAGCGTGTATGCGCCTTCGGACATGGTGCCGTTCAAGCCGCGACCGGATGTGGTGCTCGTCGGATACGCTTTTGCCCCGCAACAAACGCCCGTGAAGTCCTTGGTCACGCGACTCGTGGTGGGCAAGCTCGAAAAACGGATCGAGGTTTGGACAGACCGCACGATTGGGGCCGATGGAACGTTGCACGAGGCTCCGCCGTTTGTCAAGGTACCTTTGCGTTACGAACGCGCCGCTTTCGCGCCGGACAATCCTGTGGGGATACGGCCTGAGCCGCGCATGGACAAGGGGGGAAGTGTGGCCGTGCCAAACCTTCAGCCTCCAGCTCTCAACGCCACGTCCCTCC
The DNA here is from genome assembly GCA_035437985.1 of Polyangium sp. (in: bacteria). Lineage (GTDB taxonomy): Bacteria > Myxococcota_A > Polyangia > Polyangiales > Polyangiaceae > Polyangium. The sequence continues at coordinate 985 of DAOMZH010000293.1, read as the reverse complement.
ACGGACGGATACCTCCGCTCGGGTACGGGCCGCTCGCGCCATCATGGCCTATACGGGCCCGACGCTTGCCCCCCCCAACTCCTACGCTTCCGAACGATTGGCACAAGAGCCCGATGCCCGAGGGACTCGACCCTGGGTACTTCAACTGCGCGCCGCTCGACCAACAAGTCGAAAGCCTTGCTCCGAAAGAACGAATCATCCTTGAAAACTTGCACAGTCAGCATGCTCGGCTGGAGACGTCTCTGCCTGGCGTGATGCCGCGCGCGTACATCGAGCGTTCGAGTGTTACCGAAGAGTTGGCGATGACCGCCGATACTTTGTGGATCGACACCGATCGCGGGATTGCAACACTGACGTGGCGCGCGCAGGTTCGTCTCGACAAGCTCGACGTGCCAGGACGGGTGGTCGTCACGACGGTGCAGCCCCATGCACCACAAGCCCGTGCGTCCCGACCAGGGAACATCGACGGATCGGTCATCGTGGACTTGGAAAGCGATGTGCAAGTGGTCGTCGCCGACGCGTCAGCATCGCTGGGTCGCGATGTCAATACGGCAACCATCGACGAGGCGATTCTGGGGACAGTTCTCCCACCCAATCATCGCGCCAAACAAACCATGCCTTTCGTGGCTGGTCCACCAGAGCCAGTCGTCCCGATTGAATCCAAGTCTCCGCTTTTGCCGCGTATCGCGCCAGAACACAGCAATATCGGAGGAACCATGCTTGTTCCGGTGGGTGTGGTTCGTCCAGCGACGTTGCCGTTTGGACAGGAAAACCCCCCAGCTCCTGCATTCGAGCCCGTCGTTGCCCCGCCAGCATTCGTTCCGCCGCTCATGACCCCGCCAGTGGTCGAGGCGACTCCGGCGATCACGATGGGTCAAGCCGCTGTCCTTGCAGCTCGACCCTCCGCGCCGGGTCCTGTCGCCATGGTGGATGCACCAGCGCCGCCGCTCGTAGCGAGTGTTTCGACGTCGGATCCCATGTTGGA
>DAOMZH010000292.1:0-11012 GCA_035437985.1 Polyangium sp. (in: bacteria) | reverse complement strand
TTGCTCATTGTACTTCTCCCACAGCCCCGGCAATTTCTTCTATCCGCCGCCCTAGCCGACTCCGCCACGCGTACACCGCATCGGGCGTCATCCCCATGATAACGCACACCTCACCAACCTCGAGCTGTTCGACGAACAGCAGATAAAATATTTTCCGCCCCACTTCAGAAAGTTCGGATTGTAAAACGTTTGTCACCTTCTGCACGAGGTCGTTGGCTTCCGCCACGCGATCCGGAGCCCGACTGCTATCGAGTCGCGGTTCGAGCGACGTGCAAGGTTCGTCGTCGCGCCACAAGACTTCTTTCTTTTGCCGGACAAAATCTTTGGCGAGATGTTCCGCTTTGAGGCCCGCGTAGTTCTCAAAGGAGAGTCCCCCCGACGAACTCCACTTCCGGGCCAAACGTCCCCCGTTCATCAGGAGCGCCATCCACGTGATCTGACACAAATCATCCACGTCGCGACGAGATGCATCTCCCGCCCGAAGAAGCACTTTGTTGATTCGTGCGCGACAAACAGGTTCGAGGATGTCGACAAACTCTTCGACCGCCCTCGGCTCCCATGCACACACACGCGCCAGCAATTCCCCCGTGACCCTCGTCTTGGTCATACAGACGATCACTAGATCGAAACGTTTGGCTCGGCCAGATTTATTTTTGGAAAAACGCTCCGTGAGCCACCTCGCCAAACCCCGAGGTCAAACCTTCGGGACAAAAAATCGACGTTGCCTTGTCAGAAACTCCGCGGTGCACTCGTATTCCCCCGTGACTGTCAGACAAGAGGCGTTTTACGTCGGACGACGTGTTTGTCCTTCGTAAACGTGTATCCACGACCGAACGCTTAGTCCTAACGTTTGTCGCGGATCGACAGTCGCGCAACCCTAGGTCGAGGTCATTGCACAGATCGTGCAACTTGCATGAACTGCGCAGTGCAGTGCGAAGTAGGGCTTACCAGAAGTTTGTGGAAAGTGCGCGGAAAGCGGCGTGGGCGCGCTGCGTTTGTCCACGAATGCAACCCGGTTTCGAGTTGGCACATGTCTTGCCAACTCGTTCAATCGTCGTTACGCGACGAACCCGTCGACGTAAAAGGCAGGAGACCATCATGAGCTCGATCATTTGCCGAATTGCCGAAACCCGTAAAGAAATCGACGATGCCCTACGCGTTCGTCACCAGGTGTTCGTCCAGGAACTACATAACCTCGATCCCGTTCGTAATGCGGTACCCCGAGAAGTGGACTCCTTCGATTTACCAGAATCGACGACCCATTTCGTAGCGTACGACGGTAATACGCCGATCGGCGTGGCCCGTATGATCCGGCCAAACCCGGAAATCGCGCAAGCTACGGGGACCTATTTTGGATTCGACATCGAGTCCAAGTTCGACTTGACCAGTTTGGCGCACAAGAACTGGCGCATCGCCGAAATGATGCGTTATTGCGTGCTCGCAAGTGCTCGCAATCGGCACGTGGCGTCGGTCATCCACCGCGAAGCCGTGCGCCTCTGCCGGCAACTCGGAATCACGCATTGGATTGGGAGTGCGACGATCGAAACCCATGTGCCGGCTGAAGCAGCCCAGATCGCGGCAATTGCTGCGAGCTTGGGGCAAGTGCGCCAAGACGCGTGGATTACGCCACGAAAAACCTTTTGCCCGGTGAACGAAAATAGCAGCTTCCTCTTGGGATCGACAGGATGTCGTTTGCCGCCCGCATTGCCGCCAAACAGCAAACTCCCGCGGACATTGGCCATGTATACGCGCCACTTGGCCGCGCGCATCATCGGCCCTCCAATCTACGACCCGCGTTTTCGCGGGTACTCGATTCCGATCTTGATGGAGGTCGCGGAGCAACGCTTCGCCGACCGCCGTCCGCTCAACCCAGAAACCATTCATTCTCCGATTGCTGCTTGATTCTCTCGAAAAGGACAAAGGACGACCATGACCACCATCACGACCCAACTCGATACCCTCGTTCGTACGCTCGTGGACGCGCTCGCGGCGGATTCGTTTGCGCAACGGATGATCGCGGGCGCCGTCACGCGCGAGGAATACGTCGCATTTCTCGTGCAAACCTACCATTACGTCGTCCACACGCGTCCCCTGCTCCACCGCGCTGGTGAACGGCTCGAACGTTCGGGACAAACTGCCCTGGGACAACTGTTTTTGCATAAGGCTCGGGAAGAAGACGGCCACGACGAGTGGCTCCTGGAGGACCTCGCGGCCATTGGAGAAAAACCGCAGCGGGTGCGCGAAGAAAAACCCGTTTCCGCGGTACGCAGGTTCGTTGCTTGGAACTCGTTCGTCGTCGAGCACGGTTTGCCCGTGGGCATTCTTGGAGCGGCCTATGTGCTCGAAGCAATTTCGGCGCAACATGCCAATAAGGTGGCGAAAAATCTGTGCGAAAAGAGCGGCATTTCAGGAATCGCCCAAGGCGTCCGATTTCTCGCCGGACATGGGGATGCCGATATCGGTCACATTTCCGAGCTTGGGCAAGTCATTGAAACAATCGCGTCCGTTCCCAAAAATCGTGAGGCCATTTTGATGACGGCGCGGGTGACGAGCTCCACGTATTTGGGCCTGTACGCAGAGCTGGCCAAGCAGTCCTTGACCGGAAAATCACGGGCAGACGTCAATTTCGCGATCGAAAGTTCGCAATGAGCGTCTCGCGGCCTTCGATACCAAGCTCTTTGTAGATGTTGTTGAGATGCGTGGGAATCGTCGACGGACGAAGCCCCAATTCTTTGGCGACGAGCGCATTGTCCCAGCCTTGGGCCACACGCACGGCTACGTCGATTTCCGCTGGCGAAAGTTTGGCGCGCCATAATGCGGGAACTTCGTCGAGGAACACCAGCCATTGCATGCCAAACTCCTTGACCACCGGTACAAAGCTGATCACGACGCCGGATCCCCGGCGAGCGGGAATCCAAGGCATGGGTTGTGCCGAGGGCAATGGGTTGCGGGGCAATCGCTGGACCAGATTCTTGATGTATTCCCGTAGCAAAGGCGGCAAGCCGTCGGGGGCCCGCTTTCCTTCGCCAAAGCAGCGATAGAGGGCGAGATTGATATCGTTCGAGCCTCCAATCCACCGCCATGAAACATCGAAGATGAGAACCGACGTGCGCTCCAATTTCAAGACCCATTCGAGGTTCGACGAGGACAGTCCACTGGATGATACTGGCCCTCGATTGGCAAACCGTTTGCCATTGCTCATCATAATGGCGAAATATTCGGTCAAAAACTGAAATATGTCGCGCTCGTGCGGCGTAAAGGGGTGCGCCTTGTCCCGGTACAGCGTCAAACCACCAATCCAGCTCGGATCTTTGGCGATCATGACCGCCAACACTTGTTCGACCGGCATATGATGCGACCGCGTTGCTTGGTAAAACGGATTGTGCTGCACGAGCGCCCGATCCTGCCCCGCCAATATGTCGCCATCCGTGAGCACGAGATTCGGCCTTTTGGCTACGGCCAGACGTACGAAATCAAGGTGCGCCAATTCGTCGTAGTCACGAAAAAAAGCGCTCGGCATGTCGGCAACGCTCCAGTCGTACGACATGAGATCCGGCGTGCGACTCACCGCGAGGGCAAAATGGTCCGCCGCAATGAGTTTGTTCAAAAGCGGAAAGACTGCCGGCGCTACGGTCGTGGGATCCAATGACGCCTGGATAACTTGCATCAATTCAAAGATGATCGGCAGCTCGTGTGCTCGAAACGATGGCATCCCCAACATCGGACGACTCCTTGCGCGAAGGATGAAACGCGAACGAACCGAGCGTACGCAATTCTCTGGATTGACGTCAAGCACGTGAACTGCGATGGAAGAGCCAGCAAGGGCGCAAACCACTCGAAAAATCGCACCACAATACCAACGGAGTTGTATTTTGATCGTGCGCTCGATTACGTTGTAGGGATCGGTTCAAGGAGGATTCGGCGTGATTTTCCAGCAAGTTCGATAGGTTATGTGGAATTTGGGGAGCCGATGTAGTCATGCACGAAACCGGTCGGTCGATGCCGTGATCGGGGTCCGAAAAATACGTAAATTTGCGAATGGACGCTAGCGCATCGCCGTGCATGCGTACCTCTTGCGTTGAATTTCCAACCTGGGACAAACCTCGTAGGGTCAAGGCCATGGGAACGACGCCAAGACTGATTCTTGGCGAGTAGCCCCGTTTTCGCATGGAAACTGGAGACGGACATGGCGCACGAACAAAATGCAGAATTGGCGCAACTCACCCAACGGCAACGAGAGATTGCCAGCCTGTTGTCCGAAACGGGTTTGTCATACAAAGAGGTTGCGTCGAAACTCGAAATTAGTACCGGGACGATGCGTAAACACGTCGAAAATGTTTATCGACGTATTGGGGTCCATTCTCGGGCGGAGCTCATGGTCCGATTGACGCGTACGCATTGATGAATTCCGGCGAGCGTGGTTATCAGGGGCAGTGAGCGAATTGGGGCTCGGGAAACCGATACGAAGCGTACTCCAGTAACTCCGGTACGCTGACGAAGGCTGACCGACGCACCGATTCGCGCCGCTGCCTGCTACACACGCTCTTGACGGACCCGAAAGCAAACGCGTACAAAGGGCTTCATGCATTCTCTTCGCCCTTCTTTTACGCTTCTCCTTTTGATTGGCGCATGCGCGACAGGCACCGAACTCGGCTCATCTTCCGGAGGCAGCGGTCTGACCGGCAGTTCCAGCAGTTCCAGCACATCCAGCAGTTCCTCAGGTGATGCTTCGAGCAGCAGCAGCAGCAGTGGAGGCGCGGGCGGCATCGGCAGCACAGGTGGTGCTGGGGGCATGGGCGCTACGGGCGGAGCGGGCGGCATGGGCGCTACTGGAGGCGCAGGCGGGAGCGCAACAGGTGGCGGAGGGACCGGAGGAACGTCCGTTGCGAGCAGTTCGTCGAGTTCGTCGAGTTCATCCAGCTCGAGTGGAATGGGAGGAGCCGGAGGAGGGTCTGGGGGCTCTGGTGGCGGACCTACCGGAACGCTTGTGGCTTTGGCGGGACCATCTGCAGGGGGCGCTTATTTCGAGCCCGGCGCGGGCTGGACGAACCAGGCTTTGAATTTCAATTTTGGGCCGGCCGAAATTGCGCCTCGAATGGCTGGTGGAGCTTTGGCGGTCATTCGCGCTCCGGTAATGGATAGCGAAATGTTTTGGACGAAATGGTCCAAAGCGAGTGGATTTACGACACCTGTTCCCGTGGGTACGTTTGGCATTGCTCGGGGTGGTCCAGCCACGGCGCCCGCAGGGATTGCGACCGTCGTGACCTATTTGGGCGACGATGGTAGACATTATTATGCGCAAAATGACGACGGAAATGCGTTTGGTGCATTCCTAAAAATTCCCGGGGGCACCTTGATGGATCATGCCTTTGGACCCAGTGGCTCGTCATTGGCATCAGATGGAGTCGGCATCTATGCACTTTATGCCGGAGGCGATTCTCGATTGTATTATGTGTACAAATCGAGCGCGGGTGGTGCGTGGGGAACATCGACGCAAGTGCCCTCGTCGACCGTCGTCAATACGATCCGTCCTTTTGGCTTTGTCGACGCAGCCATGGATTTACGCATCTTCTATGTGCGGCAAAGCGACAACACGATTTGCATGGTCAAACTCGTCACGCCTCAGAATTCGTGGACGAACGAAGAAACCATTGCCTCCGCGACCTCGGGCAAACAACCTTCGGCCATTGAAGTGACGCCCGGCGGCGATATCATCGTCGTTTATCACGGGCTGCTCAACGAAGGCATTTATTTCGTGCGCGGAAAAGACGGCGCATTCACGAATATTTCCCAGGTCGAAGTTCCCACCGTCACGACCTCGAATCCCGTCATCACCAAAGGTTTGTCAGGAGCGGACGCAGAGATTCTTTATGCAACGGGCAACAAACTCCGTCATGCGCGCGTCAATGGCACAATGACCAGTCCCACCGACGTGCCCAATTTGACGGGCGTAACGACAGTCGCCGCGACTGTGGTGCCCTGACCGAATCGGGTGCATGCCAGATCTGGTCCCTCGCTCCGCGAGAGGGACCGAATCGGGGCCATGCCAGATCTGGTCCCTCGCTCCGCGCGCTAACAAGCGCGCTACGCGAGAGTTTTGTTTGTGATGGGGGCGACGCCAAAAACTCACACAATCTCTTGGGCTTTGCCCAAAAGACTGAGTTTTTGGCTCTGCGCCCAAACCCCCGGGGGACAAACTGAAAGCGCCTAGTAATACTCCGCCAAGTTCTGTGACCCGCCGCTTGGGGAGTGCTTGATTTCTCGGCGCCGCGGTGGGGCCCCGCTGTTTGAGCCCCGAAGGGGCGAGTTCGGGGTGCCGCGGATGCCGAGAAATCGAGCCTCGCCAAGCACAATGAACGAAATGGCGGAGTCTTACTAGCGTCCACCATCCACACTCGGCTCCTCCGCCACGCATTCCAATACCGACAATTTCATTGCTTTGCCCGCAGGTCGCGCCACCAATAGCGACGCCCGCGTTCCCGCCAATACCTCACCATTGCCGAGCTCCGGTTCGCGCCGCAATTCTCCCAATATCTCGCCCTTCGCCGACAAAGGCCCAATACGCGTCGCCCCCGACAACGACGCAATCGCCATCCACCCCGGAAGCAAGTCCGGAACACCCGTCGACGTCCCCTCCTCCGTCACCAGTTGCGCCTCACCTAGCCCGGACAAACGCACCCACACCGTCATCACTTTGCCACCCGTCGAGCCACTCGGCGTGTCGTCATCCCGATACGCCACGATGACGCTCCCATCCTCCGACGCTTCCACATCGAACGCGAGCGCATGCCCTTCTTTCGGCGTCACCGCCCGGGGCAAACCCACCGGTTGTCCTTTTTCATCGAGCGGCACGACCTCGATCCATCGCGGCTGAATCGCTTCGCCACCAAGTCCCGTGTCTTCGTCCTTCGGCTTCTTCGCTTCGCCCACCGCCACATACGCCAGCCAATATCCGCCCGGACGAACCGTCAAACGCGGCACCTCGGCATCGTTTTTCGGCGATGAAATCGGACGCGCATCACCTTCCGACTTCATTGTTTGGGGGTCAAACGATTCGAGCATCACGTGCGTGCGCTTGCCGTCTTTCGTCACGTCATCCCAAACGAGCACCGCATGATCCCCCGATGTCGCGAGATCCACCGCGAGCGACTCGTCACGCCCTTCGCTCACTTCCGGCCCCCACGTGACTTGATCCCCCACCACCTTCGCCACGCGAATCGCTCGACCTCCCGCATTCGGTTCGAGCATCGCCGCGAGCACTGCATCCTTGTAACCAGTCACCGTGGGCGCATCGAAATCGCCGCGACTGCGGCCGAGTTTCACGGTTTTTCCGTTTCGACCATCCGCTCCGATCCGCGTTACCATGGCAAACGATCCGCCGTCACCATCGCGTAGTGCGCCCACGACAAACCCATCGTTCACGACCGCACCACGGCCAAGCTCCACGGCAAACGGCGCGAGTTCATCGAACTCTTCATCGGCATCATCTGGAGGCAACTCGCCCGGGTTCGTCGCACCTGCATCCACACGCGCGCGAGATGTGGGTTTGTCCCCAACGACGAACGCTTCCGAGGAGACGGATTTGCAACGCGGAGGCACGACCACGGGAGCAGGAGCGCCTGCGTCTTCTTCCTCGAGCGCCGCGTTTGTCTTGACCTGCAGCTCGGCTTCGCCTTTGGCGCCGTAATAACGCACGCCGACGATGATCGCGGCGATGACGAACGCCGCGACGACGACACCGGGCAGTCCACTTCCGCTCCCTTCACCAGGAACAGGTTTCTCGACGAGTTTGCCCGGACCTTTTTGCGTCATGTGAGGGCCAGTGTTCTCTCACGCCCCCGTCTTGGCAAGGACGCCCTTCACTTTCCACGGCCACTCACGAACGCAATCGCTTCCTCTTCGTCGTCGAAAACTTGGGGGGCGTTCGTTCCGACAAACGTACCTTCGCGCGAGCGTCTCGTGGCTTGAAGTTTTCCGATCGCGGTTTGCACCAAAATCGCCACGCGGGAAAACCCCTGCGTCATGTCCTCCATCACGGGGCGCAAGGCCACGAACGCGTCGTCATCTCCGATCATCGGGGCCTCCCTTGAATCCAGCAAGAAGCCCAGATTTTTGCGTTCCCGACGAGGCACCAAAAATCGAAAGTGTTCCGAAAAGTCTGCGGCTGCGTGCGGGTTCGCGTCACGAAGCGCGCGTGCTGTCCTACGCAAGCGAACAAAACCTGGTTCACGCGTTACGACCGCGACATCTGAACGGAAGATCTCCTCCATGTGCCCGAGCGTGACTCTCGCGATGCATCATGGCAAGACCCCCGTTCGCCCCTTCACGTCGCCCTGTTCCTTTGCTGTTCTACGACTCGACCCTGGAATGCGCTCGACCGTTCACCTCGCTCTATTCGTGCTCTTGATCTTCGTGGTCGGCTGCGTGGGTACACCTTCGCCGCTCACGCCGAACGTGCATGGCTCCGTGGGTTTGCCGCATTTCGGCGTGCTGACCGATGGCGTGCAATTGCCGAAACGCACGCACACGTTTCGTCTGTTGCGGGAAGCGAGTGCCCGTTGGGGCACGCCACGTTTGATTGCGACGATCGAACATGCCGCAGCCGCGGTGCATCGACTTCGTCCTGGAGCGCCGCTCATCGTCGGCGATCTTTCCGCGAAGCACGGGGGATTTCGCACGGGTCACAAGTCGCATCGCACCGGCCGCGACGTCGATTTGCTCCTGTACGTCATGACGCCCGATGGTCGATCGATCCCGAGCCCTGGGTTTGTCGTGTTCGGACCCGACGGTCTCGCCGAAACACCCAACCACACCTTCGTTCGTTTCGACACCGAACGAAATTGGCAGTTTGTCAAGGCACTCGTCACCTCCCCCAAAGCCGACGTGCAGTGGATTTTTCTCGCCCGTTGGCTCGAAGCTTTGATCGTCGAACATGCCCGCGCGCGCGGCGAAGATCTGGATCTGATTTGGCGCGCCGAGAACGTGATGCTGCAACCTGCCGACAGCGCCGCGCACGACGATCATTTTCACCTGCGCATCGCGTGTACGCAGGACGAACTCGTGCATGGATGCGACGTGCATGGTCCCGCGTGGCCGTGGCTGCCGAGCCCTCCCGTGCTGGAAAATGTAGCGGATGAAGAGCTCGTGGCGGCATTGCTCGAAGGGCTTTTGCCAACGCCCGCAACATCGAGCGGCACGGGCTCCGAGGTCGCATCGCCATGAATTTTTTGGGTCGAGGCGACGTGCTGGACGTGTGTTCGTCTCTCCCGAACGATCTCCGGTTTGACTTGGTGTACCTGGATCCGCCGTATGCGGTGGGCACGCGGATGACGGCGCGACTTGCGCCGGGACAAACTCGGGGGAAGCAGACGCGAACGGGTGGTCCCGTGGCGTATGAGGATCGGTATGCGCCGGATGCGCTGGTGTCGATGTTGGTGCCGCGGCTTGGGGCGATACGCGAGTGCATGAACGTGGGCGCGACGCTTTATGTGCACTTGGATCATCGGACGGTGCACGACGTGAAGGTGGCGGTGGATCGGCTATTTGGTCGCGGGGCGTATTTGGGGGAAGTGATTTGGGTGCCGGGCAATGGGAATCGGGGCGCGCGCGGGTTTGCCGTGACGCACCAAACGATATTGATGTATGCGCGTTCGGGGTCGGAGCGAAAGAAGGTGGTGTACAACGCGCGGGATCCTGAATTGCGCGAGCCTTATGCGCCGACGAGTTTGTCGATGCATTTCCGGCAGCGGGACGAATCGGGGCGGCTGTATCGGGAGCGCGTGATTGGGGGCAAGCCGTATCGGTATTATGCGGACGAGGGTCGGAGAATGGGGAGTGTGTGGGGGGACATTCCGGCGATGGTGGCGAATACGCCGCTTGTGGGTGAAGGAACAGGGTATCCGACGCAAAAGCCGGAGAAGCTTCTGGAGAGAATCGTGCGGGCGTCGAGTAAAGCGGGCGGGGTGGTGGCGGATTTGATGTGTGGAAGTGGGACGACATTGGTGGCTGCGGCGCGTCTGGGGCGGAGATTCGTGGGCAGTGATCAAAGCGCGGTGGCGGTAGGGATTACGGCGAAGCGGTTAACACGCGAAAAGATCTGCTTTTCTGGACTTGGGGGTGTATCGTTCGTTCTCAATGAGCAAGAAGAGGACGATGGTTCTGCTCGACAAACGCCTGTTGATCCTGAATTGCCTACGGCGCAAGGGTGAAGCACATTTGGGGCGAGGCGTATCGAGGGGCATCGTTCGCGGCGTGGGAAGGAGCGACGGGCGATGAAACTGGGCAATATCTTGGTAATGGCGGGTGTTGGGTTGACGGTTGCGGGGTGTGGGATATCGCCTGGGGATTATTTTATTTATCGAGTGAGTCCGGGGACGACGGAGGAAGAGGATACGTGTTTTTATCCAGATATGGGGCCGCCCGCCGACAAGGCAGATGATTTGACAACCATTCGCAAATCCGAGACATGGATCATCTATGCAAGTGTAGACAATGCATTTTACTTGGACAACAGTCAATCGACGCTTGAGGGCGTTGCAACGGACACTGGATATCAATTCAGAGGCAAGAAAGTAGATATTCAGTTCGAACTGCCTGACGGAATGGGTACCAAACGAACGACAACTGACACATATACCGTTGACGTTACCGTTGATGGTGACGCTATCTCTGGGAAAAGCACAGGAAAAACCACGTATGGTTGTAATGGACCATCATGTGGTACAGAACCAATCCCTACGTGCACCCGAACGACCGAATTCGTCGGAACACACGTAGACGAGATTCAGCTCAACTACGATCTGTGAACTTAGACCCAATACATGTAATGCGCTCGATATCCGCATTATTGCCAGATCACGAGCATCGGCATAGATTGCTGTTGGTTATTACCTATACCGAGTTGACCATACGAATTTGCGCCCCAACACCGTAATTCGCCACTATCAAGCATGGCGCACGAGGACAACGCCGCAAGCCGAAGCAATTGCACATTTGACAATGCAACAGATTGA
>DAOMZH010000291.1:0-11047 GCA_035437985.1 Polyangium sp. (in: bacteria) | reverse complement strand
CGAAAACAGCAACGAAGAAAAAAGCTGCAAAGTGACCGTCCTCGTTCGGTGACTGCGCGCGTTTTTCCTCTTGCGGATGCCGTGAATTCGTGCCCTCATGTGTATCTAACGGCATGAGCGGACATCTTTTCATCGTTTACGGCGATCTGACGCAGCTGTGTTGTGACGCGTGGCTTTTGCCTTGCGACATCGACGCGCTGCCCAATCCGCGGTGGCTGAAGCGGTTCAATTTGAAGCTCGCTCGCCTTCCGTTTCCCGCGCCAACGGCCGAGTGGCGGGCGGGAAAGCAGCGGGCGATGAAAGTCGCATATTGGAAGGACGATTTGCCGTGTCCGTGGCTGGCGAACGTGGGAGCTACGTCGCGAACCAAGACGCCGTGGTTCATTGCGGGGGCGCGTGAATTCGTGGAGCGGGCCGCAAAGGACCTAAAAACAGAACAACCAAAACCTCGGTTTGACCGCGCCAAACACCTGCTCGCCCTTCCCGTCGTGGGTACGGGGCTCGGCGGAGCGCATTCCACGACGGGCGATGTGGTGCGGGCTCTCGTCCCTGAACTCGTGCGTCTCGCGTCCGAGCTTGACGTGGATATCGCGCTCGTTTCCAATGACGAATTCACGTTTGCCGCGGCGCAAGCACAACGAGGTTTGGCGGCATCAGCATGGCCGGATCTGGATGCGGGATTGTGGGCCGAAGGCGAGCGGCTGGCGAGAATTGCGGCGAATGGCAATTTGGTTTTGTTTCTCGGTGCGGGCGTGAGCAAAAACGCGGGATTGCCCGATTGGGGTGGTTTGCTGCGCAATCTTGCGAAAGGCGCGGGCATGAGCGAAGCGGAACTCGAAATGCTGGGCGACCTGGGATCGCTCGATCAAGCACGCGCGATCGAATTGAGAATGGAGGCCAATGCGGGCGCGTCGCCGAAGGGTACGCGAATATTGGGCGCGAGCATTGCGGAGGCATGCAACAACGTGCACGGGTATGCGATGACGCACGCGCTTTTGGCGGCGCTTCCCGTCCGCGAGGTTGTCACAACGAACTACGATACGCTTTTCGAGAGGGCGTCGGAAGCCGCGGGGCGGACGATTTCGGTTTTGCCGCACGATCCGAATTCGGAGGCGAATCGATGGCTCTTGAAGATGCACGGGTGCGTGACGGATCCGGAGAACATCGTGCTCACACGCGAGGATTACATGCGTTATGACATTCGGCGCGAAGCCTTGGCGGGTATCGTACAGGCACTTCTCTTGACGCGGCAGATGTTATTCGTAGGTTTTTCTTTGCGTGACGACAATTTCCATCGCATTGCGGACGCTGTGCGTCGGGCGCGAATGCCGAGTCGCCGAGGGACGCAGGTGGAAAATGCGCCGGTGTTCGAGCATTTCGGGACGGCGCTGGCGTTGTTCTCGAAGCCGCTCGAACAAAGTTTGTGGGCAAAAGATTTGGATTGGGTGACGATGGAGGCATTGGGGCCTCCGGCTGTGGGTGACGCGGCAGCGGGAGCGAAATGGGCGAATGCGGCGCGGCGATTGGAGATATTTCTGGATAGTTTGTTGGCGAGGACGGGGACGACGAGGCATTTGCTGAATCCGCGATTCGATGGAGCATTGACCGACGCCGAGCGGGCATTGGCAACGAAGGTGCAGCGCTTCATTGACGATATCGAGGGCGATCCCGAAGCGGTGAGGGCACCTGCATGGGACCTTGTGGCCGAGCTGTTTCAGCGATTGGGGCGCCCGAGGCGTCCGTGAGTCGATGACTCATTACCGATTCGCTGCCCGACAGCCGACTTTGGCAATCGGCGAGGTACCCATCCAACTGCTGCTTTGGTCGGGTGCTCCGGACGCCCATGTCTGCGACGCTTTTAACAAGCGCAGGAATTTCAGTCGGCCACATTCAAGGGTCCGGCAATGCGCTCACGTATTTTTCCCATTTCGCTTGAAATGCCCGGACGTCCTTTTCGCCCAGCACTTTGGCGAGGGTCAATAGGCCCGTGGGGTCCGCGTCTTGGTTTGCGACGAATTGGTGGTAATAAACTTCCAATAACCCTTTTTCCTGCAGATAAAACAACAGATAACGTGCCATTGCATAGTTCAGACCCTGGCTCCTTTCATTATAAAAACCAATCGGGCCCAAGTCCAGCAATGTTTCCAGCGGAATGGTTTTTCTTTCGGCGATCGCGCTTTTCAAGCCGGGCAGCCGCCAATTGAGTCGGCCTCGCAAATCACCGCTATCGAGGTCGGTGTGTTCGTACAGCGACCCCAGGCCCTCGTTGAACCACACCGGGCTCGCTGGAAAATTGGCTTCCATGAACGCGTGCACCATTTCATGAATCAACGTGCCATTGCCCAGGCTCATGTTTGTATAAATGGATCGTTTGCACGACGAGTAATAACCATACGGCGTCGACGGCGCTCCCACGAGCGAACCGGCATATGCGTCATAACTCGTGTCGGTTTGCAGCATCCAAATATCGATTATTTTTGCGGGATACCGCCGAAAGAAACGCGCCTCGAGCATTCTGGCGGCGACCCGTACCACCTCGTCCGCGTCCTGCTTCACCCAAGCGCGGGGACCGTCGCCAATGACCACGAACGGCGGCACAGCGAGGATCGTAAAGGAAGGGCCGAATTCATTTTGGCGAGTTTGAACGTGCGCGTCGTATTCGGCGGCCGAAAATGGCTCGAGGCGCCCCAAACCAAGCCGACAACAGCTCGTGCACAGAACGAACAACGCAATCAGGAGCGCACGGTGCATGCGCGTTGGACAAGGAGAGGGGCGGTGAATTGGGAATTTAGGTTCGTCGCGTTTCGACGGCGCTTTCTCGATCCTTGTCGAAAACGCGTTCAACCGCCATCTGCGCCACCATCGGGCATCGCACTATCGACACACTTGATGATCCCCGCCGCATGGGGGCAATGCGTAATGTCAATCGTGGCCGACGAAAGATGGTACAGACGGCACTCAATGGAATTTTCCAGCGGAACGGCGATATTGTAATTTCCCTTGTCGGGTACCGTCGCGCATTCCGTCATGCATTCCATGTCCGTCGTGAATTCGTCCGTGCACGTGGCCTTCATCAGTTTGCAAAATGCTTCGCAATCGGTCCCGCAAACGGCGTTTCCACCAGGACCTGCATTCACGCAATAGTCGCTTTTTTCGCCAGTTTGTCCCGCCAATTCTGCGTTCCGCAACCTACAAGCAACCGTGTTGCCCGTCATGTCACCCGGCGTCCCGAGATCGAGCTTCGTACATGTGGCCAGGCAGCTGTCGCGCGAGGCATAGAGGGCAAACGCGTCGGTGCAATTGGCCATCGCCACATCACAATAGCCTTCACAGGAAAGCTGTGCCGTAGCCGCGAGCTCTCGATCTTCAATGCCCAAAACGATGGCGCACGCGCCGAGCGGAGCAAACGCCAAAGGAAGCAATAACGCGATCGTGCGGCGATTGAACATCACCATCTCCCCGTTGCCAACAGTCCTTGCGGCGTGGGCAAAATCGTAAATGATTTGGACGCAGTTTTAGGAGCGGCTTTCGAAGGTGCCGTGAGAAAAAGAATTGTGCCAATCGCCAGCCCCGCAATGCCTACACCGAGCGCAGCCGTTGACACATTCGCCGCAGTTTTGGCATCGTTTGCCAAGTCTACGCCTTCTTGGGTCGGACAAGTATTGCTACCGCATATATCATCGGCTTTACCATCCTTGGAAATGGCAATGCCGGTAAACGCGCCCGCAACACCGAGCCCCACGATACCTACCGCCCCAACCACCAATCCCGCAGTCCTGCGGCCCGTCGGAACAGGCTCGATCGGCGCCACCTTGACGTCCGCAGCCGGTTTTGTCGACGGTTTCACGTCATCCTCGAGGCTCGGTAAAACCACGCGCTGCACGTCCGGAGAATTCGGCACCTCAATGGTTTTCGACCACGTTTTCTTGTTCGGAGCGCTCAATTCAATCACATGCGTGCCCGGATCGACCGGTACTTCGGCGCTGCCCAATTCAACCGGAATCGTCGTCCCATCGCGCGAGATGGTCAGTCCCGGAATTTTGGCCACGGCGTCGGTGACCAGCATCATTTTGGGAACCTTGGTTTCGAGCAACGCGGCACGAGATCGGGCAATTTGCTCGCGATCGCTTTGCCCCGCTGCTTTGGCCATCCCCGCGGCTTCGCGAAACATGGCCCAAGCGCTCGCGCTCCGATTGATTTTTTCGTAACAATCGCCCAGAAAAAGCGCCGTACCAATACCCGGGTCGAGCTTTTGGCTGCCTTCGAATTTTCGGCAAGCTTCTTCGTTCTTGCCCTCTTTGAGCAGACCTTTTCCTTGATCGAAAAGCACTTCGGCCGCCGCTTTGTCGGAGGCACTCGCGTCCGCGCGAGCGTCCGTTGCGGGGAGCATGAATGCCGCCGAAAATAATATCGCCGCCCACGTCCGCTGGTCAAATCGGGTCGTCATTTCCTGTCCCCAAATGAATTCGTATCCATTACGTGATCGGGTGGGTTTGTCTTGGAGGTCGCCGTCGCGGTTGTCGTGGTCGTTGGCGCAGATTTCGCAGTTTTGGAGGTCGCCGTCGTCACCGGAGGCGTTTTCGTCGCCGCCGTATTGGCCGCAGCAGAAACCGTGGATGCCGAGGGCGCTGGTTGATCGACCGGCGCTTCGGGCAATGGCGCCGCTGGCACCTCCAGTACGGAAGTTGGCGCAGCGTTTGGTTTGGCAGGAGCAACTGGTTTTTCCTGAACGGCCGTCGTCGCTACGGGGGCGGGTGCAGGTGCAGGTCCGGACGCCGGCGCGCGGGTCATCTGATAGGCGCCCAATCCCACCAATCCGCCTACGCCCAAAGCGAGGGCAATCCATTTTGGAGTTTTCGATCCGGGCGCCGCGTTCGCCGTCGTTGCCGCAACGCCGCCAGCCGTGATGTTGGGCTTGTTCGCTGCCGATTCTGTTTGAGAAGCAAGCGTCGACGATACCGATTTGTTGCCCGGAGACGATTCCGACACGTTATTCGAGATGGGCCCAAACGGCGACGGTTGTAACGATGGCGGGGCTGGCGGCGCCAAAGAGACACGCACGGCCTCGGCGTGGTTGGCCCGCACGAGCAGACTCTTCGTGATCGCAAAACCATTGGGCAAAAGTGGCCGAATGTCGTCGAGAAATTCATTCGCACTTTGATATCGATCGTTCGGCTCGAGCTGCAAAGCCCGCATCAAGATCGCATCCACTTCCGGCGGTACCCACGGCGCAATGTCGCAAATCGTCGACGGAGGCGTCATGCAAATCGCCATGATCACTTCGCCCACTCCACCGGGCGCACCGTGTTTTTCCCGTGGAGTTCGTCCGGACAAAAGTTTGTAAAGGGTTACTCCAAGAGACCAAATATCGGCGCGCAAATCGATCTCGCGACGCCCACGGGCCTGTTCGGGCGACATGTAAAGCGGCGACCCAAGCAATGCTCCCGTTTGCGTCAATCCGCCATTTTCAGTCAGCTGATCCGCCGCCGCATCTTGATCCACCGTGAATTTGGCGACCCCAAAATCCAAGAGCTTGCAAACGATTTCCCCGTCTTCGCGATTGGCCAAAAAGATGTTCGCGGGCTCGATATCCCGATGCACCACGTTCGCTTCGTGGGCTCGCGCCAATCCAATGCACGAATGCGCCGCAATACGCAGGGCCAAATCCACTGACAACGGACCTAGCCGTCGATATGTCTGATTGGCATCCTCGCCAGTCAGATACTCCATCACCAAAAAGGGGGAGCCAGACCGTTCGTCCACACCTGTGTCGAATATTTGTGCAATGTATTGCGATTCGATCGCGCCCGCCGTTCGAGCCTCACGCTGAAAACGTTGGACCAAAAGATCTCCGCCGTTGGGGCCCTGTGGATGAATGACCTTGACCGCCACTCGACGCCCCGTGCCCGTGTGTTTTCCTTCGTAGACCGCTCCCATCCCGCCTTGGCCGATGACGCGAACGATGCGGTATTTTTCGCCGATGATGTCATCCGGATCGAGATACTTAGGCGTCACAAAAACCCACTATTTTGCAGAGTGTTTACACTCTAGATCGGGTGCGTCGGGAGAAGCAACGAAAAAGTGCCCCTGCAGAATCGAACCGACCGATAGGCGCTGACGACCAGGAAATGAAGTGGAATCTCAAACGTCCGTCGTGGTCATCTTCCTTGCGATACGCCAATTGACGACATGAATTGCGCCGAAATCAACGTTCCAACCGTTTTCCAGATTTGGCTTGACGTATAGCGTCCGTTGTGGGCTTGATGCACGTATTGGATCACGTTCACTGCGTGGACGTGATCCAAACGTCATCGAAAACGGGTGCGGGAAGAGCAAAAAGTAGGATTCGTTTGGGCTCGACGCAGTGGTCAAGCATTGGCATTTGTGCAGCGTCTTTCGCCCTTGGAGCATGGGGATCGAGCTCCGGCCCCGCGGATTCGGTACTCGAGCGAAAACGACCGTCGAAGTGTATCGCGAAGCGGCGTTGCTAGGACCGCGACGTTGAGTGTCGCGGGGCAGGATCAATCAAAAACGCATGGCCGCGCTCACGCCGACGTATTCGTTTTTCTTGTCCGTCGATATCGTGGGCACGATGGCAATCGACGGCTCAGTCTTGTTCTTCGCTTTGGCCGCGTTGACCGACTGGATCCAGTTTACGAGACCGGTAATCATGATCGGAGCACCGATCCCTGCCGGCAAGACCATGCCGACACAGGTGGCTCCTCCTTTTCGCTCGCAATCGGAAGCCCCCATGACGATGTTCGCAATGCCATAAGCCGTGACGATGCCGCCAATCGTGGCGGCTACGTTTCCCGGATGATCGATATCGGTGATTTCGTCACGGTCCACAGGTATGGTGCTGCCGTGCGTGTCCAGAAAAATGGCTCGTTCGTCAGACCCGACGATTTTTGCTTCAATGGGGCTTGCTCCAGCGCGGGTAATGGTCGCCGTCGTTCCGCAACCGGTAACGAATGCGGTTGCACAAACACAGAAAAACAGGGCCGATGCATGATTGAATTGAAACATGTGAGCCTCCTCGACTTCGATGTCGTTGCTTGAAAAGGCCCTTTAGCAGACTCCGTGCCAACCATGCAAGACGCGTGTTTTGCGGACATTGATGAATGTCGCTGGAAACTGACGGAGGAATCAGGAGGTTTGACGCGTCAATAGACGGCAGGACTGACGTCAGCGTTCGGGGAGGGCCTGGGAGGGGTCAGAAGAGCTTCCGCAGATCTGCCGTGGCATTGCCTAGCAGACCATAATTCGATTGATCCGTGTGGCAGGAGCTGCACTTGAAATCGAGGCCTTTTTCTTTGCCCTTGTTCATGAGCGCCCGCATGAGCGAACGTGCTTCTGGGCGTCCGCCGCGCTGGCAGGCATTCCGAACAGTGGATGTCGCAAATGACGTTGCCGTGCACGGCGCTGGACCATTGTAGGTCGGTGCAGCGGCGGGCTTTGGCGCCACGGCAGCAACGATTGTCGTGGGCGCGTTTGTCGGGGCCGGGGCTGCTTCGGCCGAGCTGCTCGGTTTGACCAATGCCGCGGCCGTTTTCGCGGGTGGCGGGGCAGTTGCAGCGCTGCCAGCAGCGGCCACCGATTCGGCGGACCCTGCGGCAACAGGCTCCGCGGTTTTGACCGGTTTCGGCGCTGCCGCGACGGGCTTCGATTTCCCCTGCATTGGGAAGGTCGTGGCCAAATATTTCGACACTTGAATGGCTTCGACCCCGCTGATCACCATTTCTTGCTCGACGACCATACGCCGAACCACTTGCGCCCAGCCTTCTTCGGTGTCGCCACCATGGTCGAGCACTTCCTTTTCGGTATGGCAATCGATGCAGCGCTTTTGATAAAGCAATTTCGCCTCGGCAGCCGGCAATTCCGGAGCCTTGATTTCGCTCTCTTCGCCTTCGGTTTCACTCAGCTTCGCATCCATCTTCGATTCGGTGATTTTTGCATCACCAACCTGCGCGAGTTTGACCTTGCTCGATTCTTGAATATTCGGCGTGATGCTGATCATGAATGCCGTCACGTACGGGACGTCGGCCCGATTGAGGGGTTTGTCGAAGATGCTGGGTTTATCGAGCATCCGGTCGATGACTTTGTACCAATTGGCACCCGAGCGCGGTTTCGCCAAAATGGTCCGCATATCGTGGCAACGGACGCATTCTTTGGCCAGAACCTCCCGGCCACGCTTCAATCCCGCATCACTGACGAGGTCATTGACGACGACGGCTTGGTCGAACTTGATATCGCTCAAAACTCGGGCGACGCGTTCGCGATTTTCAGCATCGAGCGAAATGGGGACGAGCCCTGTTCCGCGGACGGCATGCGGAATCGATAAGACGCTGATGAGCACGGTGCAAATCAAGATTCCGAGTCCGATTTGCGGCATGGCCTCTTCGAAGTACCGGAAAAACTTCAGAATGATGATTTTCACGATGAGCAGGACGCCCAAGATGATGGCTGCTGTTGCGTGCAGCATCGTGCGGGCTGGCAGCTCCACTTGGTATTCCCAAAGGCGCGGCACCATCTGCCACATCATGACGACGTAAATCGCCCCGAAGGTATATCCGATGTATTTATGTATGTTGAGCCAAAGCTTCGGCGCGTGTGTTTTTTTCTTGACCGGGTCCCAATATTTGTCGGGATTCCACAAAACTGCCTGGATGACGACCGCTGCTACGCCTAGCACCAAAAATGCGATGCCTAACCATAGGCTGATGATTGTGCTCATCGTTGATTCTCCTCGTCGCGAGCCAAAAGAGAGCAGATGGCCATGACATCCACGCGCCCCTTCGCGCGCAGGATCTGCGAAGCCAAGAGCCATGTCAATGAGGAGATGGACGAAACGTCAGCGCCTGGAAATTGTCGGCGGAGGAGCAATGCCCAGCTGGCATTCATGTGGAGATGGTATTGGCCCGGAAGACATCCACAGAAGAAATCGGTTTCGCGGGGAGGCAATGCGCGGGAAATATACGGCCAAAATCGACCGCCAGCGCTCACCAAATGTCATCGAGACCAACTCCCGCATGATTTTCGAGCACTGAAACTCACCGCTTCCTTCGTCGTCGGCCCCATGCCAACAGGGCCGAGCAGCTCGCCCATAACATCGCTGCGACGTTCGTGCGTTCCGTTGTCGTGGTGCATCCGCATCCGCCCGTGAGGATATAATCGTCACCAACAAGACCCGGTTCGCGATAATCGGGAAGGCCATTGCCGTTCGGATCGACGGGCGGCGTGGCCAAATCGGTATCACCCGCTTCGATGAGATCGGCACTGCCATCATTGTCGCTGTCGGAATCCAACGCGTCGATCATATCGTCGCCGTCGGTATTCGCTGGTACTTCGACGGTGCATACCGACCCGTCGAAACAGCTTCCATCGTTTTCTTGACAAGCTTCGGTGCAATCGTCAATCGTGTCGCCATCACTGTCTTTCGAGGTCGGATTCGTTCCCCATTCCGTTTCGTCGTCATTCGTGATCCCATCGCCGTCGATATCGGGATCGCAGCGATCTGGCACCCCGTCACGGTCCAAATCATCCCCAATGATTGGATATTTGCACATGCCCGTCGCCGGTTCGCAGGTCCCTGGGCCAAAGCATTCGGTTGTCGGAGGAGGACAAACCACCGGAGTGGAATCGCTGCACATGCCGGCATTGCATGAATCGTTCAAAGTACACGCATTGCCATCATCACACGGCAAGCCGTCGGGTTTTGATGGATAAACGCATCCTCCAGCCGCCACTTCGCAACTGCCTTGTTCCTGACAATCATTGAGTGGTGGGCATTCGCGGGGAACGCCCGTTGTACACGTACCTTCTTTGCATTCATCGAGCACCGTGCAGGGATCGCCGTCCTCGCAAGGCGCCGTATTGAATTGCGGGGCGCATCCAAAATTGGGATCGCAAATATCATCCGTGCAAGGATCACCGTCGCCGCAATCCAACGCCGCGCCTACACATACGCCATTAACACATGTATCGCCCAGCGTGCACACGCTCGCGTCATCACAGGCCCCCGTGATGTTCGTGTGTTTGCATCCGCTCCCAGGCACGCACATATCCGTCGTGCACGAATTGTTGTCATTGCAATCATCCGCCGGGCCGCTCTCGCAAAGACCTGCATTGCAGGCATCCCCCGTGGTGCAAGCATTCCCATCATTACACGGCCCACCGTCGACGATCGTGGTTGTCTCGACAACCGTATTGTTGGCAGCATTCGAATCTTGCGCACCGCTCGTGAGTGTCGCGACATGCATCAATTGCCCGGGCATGATGCACACCGGCGCATTCATCGTCACGGTAAATGTCGCCGAGTCTCCCGCGGAGAAACACGTCGTCGTGCAATCGATGAGCGCGCCAGACACATTGCACGTCCATCCCGGCGCTGTTTGAACTCCCATGAAATTCACATCCGGCGGCACCGTCATCGTCCAATGCGGATACATCGACGTGCGTGGCCCATGATTGGCAACATTCACCGTGAGCACCAGGTCGTCGTTGCTCTTCACCGGATCTATCGAATCGGTCATCGATATCTCCAGATCCGTCTCCATGTACGCGCCGCTGCGGCAATTGAGCCCAATCGAATACAGGTAATCCCCCGTGCTGTAGGCTTGTCCGGCCAAATCCGTCATGACTCCGGCGTAATACAAGCCCGAATACCGCGCACGAAAAATGCCCGATTCACCCGGAGAAAAAGGCGTCGTTCCCCCAAGTGTATTCGAACTGGCCGCGCTCACGGAAAAATTGGCTGTATCCGCAGCGCGCAGCAATTCATTGCCAGTATTGTCGAGCAAAAAGATCGTCGCATCGAGTGGCGTTTCGTCCCGCAATGGATCGCCATCCACGCTCAAGTAAATCAAATCTCCTGCGTCGGCGCAAAACTCGTAGAGATCCCGATCTCCCGTCGCGCCGCCGGTGGAAATCGTCCCCGAGAAAAACACCTTGCCCGATTTCGTCGCCGTCGCGATCGTATTGTTCGGCTCGACTTCCGGCGCAGCGGACGAACCCCCAAGACCCGTTCCCGGAGGCTGCAGCGTCGTAT
>DAOMZH010000290.1:0-11056 GCA_035437985.1 Polyangium sp. (in: bacteria) | reverse complement strand
CCCAAAGAGGCGAGCTCGGATGCAGGTTCTCTGGCTGCATTCAGTTCTTATCCAGCAACCGCCCCGCCGTATGCGTTCATCGAACCTGTTTCTCCGCATAGGGCTGCCCGTCGTGCTGGAGTCAACATCGACGTTGCGCGAATCGTTGCCTGGGTCAATGGTCACACGGCTCGAGTGGTCCTTGTGGAAACGGCTGGAGCTGTCTTGTCGCCACTCGACAAAGGCAAAACAAACTTGGATCTCGCGCGGGCGCTGGCGCCGGACCTCGTGCTGCTCGTGGCACCTGATCGACTGGGCGTTTTGCATGACGTGACGGCTGCGCTCCATGCGTGGAGGACGTTGGCGCCCGAGTTGCCGATGCCGCTGGTTTTGTTGCAGCCTCCGGAAACACCAGATACTTCGACGGGAACGAATGCCGAGGAAATCGTGGCGCTCGATATTGCGCCGCGCGTGTTCGAGTTTCCCCGCGCCAAACCTACGGACCCGATCGTTCAGGACGTAGTGCGCTCGATCTTGTCTGCTTGGAACATGACCGAGCGCTAGACGAATTGATTTTTACTTGCAGAGATTGCGGACGTCGGCCTCGAATTTGGGAAATTCGGTTTTGGCCGCGGCGATGATTTCTTGGGGTTTTTTCTTCCGATTTTTTGCATGACGCTCGGCGAATTTCGTGAATTCTGCATTCACCTTCGGCTTATGGCGTTTGCTTTCGACGGCTTCGTACGGGCCAAACCCACCGGCGAGGAGCCAGAGGTAATCGTAGAAATCGGGGGCCACGATGCCGAGCTCGCCTTCGGAGCCAAAAAAGACGATCGGTTGATCGAGAATTGGCTTGTCTTTACGAACGAGCCAAAACGCTGCATATCCTCCGGTACCATCCTGCCCGAAAACACGATACTCGCCACCATCGAGGGTTTTGTTTCCCGTCCACGCCCGAATCCAAGACGTATTGTCTTCGGCGCAGAGAAACTCTTGGTATGGCTCGAAATCGATATTGTCTTCTTCGAAGTCGACATCGAGTTCGTGAAGCTCGGCAAGCAATGGGGGAAATGTTTGGTCGAAATCACGCATGGCGGACTTCCTATCATGTTTGGGCAAAGATTGCCCTACAACATCCGTTCGAGGGTCCGCGCGATGAGCAAGTCGCCCATGCAGCCATCCCCTCCTTTGGCGAAAGCGCCGCGCAAGGTGACGACGCCGTTTTCAAGGCTGACGGAGCCTTCTTTGCCATCTTTGACGTTGGTCACGACGACGCGTTGAATGCTGTCGCGCACAGCTTCTTTGCCGAGGTCGTCGGCGCAGATGACGCGAAAAGCATTGGACATTTTACGCACGCCGAGGTGCTGGAGGTTGCGGAGGGCAGGTTCATCCGTTTCGAACGAGGCCCAATCGACGTCGATGACGACTTCAGAATTGGCGATGGCTCGCATGTCTTTTTGTTCTTCGACGATCCAACTTTCCTTGGCTTCTTTGATGAGTCGTTTCTCGATGAGCCCCATGGTTGCCTCCGTGAATGGTGCAAAGCACGGTCGCTTGGGGAAGGGGAGATGTCAATGGGAGGTTTTGGGACACGGGACATAGAATTTGTGGTGAACGACGGGCCATGGTAGGAAGGAGCCACCGGCAGGAGCAAGCAGAATGCGAAAAATATCGGCTACGACAACTCGACGAACCGCTGCTGGGCGCGCAATTCGCATCGTCATGCCAGAAGACTTGGAGGTCAAAGTCGAGGCTGAAGCACGACGACGGGGACTCGCCCTTGGTGCCGCCGTTCGTACGCTCTTGATGGAGCGAGTATCCGAGCTGGATGATTTTGCGAGAATGAGTCGAGCTGAGGAGTGGCAACGAGCCGAAGCTTGGAGCACGTGGGAGAGCATCCAAAATGGCACGGCTCAAGAGGTCTCGAAAGCTGAAATAGATGCCAGCATGAATGCTGCAATCTCGAGAACACACGCTGCAAAGCGTTGAGGCTGCATGCTCCGGCGAATCCGATTTCATGCCGATTTCAAATCGGACCTGGACGCGCAACTCGAATGGCTCGAAACAAATAAAGACGCGCATTGGATTGAACGACTACAGCGCGCATTGAATGACGCTACCCAGTTATTGACACGATTCCCGGCTGTTGGCACGATTGAACGTCAGGATGGCAAGATTGCATTGCGCCGATTGATTCTCCGCGACGTGCCTTATGTGATCTGGTTCGTAAGCGATCTCGAGAATCCACGTGCGGACATTTGGATTCTGCGTCTATTTCATGCCCGGCAAGATCGTCCCGTAGCTCCATTACCAAAAAAACGCCGCAGCGAAAAACTGCGTTAAATATTTCATTGATAAAATGCCCAATGCATTTCATTCCTATTTTTCAACCACGCCAAACTAATTACCCCCAACGAGCTTCCCCCGCTCGAGCACCCATCGCGCACTCGCCCGCTCCCGAAATAACTCAGGCTCGTGCGACACCACCACAACCGCAGCTCCACGCCCTACCTCGTCGTCCACCACCGCCAAGAGCCGCTTGACGCCTGCCTTGTCGAGTCCCGTCGTCGGCTCATCCAAAAGCACCAGCGATGGCGAATGCACCAGCGCTCGAGCCAACGCCACCCGCTGCCTTTGCCCTCGCGAATACGTCCGCACTGGACGAGCGGCAAACGCACCAAGCTCGAAACGATCGGCGATGCGGTCCCAAACATCCGTGAGCGACATGCCGACAAGTTTTGCTGCGAGCTCGATGTTCTTGCGACCGGACAAATCTGGGTACGTCAATGACTCGTGCGACAACCAGCCAACCTCGTGACGCACGTCGTCCAGATCTTCACCGAGCGGTTCGTACACGACGGTGCCTGAAGTCGGCCGAATGACGGTCCCAAGGATGCCCAAGAGGGTTGACTTTCCGGAACCGTTTGCTCCTTCGATGAGCGTGACGCGAGCCTTGTCGATGGTCACGTTCACGCCGCGTAACGCCACCGTGAAACCGTACGTCTTGACCAACCCCTGCGTCGTGACGCGCGTGATGCTCGCGCGTGGCGGATGGCTCATCGACCCTTACCCGACGGCGGCGGAAACGGACGAACCAACGTCGTGCGATCACCTGAAAACGAAGGCGGATCGACGAGCGTACGTTCGTCGTCACCATCGTCGTCTTCAAAGTTGAGACGCTCGGGCCTGGGTGCAGCTCGTTGCGACACAGGCGGCTTTTCAAAATTCACCATCGCCCCCATCGGAGGCTCGGCTTGGTCGATGGTTGCTTCATCGATGCCTGCAGGCGGTGGAGGCAACCACGCGACACGATCCGATTGTGTTGGTGCACCACGAGGCACGGGCTGTCCAAGAGGCATCGTCTTGGTGTCACCCATTGACGACCCTGGCGGACGCGGAGCCGTACCTGGTGACGAGCGTTTGTCAATGTTGAACCCTGCGGCACCTTGACGATTCGACATCGGTGCGGAGTTGCGAGCAGCTGCGAGCACTGCGACTTCTTTGTTCGTCAACGAAAGCACGACTGTCTCGTCATCGTCTGGCTCGCTCGAGAACGACATGCGTGCTGGTCGTGAAGGCGCAGCATGGGGCTGTGACCCGCGCATCGATTGCGGCGGTGGTTCGGGTTCGATGAACCGACGCAGCGTCTCGCGATACTCGGCCGCCGTCTGAAAACGGTCTTCGCGCATCTTGGCGAGGGCCTTGTCGACGATGCGTTCGAGTGTTGGGTTGATCCCCGGACGTACCTCCGAAAGAGGACGATGCTTCGAGGTCAGAATCTGAACGAGCAGCGCGTTGTAGTTTCGCGCGACAAACGGGCGGCGACCGGAAAGAGCTTCGTAAAGAATGACGCCCGCAGCCCAAATGTCGACACGATGATCGAGTCCGCGATCACCTCGCGCTTGCTCTGGCGCCATGTAGTACGGCGTGCCCATGACGATGCCGGGCATCGTGAGGTCGGCATCGCGGTTTTCATGAATCGCTTTGGAGATGCCGAAATCGAGGAGTTTGGCGACGGGCGGCGACCCGGGCAAACGCATGAGAAACACGTTCTCCGGCTTCATGTCGCGATGAATGATGCCCTTGTCGTGTGCGGCTCCGAGGGCCGACAGAACTTGCAACATCACGTCGATGATGTCGCGTTCGGGAAGAGCTCCATCACGCTTGATGCGTTGGTCGAGCGTCTCCCCGATGAGTCGCTCCATCACGAGGTAGGGCGAACCATCGTCGAGTCTTCCGAGATCGTACGTTTCGCAAATATTTGGATGACCGATGTTGCCCGCGACGCGTGCTTCGTGACGAAGTCGCGCGACAGATTCCGCTTGTTGTGCGTGTTTGGGATGAAGAACCTTGACCGCGACGATACGACCGATCGCCACATGTTCTGCTTCGTAAACCGCACCCATGCCGCCTTGTCCCAAGAGCGCTTTGATGCGGTATTTCCCGCCCACTTCCATGCCCACCAAATCACGTCGCTGATCCGGTTTGCGCACGCTCTGCGGCGGATTGTCGGCTGGTTTCGTCGCGGCCGGAATCGCTCGCGGAGCAGCAACGGGCGGAACGACAGGACGAACTCCAGGACTCGGTACCAGCGCCCGCGGAACACTTGGAGCCGCCGGAATAAAAGGCCTTGGCGCGTTCGAAGCTCCGCGCGGCGGCAAACTGGATACTGGCCCTAGAGGCAGCCCTGTCGCCGGACAAATGACGAGCCGTTCGTCGTGCCGGATGCCGCAGTGACGGCAGCGGAGTTCGCTCATCGCGCGGACCCTACGTTCGGCGATTCTGCTTCCCAGGGCCACTTCAAAATCCACGTTCTTACAAGTAAATTAGAATACCATGCTGAATTACGAACAAATCTGCACAAGCTGGGGACAACCTCCTTGGATCCACGGGATCCAATTGGGGACAGGTTTGGGTGTTGGTGAGTCCGTCTGGAGTCATCCCCGATTCGTCCCGATCGAACACGCCGGTTGTCCACCAGGGGCTTACTCGCAACCAGTGGATCCTGCTTCTCTTTTTGACTTATCCCCACTCTCCACAGGCCCTACGACGAAGATCAGTTTATAAATTTCTTTCTAGAATGATCACAGAGCGCCCCGTATTTCAGGTCACAAGTAAAACAGTTGAGGGGTCAAGTGATTTGGCGCTTTGCCACGCCGCGAACCCTGCTAAGAGGGACCGGGCCGTTGCCTTTTGAGCACGGGGAAACAGGGCCATGGACCTCGTCATTGCCAAGAAAGATCTACTTCGCCTGGTTGATCGCTGTCAGGGCGTCGCCGATAAAAAGAGCGCCATGCCGGTGCTCGCGAACGTTTTGCTAGCAGCTGATGGCAACGCGCTACGCGTTGCTGCAACGGATTTGTATCTCGCGGTCAGTGGCCAATCGGCTGCCGAAATCGTGAGTGCAGGTTCGGTTGCGGTGCCTGCAAAAGACCTGCTCGATCGCATCAAGGCGATGCCTGATGGACCGATTCAGCTCACCGCTCGAGAGGGTGCGCAGACGGTCATCAAGGCTGTTGGTTCACCACGTCGCTACACGCTGCACGGCATGCCGGGTAGCGAATTTCCGCAGCTGCCGAAGCCGGCCGCAGACTCGCCGTCACTCGAGTTACCGGTCGAGTTGCTCTCGCAGCTCATCGCGCGAACGCACTTTTCCATCTCGACGGATGAGACGCGGGCGCATGTGAACAGCGCGCTTCTCGAGTGGGCAGGAGACCGCGTGCGCATGGTGACGACCGATGGTCATCGCTTGTCGAAAATGGAAATCACGCTCGAAGGCAAGAGTGCCACGGCGACGATGCTGATTCCGCTCAAGGCGATTCATGAACTTCGTCGACTTGCCGATGGTTCGAAGACGAATGAAAAGGATTCGCCGCGCGTGACGATCACGCAGAGTGGACCGAATGCGTTCTTCAGCGTTGGCGGCACGGTTTTTTCGGTAAAACTCGTCGACGCACAGTTTCCGCCGTATCACCAGGTCATTCCGCAATACACGCAGAGCAGCATCCGTGCTCCGCGTGCGCCGTTCGCTGATGCGCTTCGTGCCGTGTCTCTTGCGGCCAGTGACCGCACCGGTGGCGTGAAACTCACGGTCACGTCGCGAGCGTTGCGCATCACGAGCGAGAGCCCTGAGAGTGGCAACGGCTTCGACGAAGTTTCGATCGACTACGAAGGACCCGAAGTCACAGTTGGTTTCAACGCAAAGTATTTCCTAGATGTGCTCGGAGCCATCGACAGCGACGAAATCATTTTGGGCATTTCCGGCGAGCTCGATCCGGCTGTCTTGCGACCTGCAGGTGAGACGGCGCAAGAGAGTTACTTGTCGGTGATCATGCCGATGCGCATCTGAAGACAACGAACCCAACTGCGGTTCAATTGTCGGTATTCCAATGAATCGTCTCGAGCTCGAGCGGCTCAATGTACGCGGACTACGCGTTCTTTCGCGGGTGGACCTCGAACCTGCGCGGCGACTCAACGTCATTTGGGGCAACAACGGTCACGGCAAGACAAGCTTGCTCGAAGCGATTTATTTCGTCGCGACGTCGAGGAGTTTTCGGACGCCGCGTTTGGCGGAGCTCGTGCGTCATGGCGAGAGTGTTTTGAGTGTTCGCGCGCGATTTCTCGAACGCAGTGAAACGCTCGAACCTCTCGCGCGTGAGCAAAGTGCAGGTACTGCGGGTCGTGGTTCGGGGGTGGTGGTGCGGATTGACGGCGACAAACCTCGCGCGCTCGTCGAATACGCAACTCGTTCACCGGTCGTGGTGTTCCATCCGGACGAACTGGGTTTGTCCTCGGGGCCGGCGCTTGGACGACGCACGATGCTCGACCGGCTTGCACTCTTCGTGGATGCGCGGAGTGCGGAGACGCGAGGGCGTTACGCGCATGCACTCAAGGCTCGACACGAATTGCTCAAGCGCGGGATGCAAGATGGCGGTGAGCTTGTGGCGTTCGAGATGCTCTGTGCGGAGCATGGTGCGGCGCTGACGCGGATACGCGCGCAAGCGGTGGAGCTTTTCGTGGAGGAGCTACAGGGCGCGTTTGCGCAGATAGCGGCGCCCGATTTGCAGCTCGTGGCGAAGTATCAGGCGGGAGGTTCGTCGGATGTCGAGCGAGCCCGTGAAGAGCTGGAACGACGGCGGCGTCAAGATGCTGCTCGCGCAAGTGCGGGATTTGGTCCGCATCGAGATGATCTCGAGTTGCGATTTGGAGAGCATTTGGTTCGGGTGGTTGCGTCGCAGGGTCAGCATCGAGCGCTGACGTTGGCGATGAAGGCGGCGGAGACGGCGACGATTGCGAAGGAGCGAGGCGTCGAGCCATTATTGTTGCTCGACGATGTATCGAGTGAGCTCGATCCGGAGCGGACAGGGGCGTTGTTTACTTTTTTGAGTCTCCATCGAGGCCAGATTTTCCTGACGACGACGCGGCCGGAGTTAATCCGCACGCCAAACGATTGGGCGGATGATCGCGCCGATTTTCACATTTTGGGTGGCGAGTTGGTGCAAGCGGGATGAACGTTGTCCGGGCACTACATTTTCTCGATAAAAAAACCTGCCCAACGCTTGCCCGATCCGGGGAAAAAAGCTAGATTTCGCCCACTCGAAACAGCCCCTGAAAAGTGAATCGAAAACACTCGCAGTGGGCTGTCCCGTACGGATCAACGTATTGGTTTCGAGGACCAAAAATGCCTCGATGGCGCATAACGCCATAGCCACGTTGACCGCACATTTAGCGGGAAAGCCAAAGCACGATGACGATGACGACCGAAACCACGAGTTTTCAGCAAGTAGAATCCAAACCCCAATCCTACGACGAGAACAGCATCACGGCGCTCGAAGGCCTCGAGGCAGTGCGCAAGCGTCCGGGTATGTACATCGGCGACGTGCATGATGGTTCGGGTTTGCATCATTTGGTGTGGGAGGCGGTAGACAATGCAGTGGACGAGCATTTGGCTGGTTACTGCACGGAGATTCGCGTCACGGTTCAATTCGACGGTTCGGTGACGGTCGAAGACAATGGGCGTGGAATTCCCGTTGGTATGCACGCCAGGGGCGTTAGTGCGGCAGAAGTCGTCATGACGGTATTGCATGCCGGCGGGAAATTCGACAACGCGAGCTACAAGGTCAGCGCGGGATTGCACGGCGTTGGTGTATCGGCGGTCAATGCCGTTTCAGAATGGCTGAAACTTGAAATCAAGCGTGAAGGTAGAGTTTGGTATCAAGAATATGGTCGCGGCTTTCCGAAAGGTCCGCTCGAAGCAGTTGGGGCGACGGACAAAACAGGAACGCGGGTGTCGTTCAAGCCGGATACGACGATCTTCACGGTTACGGAGTTCAATTACAACATATTGGCCAATCGTCTGCGTGAGCTCGCCTATTTGAATGCGGGCCTCGTCATTCACCTCGAAGATCAAAGGCCGTCGGGGCGCAGCGAGACATTTCATTACAAAGGCGGAATTGCGGAATTCGTCGCCTTGCTCAACCATGTGCAAGAGCCGATTCATGCCGAGGTGATTTCGTTCATCGTCGAAGGGGGTCCGGAAGCGCCGGCCAATGGCGATAAAACGGAGAAGCGGACGAGTCCGCCAGCGGGTCCGCCCATTACGGTGGAAGTGGCGATGCAATGGAGCGGCTCGTATACCGAACAGATTTATTGCTATACGAACAACGTCCACAACAAGGACGGCGGAACGCACCTGGCTGGTTTGCGTTCGGCGCTGACGAAAACCATCAATGGTTATGGCAAAGCGCACAACCTGTTCAAAGAATTGAAGCAGGAATTGCAAGGTGAAGACATTCGTGAAGGTCTCACGTGCGTGCTCAGCGTGAAGCATCCGGACCCGTCCTTCGATTCGCAGACGAAATCGAAGCTCGTGTCGAGCGAAGTGAAGGGCATCGTCGAGCGGGCGGTGTCGGACAAACTGGGTCAGGTATTCGAGGAAAACCCGCCGACGGCGAAGAAGATCCTCGAAAAGGCAGTATTGGCGGCACGAGCGCGCGAGGCGGCACGTAAAGCCCGCGAGGTCATTCGCAAAGGATCGCTCGATATCACGTCGCTCTCCGGAAAACTGGCGGATTGTCAATCCAAAGACCCGACGGTCAGCGAGATTTACATCGTCGAGGGTGAGAGCGCCGGCGGAAGTGCAAAAATGGGTCGCGACCGGCATTTCCAAGCGATTTTGCCATTAAAAGGCAAGATTCTGAATGTCGAACGGGCGCGTCTCGATCGCATGCTGAGCTCGGCAGAAGTCGGGACGCTCATTACGGCGCTCGGTTGTGGAATCAGCGGTGTGCGTATGCAGCAAGCCGATGAAAAACACGACGCCGACGATGGAATCGAGCTCGCCAAACTCAAGTATCACAAGATCATTCTGATGACCGATGCCGACGTCGACGGATCGCATATTCGGACATTGCTCTTGACGTTCTTTTTCCGGCAGATGCGGGAAGTGATCGAGCAGGGACATTTGTACATTGCGCAGCCACCGCTTTATCGGGTGCGCAAAGGCAAAAAAGATTTGTACATGAAAGATCAGCATGCGCTCGACGAATACTTGGTCGGCAATGCGGTCGAGGAGCTGGTGCTCGTTTCGGACAAACGCGACCGGGAAGTATCGGGCGAACCATTGCGGATGTTGTCGCAAAAGCTGCGTCGATTCCGGGTGGTTGCGGGTAACCTCGACAAACGTTGCGACGCGCGTATCGTGGCGTCATTGATTCGGTCGGCCAAACTTTCGCAAACGGATTTGCGGGATCCGGCGAAAGTCGAAGCAGCGAGTCAAAAGTTGCGGGCGTATTTGGAGAAGCGTTATCCGGACATGATGCCGTTCAAGGTGGAGGCGCAGGTGGATTCCGAGCATGGAGCGCATCGCATTGAAGTGGTGCCTCGTCCGGGTGCAGGATCGCGCACGAGCATTCTGGATTGGAATCTGCTGGGATTGCCCGAATACGAGGAAGCTTTGGGCATTGAAACGACGCTGGCGGACATGGCGGGATCGGGACCGTGGATTTCGGTTTTGCGGGGCCATGATGATCGGACGCTGGAGACGAGCGAAGCGCTCATTGAATACATCGAAGAACGCGGCAAGAAGGGCATTGCGATCAGCCGTTACAAAGGTCTTGGCGAAATGAATGCCGAAGAGCTTTGGGAGACGACGATGAATCCGGACGTGCGGACGTTGCGTCAGGTGAAAATCGACGACGAAGCGGAAGCTGGTCGATTGTTTGCGATTCTGATGGGCGAACAAGTGGAAGAGCGCCGGCGTTTCATTGAAACGAATGCGCTGCACGTGAAAAACCTAGACATTTAGTTCCTGCTCGATCGATGTCCAAGGTATCCGAGACGCCGGCTACGGTTTTTCTCAAAAAACACGGCGTCGTTTATTCCGAGCATCCCTACGAATACGAAGAACGGGGCGGCACGCGGGTGTCGTCCCAAAAGCTCGGCGTTGCCGAACATGACGTCGTGAAGACGTTGGTGATGGAAGACGAGGACAAGAAGCCGCTCATCATTTTGATGCATGGGGACCGGGAGGTATCCACGAAAAACCTGGCGCGGCAGATTGGCAAGAAGCGTGTGGAGCCGTGCAAGCCGGATGTGGCGGAGCGACATAGTGGGTATCAGGTGGGCGGGACGAGCCCGTTTGGCACTCGGAAACCAATGCCGATTTATGTTGAGCGCAGTGTCTTGGGTTTGCCCAAGATTTACATCAATGGTGGAAGGCGTGGGTTTTTGGTGGGGATTGATCCGCGAGAGCTCGTCCGAGTATTGAAGGCGGTGGCGGTCGATGTGGGGCTGGAGGGGTGAAATTTCCGCAACGAAAACGGCATCGCGTTGTCATTTTTTTGACTCCTAGAACGTCTTGTAGTAGCGACTGTTCATGCCTCGCGTGCGCGTGGATTCAACAGAACTCACCGAACCGCAAATTGAGCGCCTTGTCCTACAATATACCCGCGAGATGGCTCGTTATGAGAAAGCAGCGGAGATTGTTGCGAATCGTCTCAGACGAGAACTTCGTGCCGAAGCCCGACTCCGACATCTGATAAGTTTTCGTGCCAAACATCCGGATGACCTACACGAG
>DAOMZH010000289.1:0-11127 GCA_035437985.1 Polyangium sp. (in: bacteria) | reverse complement strand
CGCATGGCGCGACGATACCAGATCGCGTGGCAGAGTGCGAGACAAACTTCAGGGCGTCGGTGACCCTTTTTCAGGCCGGATCAAGTTTGGCGCGGTGCTCGGCTCCACCTTTTTCTGGTGCGAAGCCCATAGGGAGCAAACGCGACATGGATGCTCATCCGAGCGTCCACGATACCCCAATGGCAAACGCGGTCGAGAGAAAGAAATGAGAACGGTTTATCATTTGCTGCGGAACTGTCGACGCAACCTTTCTTCCACGACGCCGAGAAAAGGTCGCAATTTGCTTGCCGCAGCATACTTCCAATGCTCAAAGAACTGCGCCTTTATGGCCCGATCCCAATGTGATGTTGGATGTTGCTTCTTGACCGCTGCTTCGAAAGCGCGCCAGATTGTTTCGCGTAACTCGGGAAGATCACCACCATTGAGTCCCAGCGTCTTTTCGACATCGTCGGCAAGCGTTGGATCATCAGAAGAAATGAACAACCCCGGTTTTGCACCTCGACGCTCGAGATGCAGCCGTTGCACAGACGCTCTTTGTGTCGGGTCGATCGTGAGAGGCACGTTTTTTTGCAGCAAATCGCACGTCTCGTGTCGTCCGTTCGATCGTTGACCGCCGTCACACGAACCCAATAAATTCGACCAATCCAACGCTCGTTGCGATTCCGCATCAATCGGTACGCGATGGGCGATTTTCATGACGAATTGCCCCAACTCGTCTTTGGAGTCTTCATCAATCTGCCGCATACAAAAAGCGCACAACCAACCTTGTTCTCGTGCGAGCTGTTCTCGAGCAATTCGTTTGTCTATTTGATCGAACGCCGCGCGCGCCGACTTGGTGTTGTCTAAATTCGTCGTGACCGCACACTTCGTTTCCGTAATCGTGCGTGGTTCGTTTTCCTTCGCAAAAAATCTCATGATCCACCACCAACATCTTCAGGTGGCAAAAGCCCCTCATAAAAAAGGACATCGGGATCGTCCTGCCCACCTGGCAATAATGCATGAAGCTCCGCAACGAGCTTTCGGGCGGCTGCGTATTCTTCCGCATCGAGGGCATCGCGTAAAGCATTGAGTTTTACCGCGACCTCAGGCGGACGACCAGGGTCATCGAATGCCGCGCTCAAGATACGATTGCTGTCGCGCCGAAATGTCTCTCGGTCTAGGTTCCGCAATTGAAACGAATCGATGACGCGCACTTGAGCAGCAAGCACCGATGAGAGCACCTGCGGCGAGTGCGTGCTGGCAATGAATTGGCATCCTGGAAAGGTCCTAACGAGAGCCGGCACCAATTGGCGTTGCCATGCCGGGTGAAGATGAAGATCGATTTCGTCGATCAAAATAATTCCTTCCCCCTCCAAGGGATCTTCGCGCTTGGGATTGGCCACAGCGAGGCGACGCGCCAAATCCGCAACGAGAAGCAAATTATTCTTTTCTCCTTCAGAGAGCTGCGCGATGCTCAAACGGACGCCAGCTTTGTCAAGCACGAGTTCCGCGGATTTCTTCGCCCCAGACGTGGTCTCGAAACGCTCCATTCGCAAATTTGTATAATGCGTGCTGCCGAGCTTTGATAAAAATATTTGCAGCGCTCGACGTACGACATCGAGTTGCCGGTCACGAAAGGCAGGATCCACACGTAGTCTTCGTTCGTTTTCGGTATCCTCAGCTTCTCGAAACCATTGCACGAAGTCCTGAAAGGGCCCGAAGCCGCGACTGAAAGCATGATCGTAAGCGGCCAATTGCGGCCAATCTTGGGTCGACCGCTTTGTCGTCGGTGATGAGTCTGCATGTGCCCGGGTTGCGGGATAGAAACAAACCACCGGAAGCGACGTATCTTGAAACAATGCGAGATTTTCGCGAAGGGCCACCACTCCCTCCGCAAATCCCGATGCTTTGGCCGACGGTGACCGACCACGCGACGGACGAGTCTGCAATTGCAAGTCCCAAACTCGATTCTCCTCCCCCAACGCTACCTTTATGCTTGTTTGCGCATGTTTCGCCCCGTGCTTGATATCGCTGTTTTGCAGTTGCAATTCGAGATTGCGCCCCGACTCATCGCGCATGAGTGCAGCAAAATGCGCCAAATGCATGGCTATCGCTTCGAGAATCGTCGATTTGCCAGCGCCGTTGATCCCAATGAGCACGGCGGGGCCTTGTTTGGGTAACTCCAACGTGAGGGTATCAAAACCCCGAAATGAGGTCAGCTTCAGCCATTCAATCCGAAACGATTTTGTAATGCGTGCGTGGCGCGGATGCCGCAGCTCGAGCTTGTAGCCGCTAGCGCGAATTTCATCGATGGATACTTTCCACGCAAATTCGTTTTCTTTTCGGCCGATCCACCAAGCGCGTTCTCCTGCAAAAGGATCCGGATGTTTTGAATCGGTTGGAGCTTCTTCGACTTTTCCCAACGCCGGCGGATGTTCGTAATACCAGACCTCCCGGGTTGGAGAACCTTTGTCAAAGAAGAGAATGTTTACTGTAATGGGAGATCGGAAAATGCCCGATCCATTACTTAATTTGACAATCGTATGGAGATTGCACTCGTTGAGCAATTTCTCCCGGATACGCTGGGAAGCACCGTCGCCAAACAGGAATCCATTGGGCACGATCATGCTCGCTCGCCCGCCCTTCGTAAGCCGGTTCATCGCCAGCAGGACGAAGAGACTAACGCTGTCCGTTGTTTTGAGTTCAGCGGGCCAATGGCCGAGCAAGTCCTCGTTGATGTGCGAAATTTTGCCGAATGGCGGATGGGTGACAATGACGTCGACTCCGTCGGCTTTGCTGTCGTCACGCGAATATCGACTCAGAGCGTTGACGTGTTCGATTCCATAGGGGAATTCGAGGCCATGCAATAGCAAATGGACGGTTGCGAGCAAATAGGCAGTAGGCGCTTTGTCGAACCCCAAGAATCGATGCGCGTCGGCATCATTCAACGAACCACCATGTCGGCGGACACGATCGACTGCCTTGACCAAAAACCCGCCCGTGCCCATTGCTGGATCCAGAACCACTTCTCCAGGCTTTGGATCCACCATATCCACCATGAATTGGGTGATGGATTTCGGAGTGTAAAACTCGAGAGAGGACATCGCCACCACGGCCGAAAGGTCGTCGTAAATATTTCCAAAGAGATCCAATGTGCGCTGATCGGCAAAATCAATATCATTGACCATATCGACGATTTGTCGCAACAAATCGCCCGACGTCAGCCTTGTTTGGGCCGCCATGAAGACGTTGCGCACCCACCCGACAAATTCCTCGTATTCGCCTACCGCTGACAAACTCCGCATTGTTGGAAAGAGGTCTTCATTGACGAACGTGCGCAATGCTTCGCCTGTGAGATTCGATGATCGAGTAACCCACGAACGCCATTGCAATCGTTCGGGAATAGCCTTCGTGTATGCAGCGGCTAGACCGTATGTCTCCAATCGCCGCGCGTAATCATCGAGAATTTTCAGGTATAATATCCAGGCAAATTCACAAACCAACCATCCGTCGCTCGTAATGCCAATGTCTTGCCGTAAAATGTTAATGATGTTTTCGGCTTCTTTCTTAAGTTTCGATTCGAACATGCGCCGCTCGTCACGCCTTGA
This sequence comes from Polyangium sp. (in: bacteria), assembly GCA_035437985.1. Lineage (GTDB taxonomy): Bacteria > Myxococcota_A > Polyangia > Polyangiales > Polyangiaceae > Polyangium. The sequence continues at coordinate 7,540 of DAOMZH010000289.1, read as the reverse complement.
TTCCACGAGCAGCGGGCGATTGAGCCGTAACAATTCGATCGTCGTCGTGCCTTTTGGCGTCAGACCGCGTAATGTCCCCTCAGCTTGCTCGGCAAAATGCGTCTTGGGATCGTCTACGCGTGGATGAAAGAGCAGCGGGGTTTTGTCATCAGCAACGGGGAACTGGGTTCCTTTCGACGCATTACAAATGGAACACGCTGGTAACAAGTTCTCCCAATCAAATGCTTTCTCGGGGTACGTTCGGCGAGGATAAAAGCGATCGAGCTCTAAAGGACCTGTTGCGCCAAACTTACTTCCGCAATACGCACAACGGTGCCCGAATTCCTCCGCAAGTGCAGAGCGAATGGCCTTTTCGAGCGGAGCGAGTTTGCTCCAATCTGGTTCTTCGCCAGTCCGAATCGCGGCAAGGACGCGTGTGCGCGCATCTTGAAATCGCTTGGAAAAGACCAGTTCCGGGGGAGCTTTGCGAACCATGCCGAAGCCAGTTATCATCGTCCGTCGCAGAACGCAAGAAAGGTACTGTTGCGATTGGGTCCACCACGCTTTGTCGCTCCCCGCTTGTGATGCGCCGTCGCGTCGGAGTTTCTTGACCTGCAGACGTATTGACGCATCTAAATCGCCCTGCGTCAGTGATGGCGGCTAACCCGCAAAACAGACCCCGCAGCGAAGACGAGCGTCATGGTCGCTTTCTGGTCGGTGCTTATTTCGTCATTCACGACGCGCAATCGATTTACAACGGGTCGCACCTCATGCGTGCTCGGGTTGTGCAAGGGCCATCTTGTCAAGGCACCTTCGGGGCCGGGACCTCGAGCGCCTTACGAAAACTCGGCTCCTGTATGGCGCGGCTCGCGGTACAGAGTCGAATGGCTTCGACCGTCTTCGCGAGGAACACCGATGCGCCTTCGATTTTTTGCATACGCTCGGCGAATAGCGCCTGCAATTCGTCGGCATGAGTGTTGTCGCAGAAGCTCGCCCCTTGCAACGGTAATTGACGCCGGTCAAAGGAGCGGCTCTTCGCCGCGATATCATCGATGTGATGTTTGAACCATAACCAGGCGTTGTCTCGCGTGTCGGGTTCACGGAGCTGCGCGTCGACGATCGTCACGACCTCGGGCGAAGGGATGCGCGGATCGAACGATAATGCGAGGGCACGAGCCGCCAAATCGGGCGTCCTGAACGAGCCAAGTGCGACAATGACCCGTTTGCGTGTCGTCTCGTCACCCGCACGCTCGAGACTACGGACGAGGTGATCAAAAAACGCAGCATTGCCCTCCTCGGCCGCCACGACAAGGCACGTCCCGAGGAGATCCTTGTCGGCAACATCCATATGAAATGCACCATCTTTGCCATAACCCACATAAGCGCGACCTTTCTCCGCGGCCTCCTTGCGAATGGCTTTGTCGCGCGCGACGCCCACCATGAAGCTCAATACATCAGCGCGAAGCTCGCGGCGGTCATCGTCCTCGACCTTGCCCTTGTTTGGCGCCCAGCCAAGCGATTTCCACACGGGACCGAGCACCTGTCGAGCCTCTTTTTCGAGCGCATCGCGCTCGACGGGGCGCGTGAGCCACGAGCGCGCGATCCGGAAAGGCTCCATTGCAGCGTGCACCATCTGGCGCTCGGGGAGGTTCGCGAGCGGCACGAGCACCGGCAGGATATCGGCAATGGGCGTGCCCCTGCCAAACGATGTTTGCAGCGAATGCACCACCGCGACCCGCTCGGGCAAGTTTAGATCTTTATACGCGGTGGTCGTGAGCTTGTTCATGTCGCCGACCGGCATTGAAAAGATGTAATAACCAACAGCCCCCGCATTCGGCATCACCCAGGCTGGGCATGTCGAGCCAGGCAGCGGCAACGAGGCTTTTGGCTTGGTGAGCAGCGTGCAGACCTCGGTGGTCGCTTTCTCGCCGGGCATTTTTGCGCAAATGGGGATTTGCCACACCCGATTGGGATCGCCCGTCGAGCCGAGCGGCAAATGGCGCTTTTGCTGGAGCTCGAGTACGTTGCCTTGGGCGCTGCATACGATCTTTGCGTCGACCAGCGGGACGCCCGGTTGATCGAGGAACGAGCGGAATGGTGTAGCAACATCACGCGCGGATGCAGTCGATAAAGCAGCGAATAAATCGGCCATCACGGCCCCGCCATGGCCGTGCGTTTTGAGGTACGACGATATGCCAGTGCGGAAGGCTTCCTTGCCCATCCACCGCTCGAACATGGCAATGACGCTCGCGCCCTTGCTGTACGTGATGTCGAAGTCGAATGCATTGACGATATCGTCGCCATTACGCACGTCCTGCCGCACCTGCCGCGCGCTCACCAAGCTATCGGCACGCATACCGTCGTGGATCCAATGGAGCAGCCACACATCCGCACCATTCTCGGGGCGAACCGTGGGAACCAAGCGCCCTGAACTCCAGGTCGCGAAGGCCTCTTTGAGCCAGGTATCGTCCCACCAAGGCATGGTAACCAAATCGCCGAACCACTGGTGCGCGACCTCGTGGAGCATCACCGTCCAGATAAAACGCTTCTGATCCGTCGGCGTGGTATCGTCTACGAGAAGGTACTGCTCGGCCATCATCACGGTGGCCACGTTCTCCATTCCGCCTATTTTGTCCGGCACAGCCACGATATCGAGTTTGTCATAAGGGTACTCGATGCCGAAATAGCTTTCGAGCACATGAACCATCTCGGCCGTCTCCGCGAGGCTATGAGCGAGTTCCTTGCCCCGGCCTTGCGCGGCCACGCCACGAAATGGCAATGCCCGCTTGCGCACGGCGTTTGGCGGGATGGGCGGGGGGACGACGACATCGAACGGCCCGACGGCAAATGCGGCCAGATAACTAGGCATTGGTGCAGTCGTCGCATACGTCACGCGCATGTCGATTTCCGCGGCATCGGTGCGCTCGATTTCGCGCGTGTTGGCGATTGCCTCCATACCCTTCGGCACAATCAGCGTCACGTCGAAAGGGACCTTGAATGCGGGCTCGTCGAAACACGGGAATGCACGTCGCGCCGAAACGGGTTCGAACTGCGTAAATGCATAACGTTTTCCCGCCCGCTCGACGACATAGAGGCCCTCGGCTGTACGCATGAACGGGGCATCGAAATCGATATGGATGGTGGTGCGACCTGGCCCTATTGGCTGAGGGAGACGAAGGGCGACCACGCCGGAGGGATCGACCTCGGTGTAGGTTGCGATTACCGGGGTGGATCCTTCGACCTTCACCGTCGCGCTTTTCGCGTGCATATCCTTTCCGTGCAGCCAGATCACGTCTCGTGGCTGGGTAAGGTTCACCAGGATCTCGACGGTGCCGGAGAAGCGATCCTGATTCGGATCGATATGGAGAGTCAACGATACGTGTTGCGGCCGAACGTCGGACGGTAAGCGCCCCAAAGGTACGGGTTCCGCGGGCAGCGCGGGCGCGAGCGCTCCCGTCATGGTTGGCCCTGGAATTGGGGTCAGGATTGGTTTCGGAGGATCGACCGGCGTGCATTGAGTGAGCGCGAGTGCGGTCGAGGCGACGAGGACGCGCCGACTTGATTGGTTCATCATGGAAATCCTTACGTTTCTCAATTGCGTCCGAAATGATTGAAATGCGTAGTAATTGCCGCCGATCGACCTACAGAAGATCTGGTCGGGCATGAATGACATCTGGCGTGATCGCGAAAATGCCGAAAGGGGCAAAGTCTGTCAAGTGCTCTTGATGCGGACCGGTGGGCCCATAAGCGTCAACTATCGCTCCTCAAACGGCTTGCCGTCTCCGTTCAGGTCTGCAGCCGTTATTCGCACAGATTGAACATCACTTGACGCGGGCCATCCTTCCACGCCTTCTTTCATTCGTAACGCAATACCCCCCAATGATTTACGTTGCGGGCTCCGATCAAAAACTCTTCAACAACGCCACGATGGTCGTGATGATACGCGAAGGTACGCGCACGGTGCTCTCGATGGCCAACAATTATCAGGAGCCGCCAGAGAATTTCGCGATGGTTGTCCCGGTGCCGGTGGTCTTGCAACAAGAAAACGTCAAGACTCTTTCGTTTCTGGTGGGTCGAGTTTGGCACGGTAATGCAACGGCCGCGCTACATCAAGGAATTACCGTCCTTTGACGTCTCGTTCGTCGGATTGCGTTTCGTTCTGCGTCGTCTCCGCCGACCCATCGTCTGGAACTTCCTCGTCGCCGCGACTGGTACTCCGCAAAAAGCCCAGTTTGAGCAGAAGCGACCGCTGTTTGATGGTTTTGCGCGCAATGGCACTCCATTCCAGATACCAGCCCCAAAGCTCCTGCTCCGCTTTATCGAAATTCGCTTCCTCCGCAGCGATTTTCTCCAGATCAGGTAGGGGCCCGTCAATCTTGCGGAGTTTTTCCATTAAAACCTTCGCTTCACCAATGGTATCTTTCGTCAAACCTCGCTCGCCGAGAAGTTTTTTCGCGGCTTTGCCTTCGTTTCCCAAGCCGCCGTCTGTTTCGGCTTTGTCGAGCAGATCCCAACGCTCGAGAAATGTACCCACTGAAACGAGCACTTCGACACCATCGGTTTGCGACAAATTGCGGAACAGCCAATCGTGCACGTTGGGAGCCCGCCGCTGCAATGTCGCCGCGGCAATGCCAAACCATTGATTCTCCCACTCATCGAGCGTGCGCAGCGCATCCGGATCCATTGCCGTTTCATCAGGTTCGACGTCGAGGCGTGTACGCGTCACCGCGCGCAACAAATTCCACCCTTCGTCGAGGTCTTTGTTTTTGAATCCATGTCGCGCAAGCGCCGCGGCAATACGTGGATTCCGAAGTGCGAGAAGCAACGTCAATACCCGTTCCGCCTTTTGACCAATCGTGAGCCTTGCCATGTTCCACCACCTTTCGCAGGTGCCTACTAGAACATCGGTGCGAAGGCAACCCGATTTTGTACGCATATACCGAACCCCACACCCAATTCCCTGGCTCCAATCAACAAGTCCCCACGGGGATCCGCTCGGTCGATAAGGGGACTCGACGCTCGACACGGGGGGATCCGACTCGAGGGAGCGGGGATCCGACGTTTCGATGTGGGGATTGTTACCTGGGGAGGGGGGATTTGGGCGAAGCGGAGCGGGGAACGGGGCGCGAGGCAGGGGGAATCGAGGAAAGGAGTGGGGGATTGGGCGGGACGTGGAGTCTGGAGGTCATCGACCGCAAAGAAATGGCCGTCCCGATCGAGGAACGACGCAGCACGATCCAAGAAACGTACAATACGATCGAAAATCGAAATGGTGCGCGACAATGGGTCGAGAAAGTCGCGGCACGCTGGGCGAGGATGGATCCAAATCAACGACGCGCAGTCATTGCCGCGATGGTCTAGCGGATTGTCGTGGGCACCGACAGGATCATGATGTTATGGGCGAATGCAGCGACAATGGCGACGCGGTACGCAAACGGGGCGCTCGTGAATTTGCGCGGCGAAGTGATCGAACCGAAGCGACCATGGCGTCCAGCGAAGGGGCGGGAAGCTCCGAGTGCGGAAGGGTTGGATTTGGAAGCGGACGAAGAGGGCGGTGAGTACGGACTGCGGGAGGGCTGCTTGGGCTAAGTCGGCCCGCAAGCACGCGTGGGTGGCCGTGAGCCCGATCCGGGCGATTTCGATAGAGTGCCTCAACCTCGGTCTCTGCTATGCTCAGGGCCGCGGCGTGACGAAGGATGAGGCACGCGGCATTTGTTTTGTTTTCGAGCGCCTGCGACGCCGGCGCCGGGGTCGCTTGCTCGGCCACGGGCACGATGTTGCACGACGGAAAGGGTGTCCCACAGAGCGACACGCAGGCGGCCACGGCCTTCTCGCGGGGCTGCGCGCTCGGCGATGCGGACGCGTACGCCCGTGTCCCAAGACAAACGGCTGGCCCCGAGGAGTGACGGAGAACCGTAAAATGCACCCCTGAATAAAGTCGGGCGGAAGAAGCGTGAAGCGTGAGCCTGTTGCGCCGGACAAACTTTCGAGTTCCCCATGCAAGGTGACAGCGAGAGCATCGACCTTCATCTGCGCATCTTCGGAAATGGAAGCGAGAGCTGCCCCAGCGGCACCCTCGTTCATGTATGTGGACCCCGCGCCGCCAAACCCGCCCGCGCCAAACGATTGCGCATTTCGTTGCGCAACTCGTCCGCGACCTTTGCTCATGTTGCGCATCGAAATGCACAACGGTTTGGCGCCGAGTCGTCTCGACAATCGAAAGGCCGATCGAATGCATTGGTTCCAGGCATGAGACGCGTCGGCATGGCGCTTGCGAATGAGGGTTCGTCGCTTGCAAGGTGCCAACCACCTTGGGCGAGCTTCGAGGAGGCGCGTCATGGCTGCTAGAAAATTTCGTGCGATCGGTCGAATGGCATTGGGCGTATCGGCGGTTCTTTGCTGGGCACTCGCGTCGGGGTGTGGCGGGGAAAACCCGCTGGGCGGTTCCATCAGTGGTTTTCCGAATTCATCGGAAGAAGCCATCGGGGAGACTTCGCAAGCATTGACGAATACGTGGGAGTACACGGGATCGATGAATCAAGGGCGGATCGTGGGCACTGCCACGCCGCTCCCGGATGGTTCCGTTCTCGTGGCCGGCGGATGGCTCGCGTTTGCCAATTTGCTCGCCACCGCTGAGCGTTACGATCCGGTCACTTCGACGTTTTCCGCGGCGGGAAGCATGCAAGTGGACCGATGGTATCATGCGGCAACGGCGCTTGCCGATGGATCGGTGCTCGTGACGGGCGGCGAGACGAATGGCAACGCGTACCATGCGGCGGCGGATCGATACAATCCGACGACGAATACATGGTCGGTTGCTGCGCCGATGAACTACCCACGGCGAACGCATGTATCCATTCTTTTGAACGATGGTCGCGTGCTCGTCGCAGGCGGCGATCGTGAAACCGCGGATCATAGCGCCGAGATTTATGATCCGTCATTGAACAGTTGGACAATCGTTGCGCCGATGCTCGTTGGTCGGCATTACCCCCAAGGAACGCGCTTGCTGGATGGTCGAGTGCTGGTCGTGGGTGGTTTGTCGGGGCTCGCCACGGAGACGGCCGAGATCTACGATCCAGCCACGAATCTATGGTCGATGGTCGCTTCAATGCAATTTCCGCGTTATACGCATTCGGTGACGCTCCTCAATGATGGTCGGGTGTTGGTCGCCGGCGGGGCGGCAACGGACGGGTATTACTCAATCCCACTTCATGATTGTGCCGAGATCTATAATCCAGCGACGGATTCGTGGTCTGCGCCCATTTCCATGAATGCCGCGCGTGAAACGCACACGGCCACGAAACTCGCCGACGGTCGCGTATTGCTTGCGGGTGGCAGTGGGCTTGCTTCGACGGAAATCTTCGATCCCGCAACGAATTCTTTCACGCCCGCACCAACGATGAATATGACGCGCGTCAATCACGTCGCCGCAGCCCTTTCCGACGGCTCGGTCCTTGTGGCCGGTGGAATGGCCGGCACCAATAACAACAGCGACATTTATATCATTGGCGCGCTCGCGAGCGCTGAACGGATTGAGTCACCGGATGTTAGCAATCTCGAG
>DAOMZH010000288.1:0-11177 GCA_035437985.1 Polyangium sp. (in: bacteria) | reverse complement strand
GGCCCTTGGTAGTTGTTTTGCATCGACAACACCGTGCGCGTGCCCTCGCGCATCAGAACCACCATCGTGGCGTTGTTGAAGAGTTTTTGATCAGAGCCCGCGACGTAAAACCCGCAAAATGCATCGGCCGAATGCGTGGCAGTCATTGCGGAAAGCGCGAGCGGCAGGGCGAGGGCGAGAGAGCGAAGGTGCATGTTTGTCCGTCCTTGTCAGCGCAGGATACACGGGCCACCACGACAGCACAAGAGCCAAGCGGCGAGGTGTGTGAGTGCCAACACACTGGTGTAAACCCGCCCCGATTAGGACAACTTCGCCACAAAAAATCCAACCACGGTATGTTTTTTGTGAATTAAATAACCTAAAAATCCAACCACGGTGTTGACTTTCCCCTGGTTATTACGACATCGTGTACAAAACCAGTACGAAGGAGCTCACACTTGAACCAGTCTTCCACATCCCTCACCATCGTTGCCTTGCTCACAGCTTGCGAAGCGAGCACGCCAACACCCAATCTCGCACCTTCGTCATCGTCGCCCGGGCCAGGAACTTCCTCCGTCACGCGCGATGTCTCCAGTTTTCCCGTGCCTCCCGAAGGCACTCGTGGCGAGTTCAGCAGAGGGGCCGCATCCGAAGCACTGAACAACGCAAGCAACGAGGCAAAATCGAAATGCAAAGAAGCCTCCGGCCCGTTTGGCACGGCAAAGGTCACGACGAAATTCGACCCCGGCACGGGCAAGGTCATCTCCGCCGTCATCGTCGACAACCTCTTTCAATCAACGTCCGTGGGCCAATGTATCGCCAACACTTTTCTCCAGATCGAAATCCCCCCTTTTGATGGCACCGTCGTTTCCGTTACAAAAGCGGTCAAGATTCAATGATGCTGTCGTTCGCAAACCAGGACGAACACGATTCGCGTAACGTAGACCACCAATAAAGTCTTGAACTTTTGTGATCAAAACCGAACGCAGGTGGCATTATGCCGACATGAAGAGCGGTTTCTCATGCAAGCCTCCGCCTAGCGCAGTTTTACAGGCCGTACGCAGACGCGCCTTGGCCGGGGCGCCATCATGAAGTATCGCTCGAACATTGCGGAAGCGTTGGCCCCCGAGCTTCCGGACGAACCGCGAACATCGGCAGCTTCCGTTGATGAAGCGCGCGTTCGGGCAATGATTGACGAATTTTTCGACGCCGTATTTCATGCGCTGCGGCGCGTTGGCGTGCCTGCTGGGGACCTCGAGGATTGCACACAAGAGGTCTTCATCATTGCGTCGAGCAAGCTTCACGTGATCATTCCGGGTCGTGAGCGCGCATTTTTGTTGGGTGTGGCGTTCCGGGTTGCGGCCCATACGCGCCGGCGAATGCGCCGATTCCCTTTGTTCTCCAATGATGAAAACGCGTATGTCACGTGGGAAGACCCGAGTTTACGCCCGGACGAAGAAATGGATCTGCGCCGCCGGCGGGTTTTGGTCGACCAAGTATTGAAGAAAATGCCCGAAGATTTACGGAACGTATTCATTTTATTCGAGATTGAAGAATTGACCATGCTGGAAATTGCTTCGGCGCTCGAATTGCCAACCGGTACGGTCGCTTCGAGACTTCGCCGTGCACGTGACGAGTTTACTCGATTGGCCACACGCGTCGTGGCGCGATCCGAGGGAGGGCGCAATGCGTGATCCGCAAAGACTCGTGGATGACAAGAATCAGCCCGAATTGCGGCAATTGCTTCTGGCGGCCAAACACGATGGCCCGCCGCGCACCACTGAGGCAAAACAACGCGTAAAAGCAGCGGTCTTGGCGCACATGCGCGTTCAAAATGACGTGCGGCAGAGCGGCGTGCGCAGAATCGATAACACGACGCGAGATCGAATCGCGCCCCCCAAGCCCCAAACCAACGCGCATTCATGGGCCGATCAAGTGCGGGCATTTTTCCTGCTGGCCGCCGCTTTGGCAACAGCGCTGCTCGTCGCGCGTCAGGCCTATGTTTCGTACGCCGAACAGGCGCGTCCCAAGGCGCCCCTGCGAAAAATAGAAATGGCCCCGCCAAACCTGCCTACGCCCCCGGTGTATGAGGAAATGGAAGAGCATCAGGCGTCCATTACGGTCATCGAGGAACCAGCGCCATCGGCGGAAAACGAGAGCGAACCAGTCGAACCGGAAGAGAGTGGGCCTCCTCGTGTATTGGTTTTGAAGTTGAAACACCGCGCCCACAAATCCGGGACCCCTCGAGTTTTGATTCGCAGCGCCTGTAGCGACCCGAATGATTGGTCGCGAAACGTGGAAATCGATTATCCGACCGACGCGTACAACGCGGGGGTTTCTGGGACCCTGAATGTCTCCTGCAATTTGAGCGCAGAAGGTGCGTTCGGAGGCTGCATCACGCAAAGGCCACCAGGATTTACGTCGGCCGATATCGGTCGGGTGCTCATGACCATGAATTCTTGGACGTTGGTCCAATCCATGGCGGATTGGGGCCCGCAAACGCGCAGATGCAAAATCGACGTGGTTTTCGATCTAGATAAAAAGCCCGAATCGGCGGTCGAGCGCGACGAATAACGCAACCGACGGTCATTTCGCGAAACAACACAGAGTACATCATGAAAACACTGCTGACCGTGTCGGTCATGGCTGCTGCATTGGCCATGTTGCCGAATAGCGCAATGGCTACGCTACCTGATTGCAATTCCGTGTGCACCTGCGCAATGCCTTGTTCCACCGTGTGCACCGTATTCGGAAGCTCCCAATCCGCGACCTGCGAATCCGCTGGCCTCGCATGCATGGAATCCTGTCCGGACGACAAACTCGACCTGCTGTTCAGCTGGCTTTTTGGCAGGTATTCGGACGAGGAATTGGTTTGTCGATAAAACCGCGCAATCTGCGCTTGCCCACAAAATCCTGGAGGAATCTCATGAAACGATCGACATCGAAACGTGGTTCATACCTTGCTACCCTCGGCCTTACAACTGCGCTCTTGTCCTTGCAGGGATGTAATGCTCCGGAGCTCGTCTTCCATAAGGAATTCAGCACCGAGCACTTCGATTATTACTTGGAAGAGCCGATGGAGTTCCACGGATGCAGCGACACGAAGGTCTGGCTCGAACGTTATTACACGGGCATTTCCAAGTTTCTCGGCGTAGCGTTGCCAGCGGGCCAGAAAATCCAATACCACCTCGCGCGCAACCCATACGATCCGCGGCTCGATTGTACGCACGGGATTCCGTGCGCGACGGGGACGAGCACGTACACTTGGCAATATGTCGGCAGACACGAAATCGTGCGGGCCACCGCTTCGCTGTTGGGAAATCCGCCGCTCTTTTTTCAACAAGGATTGGCCGAAGTTCTCGGATGCGGATACGATAGCGACGCCCATGGCCCCGTTGAAAAACAGTGGGCAGATTCGTTGGTCGTCTCGAGTTATTACGAGAGTAACCTACCCGCAGCTGAAGAGGAGTATCAAGCAACGGCCGGAAGCTTCGTCCGGTACCTCATGGATACGTTTGGCACGGAGAAATTCTTGTCGTTTTACGCGCACGCACCGCGTAATGGCACGCGCGCGGAAATCGATGCGGTTTTCGAGCAAGAATTCGAAAGTACCCTCCATGATGAATTCGCGAAATGGGTTCGCCTGCCCGCTCTCGTTCCGGGCGATGTCTGTAAACGGGTCATGGAGTGTGATTCGGCGATTCCGGAGTTGGCCAATGGTGATGTGGAACTGGGGTGCGGTCCTACGGGTTACAGCTTTTTTCCGCGAGAGGGGATTTATCGTTTTCATATCGAAAACGACACGCCGAAGCAGATCATTACGGAACCGCTGGTCACCAACCCGCAAGCCTATTCGATGGTCAACCTGTTCCGTTGTGATGGGGGCAGTGCCCTGGTTGCTCCGACGCCTACCGCCGACTTTCTCGTTGATGGCGCCCCCCCGACCATTACGGTCGATCCCGACCGCAATATCCGGCGATTCGTTTTCGATGCACCGCCGGGTGATTATTTTGCGCGGTTTTCTTCTTATGGGGAGGGCGAGGCTTCGATTCGTGCGGAAATGGTCGATGCGCCAAGCCCCATGCGGGATTCCTGTTCGCCCGCGGCCGCGCCATTGCTCGCGGCGGACAACGAGACGATCGTTCTTTCGTCGCGCTGGATGGACCGCTCGTGCAGTGGTTTTTATTGTCCCGGTTATGGTTGGGACGTGCAAATCGGGCCGAGTGGCGGGGCGATCGAGGTTTATCCATGGACCACCGAGGGGCGGGTGTTATTCTCGCCAACCAAGATTTACCTATGCACGGATCCGTGCCCCACGACCAGGGAGCAATGCGAGATGCTCGAATTCGATCCCGAAGCATCCCCGAAACTCGTGCAATCGAATCAAGTGTTTGCACCGGGCACGGTCGTGCACGTAGGTGCGCCGCTCGCGCCCTATTACGAGCATTTTTCGGTGCACATGCGCGTCGTTCCGCAATGACGCTTGGCAAACACCCTCCATCCCACCAAACCGCGTTCCAAAGCTCGAGCGCGGCGACTCGTTGACACTGCCGTTCCTACGAACCCCGCTTGGCCTTGTACTGGGATTACAACACGCTCGGCACGATACAGCTCGACAATGTCATTCTCGCGGCGCAATGAGCGTTGCCTGACGCCGCCAAACCAATCTAAATTCGTTGCACAAATTTTGACGGACCCGTTGGAGCGCGGCAAATACGCTCAGTCACAAAATGTGGTACAGCGCGTGTGACAGTCTGAGCATGAACAATTGAAGTACTGGTCCCAGAGATTTCTTGCGGCGGTCGAGCCCATGGTATAGCATCCGGTCCAACATGCCGTGTCTCCGTCGGGACAGGCGACAATGCAATCGTCAAGGGTTTTACATTCAGACGCTTGCTGACATGCGTTGTACTCGGCGTCGCAAGATCCGATGGGTGTTTGTCCGGTGCACGTAACGCACTCCTTGCACGAGCTCGTCGTATTTCCGCACGAAGCGCCGCCAGTTCCAGAAGACGAACCTGCTGGAACGCCTCCAAAACCGCCGCTCGACGTCGAACTGCTGTTGCTGCTCGCGTCTGTCGATCCGGTCCCGCCCATCCCGCCCCCACCCGCTGCGGGTCCGTTTGTCGTTTCCAACTCGAGGCAAGATGGAAGTACGATCGCTGCGATCAGCAAAGAACTACGTACGGCGCGAGAGCGCGTCACATTGGATCGTTTCGGCACATTGCTAGTATTGCCGCATTTTTTCGCCGGCGCCAAGCATCTCGGACGACTTTGTGTAAAGGGTCGCCTGCGAGCAAATGCTCGCGGTCGTGAATCTGCGGCAAATTCAGGCGGACAAAATACAATGCGCCGGAGACTCGATTGAACCGAGCTTCCGACGCATTTCACGACCGCGATTTCACATCACGGATTTTGGAACATGGCCTCAGCCGTGGCATACACCTTCGCGACCAGTTGTGATTCGACGTCGGTTGCTCCGACGACCTTGAGTTGCTGCGCTTCCGCATGGAAATCCGCGTAAGCATCGATGACCGCTCGAGCTGCCGCGTCGATCTCACCCTGGGCAGCACCATTGACCACCGCATTCGCGTATGTCGTGAGGGCAGACCGCAGATTCGCGTCGAGCTTCGCGGCCAATGCAACCACGGCGTCCACGGTTACCATCAGCGACGTCTGAGACACGAGGTTCCCATTGATCAAGGCAGCGAGTGCGCCTTCGGAAGTCGCAGTCCCCTCGAGCTTGGCCAGCAGATTGGCCTTGGCCTGGATAATGGCGTCGAAATTGGCCGCTGCTTGGACGTCGGCCACGAACTTCGCCGTCAAGTCGACGAAGATATCGATCGTTGCTTGCGCAGCGCCGCTCAGTTCGACAATCTCGACGATCGCCGCCGCCGTAACTTGCGCTTCAACGTTGGCAGCTGCGTGAATCGCTGCATCGACCACTGCATTCGCATTTGCGGAGGTATCCAGGGCCGCGTCAATCGTCGCATTAAAGGCCGCCGAAGCCGCGGCTTGCGCCTGAGCATACACGTCGGCTGAGATCTTCAGCGTCGCTTGGAGTTGGGTCATGAGGCTCGCTTCGAGTTGCCGTGTCGAAGCATGAACATCCGCACCAGCGTCGAGCGCCGCATTCAACGTCGTCGACAATTGGGAAGTAATCGTAGCCATGGCGTTTGCAGAAATATCGATTCCTGCATTCGCAAAGGCGTCGAGCTGCGCTGCGGTCGCCGCCACGACTGCTTGGGCAATCGCATCGACCATGACCTGCAGATTGGCACCGGCATTGAGCGCCGTGCCTACGGCCAGCGCGAGCTTGGAATCGACGTAAGCGTGTGCTTGCAGCATGGCGAACAAGTCCGCCGTCGCGTCTGCCGATGCGTCGGTGAGCAGCTGGGCCATGACCTGAGCTTCGAGCGACGTTTCCGTCGTAATCGGCGCAATGATGATCGCCGCGCCGCTGGCTCCATCAATGGCCGTGCTTGCAGAACCGATGGCACTGCCGGACGCATCGAGCGCCGTGGCCACGAGCAGCTTGACATTCGAATCGAGCTTGACATTCGCATTAAATGCCCCCGACGCGTCCAGCGCTACTTTCGTCAGTTCTTCCACCGTACCGTCACTATCGATGGCCGAAATCTTCACGTGCTTCGTCGCGGCCAGCGTACCTTTGCCGCCGAGACCATATTGCATGTAACTCGGACCATTGTCTCCAACGCGCCCCTTCACAATCGAGAGTCCCTGGTTCGTGGAGCCGGTATTCGCCGGATTTTGACTGTTCGGCTGTTCGGAAGAGCAACCAAAGCTCGCCAGCGCGACGCCGCAAACCAATGCCAGAACGCTCAATTTTGAAGTGATGGTTTTCATGGAAGGACTCCTAGGGTTTCATTACCGATGTCGCTGTTCAACGTCGCAATCACTGCAGCGAGTCAAACGACGTTTGAAGTTGCCTGCGGTTGTGGAGGTGGTTGTCCACTCACGGTTTGTCGCCGTAATCACCGCGGCGTTGCCTTCTGTTTTTGACCATCAGCACAGGCCGTGCCGAGCCATTGAGCAATTCTTGCACTTTCTCCGGGACTTGCGCAAAAATTCCCATTTATCACGCGTAATTGACGCTTCGACGCCGAGCCATAACGTCAAATTTCAGCTCTCGAGCGTCGATTTCGAGCTTTGGGGCTCGAGTCACCACTTGCCGCCTCGGGGCAAAATGTCCCACGGGGGCAATTTGGTGGAACCAAGTCGTCGCGCAGGTGCTTTTTTGTGCGTTTTATCTACATATGGGCCTACGAACGACGATGAATGTAAACGAGAGCCGAATGCGTCAGCTCATCGAGAAGTTCAATCTTCTTTGGTCTTGATGGAGGTAATGGGTTTGCGAGCGTACGCTCAATTGGCCTGCGAAACGTTTGAGTTTGAGAATTACCTGATGTAGTCTGCTCGGATGGCTTTGTGGGAGGATCCGACGCAACCGGAGCCGGAGCGGGCGCCGGTTGTAAAACGAGCTGCCCGACGTCCTTTGAATCCGGGGACTCACGTGGCGCATTACGAGCTCATGCGTCCGCTCGGGCAAGGAGGCATGGGGGACGTTTGGCTTGCTCGGGACACTCGATTGGGACGGCGGGTGGCATTGAAGTTTTTGCTGCAAGTCAATCCGAAGCACGCGACTCGTTTTTTCATCGAAGCGCAAGCGACGGCGCAATTGGCTCACGAAAACATCGTGGCGTTGTACGATATCGGCGAACATGAGAATTGTCCCTACATGGTGCTCGAGTACGTACCAGGAAAAACACTTTCGACCTGGCTCGCGGAGAGACGCACGGACGCCCACGTCAATGGTGTGCCCGCGGCCCGCGTGGCGAGTTTGATGCTTCCGGTCGCCCGTGCATTAAAATGCGCCCACGATGCCGGAATCATTCATCGAGATTTGAAGCCCGCCAATATCATGCTCGCGGAGAGTGGAAAGGTCAAGGTGCTCGATTTCGGAGTCGCCAAACTCACGAGCAGCACCGCGGATTCGCTCGAGGATAAAGGTGAGGTCTCGCGGCCCGATTGGGCGTCGAATACGATTGGCTCGGGGGCGCTCACGGAAGCGGGCGTGATGGTCGGAACACGTTCGTACATGGCTCCTGAACAATGGTGGGGCGAAGCGATCGATGGGCGAACCGACCTTTGGGCCCTCGGAATCATGATGTATCAAATGGTTGCGGGCGAGCATCCTTGTGCCCCGATTTCCCCCGAATCTTTGCTCGAAGTTGCCAAACGAGAAATACCCATGCCTTCGATTCGCGAGCGTGTGCCCGAAGCCGGCCGTTTGGGGATCATCGTGGATCGTTGTTTGATGAAATATCGCGACGATCGCCTAGAATCCGCAGAAGAACTTTGCAATCAGCTCGAAGAAATTGCGCGCGAACGATTTGGTGGTCGGGGCGAACAGGGGGAAGACGAAGTCAATCCTTATACGGGTTTGTCCGCGTTTCAAGAACGTGATGCGGCTTTTTTTTTCGGGCGAGAAGCTTTGGTCGAGCATATCGTACTGCGCCTGATTGATCAGCCATTGCTGGCCCTCGTAGGTTCGTCGGGGGCTGGCAAATCCTCATTGGCCCGGGCTGGAGTCATTCCAGCCCTCGTGCGCGGAGGTGACGCTTGGGAGGCCTTTGTCGTTCGTCCTGGCCCGCATCCATTGGCGATGCTTGCGGATCTCTTGTTGCAACATTCTTGGCAGCGGTCGAGTATGAGTGGGGATTCGCCGACGAGTGGTCGGAATCATCTGCATGGCGAAATTCACCAACGCGAGGCGATGCTCGAACAACTCCAAAATGAGCCTGGTTTTTTGGGCGTACAACTGCGGAGTCGCGCGGCACGGCGGCGGGAACGCATTTTTCTATTCATTGACCAATTCGAGGAAGCATTCACGTTGGCTTCGGAAGTCGAGCGGAGTCTATTTTTTCAATGTTTGATTGGTGCGGCCGACGATACGAGTTCGCCTTTGCGGGTCATGATATCAATTCGCCACGACTTTCTCGATCGTGTGGCCTCGGCTTCTGGGGTGCTGGCGGAATGGATCAGTCGGGGAACGGTTTTGGTCGGCCCGTTGGATCCACCTGGATTACGTCGCGCTCTGGTCGCTCCCGCGGAAGCATTTTCGTATCGATTGGAATCGGAGGCCTTGATTTGCGAGATGCTCGATGTTCTGACTCGAACCTCCAGTGCATTGCCTCTTTTGCAATTTACTGCTGCGCGTTTGTGGGAAGGGCGGAATCGAGAAAAAAAGGTCCTTACGGAGGCGACATATCGAGAATTCGGGGGTGTGGAGGGGGCGTTGGCGAGTCATGCAAACAGTGTCGTCGGCGCGATGAGTGGTACCGAAAAAAAATGGGCCAAGACGTTGTTGTCGAGATTGGTGACGCCGGAATATACACGGGCTATCGTCACGAGGCGCGAGCTGGCTGAAATCGGTGGAAACGCGGCACCCGAGGTGGAGCGAGTTCTTGGGAGGCTCGTGGATGCGCGACTCATTGTGGTCGAAGGGGCGGGAGCAGAGAGCACGGTTGAATTGGTTCATGAAAGTCTCATCGTCAAATGGCCACAATTTCGTCAATGGTTGGAGGAGGACAAGGACGAGGCCAAGTTTTTGATGCGCCTGCGTTCAGCGGCGAAGGAATGGGAGCAAAGTGGGCGTCCAGAAGGCTTGTTATGGCGCGGAGATGCGGCGAACGAAGGGCGACATCAATGGCAATTACACCATGCCGGCCAAA
Organism: Polyangium sp. (in: bacteria); assembly: GCA_035437985.1. Taxonomy (GTDB): domain Bacteria; phylum Myxococcota_A; class Polyangia; order Polyangiales; family Polyangiaceae; genus Polyangium. The sequence continues at coordinate 1,443 of DAOMZH010000288.1, read as the reverse complement.
CCTCGACGGCCTTGAGTGCGCGGGAAGAACAATTTCTCGCTGCTGTCGTAGCGTTGGGCGATCGCGAGCGACGGTGGCGACGTGGGGCGGTCGTTACGGCGATGGCGATTTTGAGCGTCGTGGTTGTGGTTGTCTCGATGTTGGCGTTAAAAGCGCGGGACGAGGCGGCCCGTGCCAATCAAGAAGCGATTCACACGAAAAACGCCAATGTGACGGCGGAAATGAATGCGGCGCGCGCACGCAATGCGACGCGAATGGCGGTGGCGCGGGAACATCAGGATGACGCGACGCTGGTTTTGGCGGTGTTGCGGGAAGTCGAAACGGAATCGATTCCTCGGGGCTGGAACGATTTGATGGTCATGGCGCGCAATTCGAGCACGGCGACGGCTGTGTTGCTCCACGAAGACGCCGTGCGCGACGCAGCATTTCACCCTGACGGCCAAAGCATCGTTTCGGCGTGCCTCGATGGTACGGTGCGTGTGTGGAGTATCGATGGTTTGGGCGAACCGCGCATTTTGCGCGGCCATGAGGGGGCTGCCTGGAGCGCCGTATTTAGCCCCGATGGGAAACGAATCGTTTCGGCGTCTCAGGATAGAACCATCAGAATTTGGAATACGGATGGCTCGGAAAAACCCATTGTCCTCGAGGGTCACGACGGTACCGTCAACGAAGCGGCGTTTAGCCCCGATGGGAAACGGATCATTTCAGCATCTTCCGATAAAACGGTGCGCATTTGGAATACGGATGGGACTGGTGAACCAATCATTTTGCGAGGTCACGAGGCGAGTGTATACACTGCCGCATTCCTTCATGACGGTAAGCGCGTCATTTCCGGCGGGTTTGATAATACTTTGCGCGTGTGGAACGCCGATGGCTCAGGAACGCCCAAAATCCTTCGCGGGCATGAAGCTTTCGTTTATGCCGTTGCTGCGCATCCGGATGGGAAGCGTTTTGCCAGTGCTTCCGGTGATCAAACCATTCGCGTCTGGAATGTCGATGACTCCCAACCACCGCTTGTTTTGCGGGGTCACGAAGGGGAAGTTTATGGCGTAGCGTTCAGCAAAGATGGCAAACGGATCGTGTCGGCGTCGCAAGATCGGACCCTACGCGTTTGGAGTAGCGACGGCACCGGAGCGCCAAGCGTCATTCGTGGTCATCGCGGAAATGCCAACCGCGTCGCGTTTAGCCCGGACGGTAAGAAATTGGTATCGGCCTCGTATGATCAATCGGTTCGAATATGGGATGTGGACGATTCGAGTCGCCGTCAGGTGATTTCGTCGATGGGTGGTTCCGCCTATGGAGCCGAGTACAGTCCAGATGGCCAATGGATTGCCGGGGCGTTGTCGAGCGGCGACATTTTGGTGTGGAATACCAAGTCAATGGAGCAATCCAGTGTTATCCACGCGCACGCAGGCGCCGCGACCGCGTTGGTCTGGAGTCCCG
>DAOMZH010000287.1:0-11209 GCA_035437985.1 Polyangium sp. (in: bacteria) | reverse complement strand
CACTCTCCACGCGGGCAGTGGCTTTGAATCGAGTTCCGGTCGGAACAACTTCCACCCGACGAACGGGTTTTCCCGCCAGGGCGCTGAAGTCAGGGGGCGGACTTAGTTCTGGAACAGCCAGCGCAGCTTGGGGTTCTTCTCCAGCCGTGACTGCTCGTTCTCCGGGCGTTTGCGCAAATGCGGGCGCGGCGAGGGCTGCACATGCGACTAGGCAGCACGCACGCAAGGTACGCAGAGCGACCGCAGAAAAAACTCGGGGAGAAGAACGCACTTCGAACTCGGGCCCATCATGGCGCTCCGCCCTTGGGTCGGCGCCGCTCCCGATGCTACCGTCCGCCGCGGATGCACGCCAAACAGGTACGGCATGGCTGATTCGACAATGCTGATTGGAGCGGTCGCGTACGACCCGAAGGTCGTCACCTTTTGGGAAGGAATGCGTGAGCACTTCCAAGCGCACGGCCTCGCCATCGATTTCGCCCTTTACTCCAGCTACGAGCGGCAACTCGAAGCCCTGTTGCACGGGCACATCGACGTTGCTTGGAACTCGTGTCTCTCGCACGTGCGCGCCAAGCGGCGCACGGACGGCAAAGTGATTGGGGTCGCGATGCGCGATCGGGATCGTGACGCGTGCGCGAAGATTCTGATTCGCCGCGAGATCGTCGTGAAAAAGCTGTCCGATCTGCACGGCAAAACCTTGGCCGTCGGTTCGCGCGACTCCGCGCAAGCCCGCATCATGCCGCTCTACTACCTCAAACAAGCCGGTGTGGATCTGAGCCAAGTGAAGCTGATGCAGTTCGACAGCGACATCGGCAAACACGGAGACACGCAAGCGAGTGAGTTCGACGTGCTCGCGGCCGTTCACGAAGGACGCGCGCAAGCAGGCATCGTGGGCAGTTTGGTTTGGCAAGCCGAACAAGCTGCGGGGCGGATCGATCTGCGGTTGCTCGATGTTCTGTGGACGACTCCCACGTTCGATTTGCGCATCTTCGATGCGTTGCCTTCGCTCCCGGTCGACAAGATCGAGGCGTTCCGGCGGGTGCTCGTCGAGATGAACTTCGCCAACCCCAAACATCGGCGCTTGCTCGAACTCGAAGGGCTCAAGCGCTGGATGCCGGGTCGAGAGCAGAGCTACACGCCGGTGCGTGCCGCTCTCGATGATTTGGTTTCGTAACAATCTCCCCACTCCGCTCACTCGAACTCGATTCGCCAGCGCAAGTCTGCGCCGAGGTTTCCAAGCGGCGAGCTGGAGACGTCGTTGGTGTTGTCGTACGCGCCTTGCAAGATCATGCGGCGCCCAAGTCGCCACTCGATGCTGGAACGAATTTCACGGTTCTCCGTGATGCCGGTCGTCACGGTCGCGCGGACCTGGTCCGTGATGCGTTTGCCCAAGGTGACCGTTGGTTCGGTTCGTCCCGTACGTGACGAGTACGCCGTGCCAAACCGGAACTCGTCGATGATCGGCACGATCGTTTTCACTGCCTTGTCGGCTCCCGTGATCGCCGCCAATGCTTCGAGACCCACTGTTTCACCAATCGACGACGCCAAACCTCGGTCCATTTCCGCCCGCGTCAAACCCATCGTCAAAAGCAGCACGATGTCTTCCTGGCTCAACGATGGATCACTCGTGAGATCGAGCTTCAGGTTTTCCTCGTCGCCGTGGGCATACAAGTTGATGCGCCACTGCTGACCCATGCTCGCCGTCGCCGCTGCCGTCGTACTCGTGTCGGTCGCCGCCGCCGCAGACGTCGCCGTCGATGCGTAACGTCGATATTCCGTTTGTGCTCGAACGTCTACCTTCGGCGCCAAACGCAAAGGATCGTCAAAACGAACCAGACCTTCGCGCACGGTGAATTCGCTGCTGCGCAAACGAAGCTTCGAGTCCGGAAGAATGCGCAGCAGTCCTCGTGCGCCGTACCGTTGGTTCGTCCCGGAAAAGGCCAAACCTGGAGGGGCGATGTCGAGCTGCATGTCGACGAGGTTGTTTTGCAGGCGCAGTGGTTGTTGCGCGAGAACGTTCACATCGAAACGAAATGTGTCGTTTTTCGGGTCGTACGTGGTGACTGCGGTGCGTCGCGGTCCTCCAGCAAGTTGGTTCAGATCCAGGCTGAGACCGATAGGACGCGAGTAGAGAAACGAAGTCAGCGTGAGCGTGCCTTTGACTTCGGGAAGGTTTTTCCCTTCGGGTTCGTCTTCGCCGTTTGACGGTTTGAACGAGGCGACCAGATCGGCATCGGTGGTCATGTTGATGCCGTCCGCGAGGGGAACTTTCACGCGGCGCATCGTGATCGCGGCTTCCGCTGTTCCGAGTTCGAAGCCGCGAATGGGCATGCGTCCCGTGACGCTCATTTCTCCACCGCCCACGCGTGCCGAGCCGCGCAAGATACGCGCTTCGCTGCTCGTGACGGCGATGTCGAGTTCGGCGTTGTCGATCGAAACTGGCACGCCGCGCAAAGCCAACTCGCCACGACGCAGCCGCGCCGAACCTCCGTAACGAAGCGCCGACGGTGGACCTTTGATACGCAGGTTTCCTTCGACAGACCCGCGAGCCCGATGAATCGAGGGAATGCCCGAGGACAAACGGGACAAATCGAGCGAACCGATTTGCAGATCCAAATCGAAATCAGGTGCGGCAATGAGCCGCGACACACTCCCGTCAATCGTGATGGGCGCTGAAATTCCCGATGCTGCGTCGACGACGAGGGCGATCTTCGGAAGCGTCAGTGTGTCGTTGTCGATGAGGATCGGACCTGGCGTGCCCGAGAGCGCAACGCGACGACCTGCACGTTCGAGCTCGAGGCCCGTGACCGCGAGCGTCACGCGGGACTTGGCCAAGTCGTCGAAGGGCAAACGCGCGATGTCGAACGACGCATCGAGTTTGCCCGTGGGCGGCGTGGCACTGAATGCAACACCGGGAATCAGGTTGGCCAATGCGCCTAGATCCAGGCCGTGCGTCGTGATTTTCCCCGAAACGACCTTTTTCTTCTGTCGCGTCATGCGGACGTCATCGAGAGAAATCTGTCCGCCCGCGACTTGTCCCGTCACGCGAAAATTTCCCGACGGCAAATCGCGATCGAATTCAGCCCGGTCAAACGGCGCCGAGCGCGGATTCTTGCAACGCGTCCAGCCAACTGTTCGTGGAGACGAACCATCGGCAGACATGACCAAATCGAACTGCGACGCGGGAAGCGATGCCGCTCCAATTCGAATTGGCGTCAGGCGCACGTCCGCCCGCGCTTCGAGTTGACTGACCGTGCCAAACAGCTCGGCGACGGCCGAGATTGAGCCATCGAAGGGACGACTCCAGCGACCCAGCGCATCGACGCGATCAATCGGAATGCCCGTGGCGATGGCTTGTCCCGTGACTTTTCCGCCCGGACGAACCGCCGCACTAGCCAGCACTGTTCCCGCACCTTTGCGAAGTGACGCTGCGTGTACGTCGAGGCGCATGCCTGCGGCTGATGCTTCGAGATCGTCCCAATCGAGATCGACGTCGGTTTCTCCATCATCGAATTGCTCGCCAAACAAGGAAGCATGTTCGAGGTGCATCTTCGTTTTGACGCGTAAACGCCCGGCTCCGCAGCGATCTTCGGGGCCACCCCGCACAAAACGCAGACGTGCCGTGCCGCTCGCATTGGCATCGATTTCGGCAAACCGCGGATCGCCACCCATGCCCACGATGTTGTAAAAATCGTGCGCCCACAAATGCGGTGCAGCGTGCGTGTCGATGTCGGCGTCGACGATCACGCCGGGAATCGCGTCGAAGTCGACGTGCATGTTCGGCACGGCCACCCGACTGTCCCCTTTGCGCAAATGCGCATCGACGACGTGCAAGTCGAAGGGCTCGAAAAACACGCGCGCATGTTCCACGTCGCCAAACGAGAAGATCGCAAAATCGAAGTTCGAGATCTTCACCTCGGCTTCGATCTTGGGGCGCGTGAAGGGCCCGTGTCCGACGGCCGTGATCTCGGCAATGCCGCTCCACGGAACGTTTCGCAACGGACTGATTTCCGACAAGTCGATGCGCGTGCCTTCGAACACCTGCAGATCGAGCACGGTGCGGAATTGCAACGAAACGCGCGTGCGCAAGGTGGATTTGGGCGTTTGGATGACGACGTCGTCGAGCACCACACCTGTCGGATGAACCTCGAAGTTCGTCCGCAAACTCCCTTCCGCGACGCCGAGCATGTGTCCACGAGCCGGATCGGTCGTGGGGCGATCGAAGATCTCGAAGTTTTTCGTGGCAAACTCCATCGGTCCTTCGAGCTCGAGGGGAACGAGCGTCCCGCCAAACTTGTCGAAGTGCCCCTTGTCGAGATCCCACGCGACCCATGCTTGTGGATGCACGCCGAGGTCGCGCAGGAGACCGGGAAAGGTGAGATGACGGAGATCGATGGGACCTGTGGAAAGTGGTACGCCCGGGGCAAACGGTTCGACCTTGACTTCGGCGATCGAAACTTCTCCGTTTCCCCAAGTGACTTCCAGCTTCGACAAACGCACGACGTCGTCGACGATCGAAAGATCCGAATCGAGCGTCGTGGCGAAAACTTTGCCGCTCGCGCCAGGTTCAGTGGCTTCGAGGTGCCCGCTCACGTTGGGCAGCTTGGACGCAGGATCGTGGACGAGGACGATATCGAGGCCGACGCTGCCCGTGACCCATGGTGCATCGACGAAACGATGCACGATCGAGAGCGGCAAGCGGGCGCGAATCCGTCCGCTCATCGGGACGGGCAAGAGCGATTTCGAGACGGGGGCGTCAGGTTTGTCACTCGCAACGTTCGTCGCGGGCGCACCGAGCGGCACGTCGACGCGAAATGCCCCCAGATTTACCTCGAAGTTGCGCGCGTCTTCTCGAGGAAGTCCACAACCGGGGTTCGTCTCGGCGTCCGGATCGAAATCAGCTGCGCCGCGAAGCGTCAAACGACGAACCGTGAGCCCTTCGCGATCGACGTGTACGCGAGTGTCGAGTCGGCAGATGGTGTCTTCATCGACCATGTCTTCGCGTTGTTCACGGCCGGGCATCTTGTGCGTCCGGACAATCGTGGCGAGGCCCGTGCGCAAAGCGATTTCATAAGCGCCGCCTTCTTCCGACGTCACATCGACATCGACTTCTCGGGTCTCGAGGTGCGTGCCTTCGATGGTCGCATCGAGATGCGCGTCGGTGATGGTGAGGGCGGAAAATGGCGTGTGGGGGGATGGTTTGGAATCCGCAGACACGGGCAAACGCGGATGGAGATTCGCCAGTTGGCCATCGACCACGACCAACCGCAAACGAGGTCCGAGCACTTCGACTTCGCCGACGTCGAGTTCTCCATTGAGCAGCGAAAAAAGCCGCGGACGAACTCCAATACGCTCGATTGTGGCGACGGGATTTCCTCCATCGTCTGCATCGACGACGACGTCTTCGAGATCGATGGCGAGCGGCCAGGCCTGCATGGACACGCGATAACGCGCGGAAATTCCCAGCTCACGCGTGATGAGTTGCGCTGTTTCGCGGGCGGCCCAGGCGCGTACGGGGGCGAGGCGTACGAGTCCGCCGAGCAAAAGTGGGATCGCGCCGACGAGACCGAAGATGACGCACAGCGCGATGGCGAAAACACGACCACGATCTCGGCGTCCCCGCCGAGTTGCGCGTCGGTTCGTCGCTGCGCTGCCTGCACTCATAGCCCCGGAGCTTACCTTAGCGCCATGCGTCGTGCTGCCGTCGGGCACGGGAACTGCAGTCTTCCTTTACCGGGCGAAAAAATCCTAAAACATGCAATATGTGCGAGGAATCTTTGCCCCATGACGCATAGACGTGGGGATTGGGGCGCAGGGCGCCGTACGCGACCCGAAGCCTCACTTGTTCATACTCGGGTTCGAGTTCGGAGGACCGATGCGATCGACGATTCCGGCCACGCTCTTGGCGCTTGGCTGTTGCCTTGTCTTCTCGTTTCAAGCGGCTGGCTGCGCCACGGACAACACCCCTGATGGGTTTTCGGGCGGCAATGGAAACGCGACTGGTGGAGCAGCCGGCTCTGGCGGTGCGCCGATGTGCGTACCCGTCGACGAGCTTTGCGATGGTCGGGACAACGATTGCGATGATGAAGTCGACGAAGGTTGTCCGTGTACTGAGGGACAAACCCAGGCCTGTTATTCCGGGCCGGAGGGAACCCTTGGCGTTGGAGCGTGTACGACAGGTCAGCAGACATGCGACGCGACGGGGACGTGGGGGGTTTGTCGGGGCGAAGTCAAACCGCGGTCGAACGAGTTGTGCAATTTTCAGGATGACGATTGCAATGGCCTCCCGGACGACATGGGAATGACGACGTGTGGCGAAGGGGCTTGCCAAGTCACGGTTCAGACGTGCGAAAACGGCGTATTGAACATGTGCGTAGCGAAGCCTCCGGGGCTCGAGTTATGCGACGGAATCGATAACAACTGCAACAAGCAGATTGACGAAACGTTTCCCAATCAGGGCCGAGCGTGCATCGTTCCCGACAAAGAAGGGCCGTGCAAAAATGGCAAAAAAGCTTGTGTCGCAGGTGCCGAGACGTGTGTCCCCAATGTCATGCCGGCGCTGGTCGAAGCGTGTAATGATATCGATGACGATTGCGACGGCCTCGTCGATAACAACGTTCCTGGAACGGGTTTTGCGTGCGCGACCGGTTATGCGGGGGTCTGTGCGGCCGGACAGCAACAATGCAAGGGTGGAGCTGTCGGCTGTTTTCCGCTCGTTGCGGCATCGCCAGAGACCTGCAATGGCCTCGATGATGATTGCGACGGGGTGGTCGACGACAACAATCCCGGCGGAAACATGGTTTGTGACACGGGGCAACCCGATCTTTGTGCGATTGGGCTGACCCAATGTGCAAATGGGATGTTGAAATGCGTGGCCAATTCGTCGGCGCAAGTCGAAGTCTGCAATGGTGTCGATGACGATTGCGACGGTCAAGTCGACGAGAACAACCCAGGTGGGAACGTGGCTTGTGGTTGTGGTGGGATGCGCGCATGCGTCGCCGGAAAACTCGTTTGTCAAGGAGGACCCACGGTTTTCCTCGAGGAAAATTTTGCCGATCCCATTGGTTGGTCGACGGATCCAGAATGGGAAATCAGGGCGACGCCAGGTTCGGGAACCTGTGGCGATCCAACGTCGGACTCTTCGCCGACGACGGACAACTTCCTCGCCGGTGTCCGCGTGGGCGGTTGCAACCTCGCTCAGCCGCACGGGTATTATTACTTGACGAGTCCGACATTCGATACCGCGAATGCTTCGATGGTCATTCTGACATTTCAAAGGTGGCTGCGTTCGGATTACGCGCCGTACATGAACAACGTCGTGCAAGTCTACAATGGAGCGGCATGGTACACGGTTTGGCAAACCGGCGCGCAGGTCATTACCGATACGACATGGACGAAGATGACCTTCGACCTCACGACCTACCGCAATGCGAATATGCAGATTCGTTTTGGCTTCAATGTCGGTGCGCCTGGGAGCATGGCCGTCGGGTCTTGGAACGTCGATGATGTGCTCGTCATGGCGGACACGTGTCCTTGACGAACACCATTCACGTCAATTCACCATGTACGTGGCAATCACGGGTGAATGATCGCTTGCCGCGTCGACATTCGTCGTATGGCGAATCGTTACCGATTGCGTTTGGAGCATCGGACCCATCACGGGATTGACCATTTGATAATCGATGAGCTCGAGTTTGCCCTGGAAGTTGTAGCTCCAACGATTGGCCTGGGCAACGGATAACGTCACGTCGGTGAATTTCGTCGCTCCAGAACCGACGACAGCCAAATACGGCGGAGAATCGGGGGTGTCATTAAAATCGCCCAAGACCGCAATGGCGCGTGAGGGATCCTGCTTCGCCAAACCATCCGCGATCGCGCGTGTGTGTTGCGCCTCGGCCAAACGCTTGATCGGATCATCGTTGCTCTTGGCTTTGAAATGCGCCCCGAGAAACACCATTTTTCTCCCGTTGAATTGAATGTGAATCTCTGGGCAATCACGAGAAAAGTAATAGTTGGGGCCTTGGGTGCCATTGAGTGGAAACGCATCGCCTTTGTGCGAAACAACAGAATCGATTGGAACCTTCGAAAGCACTCCGATATCCACGCCGCGGTAGTCGTTGCCGTCAATCAGACTCGCTGCAACGTACTTGTTCCCAAGCTCGGTTTTGTTGAGATCGTCGAGGACGGCTTTGTTTTCGACTTCCGCCAGCACGACAATGTCGGCATCCACTTCTTTCAGCACGATTCCCACCGCTTGACGATGGGATGTGTATTCAGCTGTCGTGACGATGGTTTCTCCAGGTGCGCCGCTGTCGTCCTTGTCGTTTTCGAGGTTGTGAACGTTCCAATTGAGCACGCGCAAAGGCAGCGGATCCATGGGCATGGGGCTGCCACCGCTTCCGCCACCGCCTCCATCTCCGCTACTGCTACTGCTGCTGCTGCTCGTGCCGACGGCGGAACCTCCAGCGCCAGCGTTGCCAGCTCCAGAACTGTTTCCATTGTCACGGATCGTGGGTTCGTCGCCGCAACCAGTGCTTGCGAGGGTGATTGCCAAGGAACCAAGTGCCAGCCAGCGCAAAACGTGACCGGCTCCATGAGGGATAGGGAACGAACGAATGGAAGAAGAACTAGGTTTCATGAATCGAGTGTCCGGCGACTGCTTGTCGGGTGCAAGTCAATCGTGTGAGATCGGTGCTTTGTGCGGCATGGCGGGAAAAAATACACGTCCGACTATCCGGCTTGGTTCTGGAGCGTTGTCCGGATAACGATTGGTCGACGGAATGCTCACGCAATGGTCGGCGATTGAATCCAGAGTGATCTCGGAGGGTTCATCCGGGTACCTTATTTTGCAGAGCGCCGATGGTTTTCGTTATTTACTCTCTGCACCGCTCATGCGACGATATTGTTCAGCCGCTTGTTCGCTCATCCAAACTTGGTATTTTCGAGGAGATTTTCGCATGCGTAATCCAGTCCGCGCGATGACGATTGCCGGTACGCTTTCCGTACTGCTGGGCATGTTCGGCATGGGATGCTCCGACACGCCTTCGACGGGCACGACCAGCCAAGGTGGTGCAGGTGGTGCAGGTGGCACTGCTGGAACAGGTGGGGAGGGCATGGGTGGAGGCGGCGGAAGCTCTGGCTGCATGGATGGTCAGACGCAGTCTTGTTACACGGGGGCCGCGGGTACCAGTGGCGTTGGCCAATGCAAGCCTGGTACTGCGACGTGTAGTGGAGGTCAATGGGGCGCGTGTATGGGGCAGGTTTTACCGGGGGCGGAGACCTGCAATGGCGTCGACGAAGATTGCAATGGCAGTGTGGATGATGGTCTTGGCAGTCAAATGTGTGGTGTAGGCGCTTGCCAAGCGATGGTGGACAATTGCGTGAATGGGATGATGCCCACATGCGAACCGGGCACGCCAAAGACGGAAACATGCGATGGTACGGATGAAGATTGCGACGGGGCCATCGACAATGGGATTGATTGTCCGTGCACGACGGAAGGGGAGATGCGCTCCTGTTATTCGGGTGGGACGGGGACGGCAGGCGTAGGCGAATGCAAGGCGGGTACGCAGACGTGCACGGGCGGAGCGTGGGGCGCATGCACGGGTGAGGTTTTACCAGGAACCGAAGCGTGTGACGCGAAAGATAACGATTGCGACGGACAAACCGACGAAAACATCCCGAGCACGACATGTGGCGCCGGGGCGTGCCTGGCAATGGTTCCCGGCTGTGTCAATGGCGCTCCGGTGACGTGCGTGCCCGGACAACCCACGACGGAGATCTGCAATGGTATCGATGACGATTGTAATTTCTTCATCGACGATGGGCTCGGAACGATTTCATGTGGTGTAGGCGCGTGCCTCGTCACGGTGCAAGCGTGTGCGGGTGGGCAGGTGCAAACGTGTACGCCCGGAATGGCCACGAACGAGATTTGTGACGGGCTCGATAACAATTGCAACGGGAGCGTCGACGAAAGCAATCCCGGTGGCGGAGCGGCGTGCACGACAAACCAACCCGGTGTTTGTGCACCCGGCGTGATGGTTTGTACCGGCGGGATGCTCGTGTGTAATTCGACGGTGATGCCGTCGAGCGAGACGTGCGACAACAAAGACAACAATTGCGACGGACAAACGGACGAAGGCAATCCTGGCGGCAGCATGCCGTGCACGACGGGTTTGCAAGGTGTTTGCGCCGCAGGGACGACGAATTGCACCAATGGCGGTATCGTTTGTGTTCAAACGACGCAACCATCGGCGGAACTTTGCGACGGCCTCGACAACAACTGCAATGGGGCCTCCGACGAGGGAAATCCGGGCTCTGGCGGAACGTGCACCGTGCCTGGGAAACTCGGCCCGTGTGCCCAGGGCATCCTCAATTGTTCCAATGGTGCGGCGACGTGTACACAAGTCACATTTCCCGCGACCGAGAGCTGCAACGGAATCGATGACAATTGCAATGGAACCACAGACGAAGGCAATCCGGGCAGTGGTGGAGTCTGCTCGACGATGTTGCCTGGCGTGTGTTCTGCCGGGACATACCAATGCCAGGGTGGTGGACTCGTTTGTGTTCAAACGACGATGGCTTCCACGGAGACGTGCGACGGTCTCGATAACAATTGCAATGGCAGTGCGGATGAAGGTAATCCCGGCGGCGGTGGGATGTGCACGACGGGCCAGCCCGGGGTGTGTTCGGCGGGAACGCGCGTGTGCATGAACGGAATGCTCGCGTGCAACCAGAATACGCAATCGTCGAACGAAACTTGCGACGGGCTCGACAACAATTGCAATGGTACGTCGGACGAAGGCAATCCTGGCGGCGGCATGGCGTGCAATACGGGGCAGGTTGGCGTGTGTGCCGCGGGGACGACGGCTTGTTCGATGGGGGCAATCGTTTGCAATCGCAATACGGCTCCGTCGACCGAATCATGCGACGGCCTCGATAACAATTGCAATGGCACCGCGGATGAAGGCAATCCGGGTGGCGGTGTGGCGTGCAGCACGGGGCAGGTTGGCGTGTGTGCCGCGGGGACGACGGCTTGTTCGGGAGGCGCGCTGGCCTGCAATCGCAATACGGCGCCGTCGACGGAAACATGCGACGGCCTCGATAACAATTGCAATGGTACGACCGACGAAAACAATCCTGGCGGCGGCATGGCGTGCATGACGGGTCAGCTTGGCGTCTGTTCGGCGGGCACGACCGCATGTACGATGGG
>DAOMZH010000286.1:0-11209 GCA_035437985.1 Polyangium sp. (in: bacteria) | reverse complement strand
GACCTCAACCCAGATTTGCTGGTGGCCATGGGAGAAGCCGATGCGGACGATTTCGTCACGCGCGTTCTCGAATTCGCCCACAAGCTCATCATCGAACAATCGTCGCTCGTCGTGGCTCTCGATAGATTCATGGCCGGTCGGTTGCGGGCCGCGGGCAACGTCAAGTCCAAGATGCAGATCATGCCGCCGTGGCCGCACGAAAATCACCTCGTCCCCGTTCCGCACGAGCAAAATCCTTTCCGCAAAGCCCAGGGGCTCGATGGCAAATTCGTCATCATGTATTCGGGCAATCACACCCCGTCGCATCCGCTTACGACGTTGCTCGAAGCCGCGCTCGTCTACAAGGACGATCCGAGCATTGAATTTTTGTTCATTGGCGGAGGTTTGGCGAAAAAGGACGTCGAGGCGCACATCAAAAAGCACGAACAGAAAAACGTGCGCTCCTTGCCTTATCAACCGCTCGACCAATTGCGGTATTCATTGTGTGCCGCCGATGTTCACGTCGTGGCGCTCGGCAACAACATGGTGGGCATCGTGCATCCGTGCAAAATTTATGGCGCAATGGCAGTTGGAAGGCCCATTCTCTATTTTGGCCCCCGACCATCCCATGTGACGGATTTACTCGACGAACACCACATTGGTTTGGCGGTCACGCACGGCGATGTCCAAGGCGCGATTGGAGCGATTGAGCGCTTGCGCGCGCTTTCGCCGGAAAAACGTTTGGCGATGGGTTTGACTGGACAACGAGTCATGTCGGAACGACTCAGCCAGAAAATCCTGCGCACGCGATTCTGCGATTTCCTCGAACAAGCCTTCGAGGGCCGCAAAGTCGTCAATTCACCTTTAGATACTGCTTACGAAACTGCGTAACCAGTTTTTCCACGGCTATTGCAATCGGCAAGGACAGCGCCCACAACGCGACGATGTTCAGTGGAAACACGATCGCTTGGACCCAGGTGAACACCCGGACGCGTTGGTGCACGAAGTACATCTCCAACGTTGTTACGCCGACCCACGTGATGAGCTGTCCGATTCTCGGGACTCGCTTCAGAATTGCGTCGAGTTCGTAAGAGCAAGCGATCTGAAACAAGAAATAGAATAGCCCTGCCAACAGCGCAAAGAGCAGCGGATACGTCCCAGGCGGGAGGACTCCTCGTTGAACCCCGATGCGGGCCGCCAAATAGAGGCCAAAAATGAAGATCACGGCCACGGAATCCCATCCAAATCGGTATTTACGGGTGGGGCCTACCGTTTCGCCAAGATAACACCCGAAAAGCATCATCTGAAATTCAATGATCCCCGCGAATAACCAATAAAGCGGCATTGAATGCATGAGCTGCATGTGCGGTAGGAGATACATCCATAAAGCGACGACGGGAACCATCAGCCAATAGATCGCCCGGCGAATGACGGCGGATTCTCCCTTGCGCAACAGCAGATACAAAACCGCATAATCGACCATCAACGGGCCGATGAATGTCGTCTCGGTCGGAAAAACAAAAATGCGCAAGCCTTGTAGCGGGGTCATCCGCGCGAAGTCGTTGTCGAGCATCGCGAAGAGCAGGCGAAAGAGCCAATATGTCGGATAGATGCGAACAAAGCGCCGCCAGTAGTAATCGCGAAATGTGCGCAGTTCTCGCTTGGCCGAAAGACCCAAACCAATGCCGGCGATGAAAAAAAACAGCGCGTAGCCAAAAAGTCCGTCGCCGGCGAGAAACGAAACCGGGTAAAAGGCTTCGAGGTGTGAATTGACGATCAATACCGCCGCAATGGCGAGCAAGAATCGAGTATTGACGCTGGCAGGTTTTTCAGTGGAAACTAATTCGCTCATGGATACGTTTCGCGACAAATCAGAATGAACGCGGTCCGTCGTCCACCTGGAACATGCCACTTCGTTCAATCACTTGTTCTGCTTCCCGCACTTGATGCAAAATCGCCGTCTTCAATTCTTCGCTCGCACCTTCCAACTCCAACGTCGACTCGATGTGTGTAACTACTCGAATCCATGTGTTTTTCGCCCGCAGGGCTTCGCCCGCCGATCCCCCTGGCGTAGCTTCCAACCGGTCTTTTTGACGCTCCAGCTCGCCTAGTTCTCGACCAGCGGCAAACCAATCTTCCACCAAATTCCACAACGTCGACCTGCGCAACGCAATTTTTTTCAAAAGCCCCTGACTCGATGCCGATACACGTCGACTTGCCAGGTCGACATTCTGCGCTTCTTCGCGGTAACCTTCTTTGGTAACGCTCAAACCTTTAGGGAGCAATTCGTCTCGAGCGGTTACAAAAGCGGCTGCTTCATTCGGGTCGTCGCTTGCTTCGGCCAAACCATTGAGCAAGTAATAAAGCGCCCTTATTTTTCGATCGTGCCGTTTGTCGAGGCGGGCTTGTTTTTCCAAAATCGCGACAACTTCGCGGGAAGTTGGATCCTGGCTTCGCTGTGTTGCGACCAGCCCCTCGTGCGCCGATTGAATCAGCGTCAGCAAACTTTGTCCTGCCGCGAGCTGCTGAAACTTCGCTCGATCTCGGGCAGGGTCGAGCCACGCTTCACCAATGCTGATCATCCGGGCCGACGAAAGCTCTTTGAGGTTGACCATTGAAGTGGCTCCTTGCACGCAGAACAGCCTTGAATCGCACGGCTTTGGACGCAGGTCAAGATGATTTTACGGTCACGGCACGACTGCGCGAAGCGCGTCAGAGCAGCTGAATGATTTGACCCGGAAACACCAAAGATTCTCCAATTTTGGGTATGTCGAGCGGGGCCAGGGTTTGGTCTTTCCACTTCATCCAGCGGTATCCTTCATTTTCGAGCGGCTGGGCGAACATGAACGTTGCTTCCAATGGCCACCCCCCTTCGTTGATGCGCGTTACTTCAATCGATACGTCCGACAAATGGAACCGCTCGCCAATCTTGAAGGGGCGGTCGCTGCGGCTGAGCAAATCGGGCCCTGGTTGCACGAGCCCAACTGGGCTGCTCAATCGCACGCTTTGAGCATCGATGCGGGTCAATTCGAGATTCCGTGCGCCGCCTGCCATGGCCAACATTTTTCCCGGCGTGGGGCGACCTTCATCACTGCGAATGATCATCACATAGGCGCAAAACGCAGGCTCCGGCGCATTAACCACGATGAGCCGTTGCGATTCCATGCGTTCATCATCGGGCAAACCATTGGCCAGACGCGTCACGATGCTCTCGAAAATCGTCATCTGATGCAATGAAAACACAAAGCCCAGGGGCGAAAGAAAAATATGGCCCAATCCGCACCAAAGCAGAACGGGTAGACTCCGCCAATACGCCAAGCCTCGGCGCGGAATCCAGGATTCCCCGTCCCGCCAGCCCGCAACCACCTGCGCCACTGCGCCAAGCACCCCGAAACTCGTCAAAAAGGTCAAACGCGATCCGGGAATCGTGGCGCACGCGGGCAAAATGGCGAACAAACCCCCGAAAACCAAAAATCGAGTATGGCGATCCTTATGAAGCAATGGCGCCACCACCACGAGAAACAACGCTACCGCCCCAATGGCCAAAGAGATCATGACGACTTTGGCATAAAGTGGCAGAAAAGGATAAAAATCGGCTCCCGGGAGGCCAAGTTCAGTGGCGATGAGCAGCGGGGCATTACGAAAAACATTGGCCGTATAGGAGAGTGGAGCATCGAGAGGGTCGACGTATACGCCCGAAGAATGCGCCCCGAAACCGCCGATTTTATAACAAAGCAGCCACAATAGCACAGGGGGGCCATGCGGCGCCAATGCGCGTACCCAGCGCGGACGAGCATAAACCCACGCGTGCACGAACAAATAAGGCAAAATCGCGAGCGCCGCTTCGGCTGAAAATAATGCGGCACCAAGGCTCATTGCGGCAAATATCGCCTCACGAGAGCGACCTTCATCGCGTTGGGCGCGATCGTGAAAATAAATCGTCAACAATCCAAAAAAACCAGAAATCAGTGTGTTTCTTTGAGCAATCCACGAAACGGGCAAACCATGCGTGTGATCGATCGTGAACATCAACCCCGCCAAACCAGCAACCCATGTTTTCCCAAAAAAACGACGATAAAGCGCCAGCGCCACGAGCGCTGTCGCGATGTACCACAGCATCGAATGCACATGCATCAGCCAAGGCAGCTTCAAGATATGATGATCAGCCCAGAGTAGCAGCGACGAGATGGGTCGAAAAAAGCGCAGCCGCGCGTCCGCATCGGTCCACCAGGTCGCTATACCTCGGTCAACGAGAGATCGCGTGAAATCCGGATTGCCATCGAGGAAAGTATACAGATTGATGGGATCACGGCCCAGATAGGCCACTTTTCCCTGGTGCAAGGCCCCAATTCGTTGCAATCGATCATCGACTTCGAGCCCATGAAATAACGCCGGCGACGCGAGAAGAATCGCCACGATTGCCAAATATCGACCGAGCTTCTCGCCATTGAGAATCGAGCGCAAAAATGCCATGGGAGCTCCGTCTCAGGTCGAACCAAGCACGGCATGATTCTCTTCGACATCGACCGTCATGGTTTGACCATCTTGCTCGGGGTAACGCACGTCGTAAAAATATTTCTCTTGGAGCTTCTTGCTCTCCCAAATCGTGGTTTCTTCCGATCGATAATTGAATACCAATTCGACTCGGCGCTTGCGCGCGATACTGCGCGCAATGGCTTCCGCGTCGGGATGCTCGAAAATCGCTCCGCTTGTAGAAACGAGGATTTGTCGCGGCAACACCAATTCGACGAGGCGCGGGCTCAGATTGGCGGCACTGCCATGATGCGGCAACTTGAACGCGTCCACTTCGAGCACCGAGAGTTTTCGTTCGTCGAGCAGTCGTTCGAGACTCGCAACGAGAACTTCGGCATGGGCGTCAGCACCAAATAGTACGCTTTTCCCATCGAACTCGGCAAGAAACGCAATGCTGCTCCCATTGGCCGCAGCACCGTCCCCCTCATAGGCTGATTGCACGAGATCCTCGACGTCCGGCGTTTCTGGCGTATCCGAAAATCGCAGAAGTTTTCGTTTGCCTTTTGTTTGCCAATGTTCCAACGCATCGTCGGATTGCCCAGCTACGAGTCCCGCCTTCTTGACCTCGACCTCCCATTTGTCCGCCATCGCGTCCATTTTTTCCCGCGTTGGCGAAAGCAGTGTCAGCTGCATACCGCCAGGCAACGTAAATACCGGCAATGGCCCTTGGTCAGGAACGTGCACGGAACGTCCCTCGGTCATCTTGTTCCAGGGGATTTTACGCTTTTCGATCAGAGCACTGGCGCATTCTCCTTGCACCCCACCGAAATTGAGCGGCGCGTCCTCCGTGAGATGCCCATAACCATTGAACCAAATGTCACCAATGTCGATCTGCAGCGATTCGTCGGCAAGAAGCTTGATGATTCCTTCGATATGATCCGCATCCACATGCGTGATGACCACCAACTCGATTCGCCGCTCGGTTTCCGGCATGGCGACGAGTTTGGCACGAAGAACGTCATTGTACGTGCGATAAACCCCACCGTCGATGAGGATAAGGTAGAGTTCGTTTGCTTTGCCGTATTCGACGAGCAAACAATCCCCGTGCGCCGCCGGAAGCATGTGAATTCGCAACATGCCCTAGATTATCGCATGATCCCGCTCGCTTGCCAACCCCCTCCAACTTTTTTTTGCCAAACCCCATGACAAACCTTCCTCCGCCCCCTAGAATCCCCCCATGCCCCACCTCGCCCTTCCCAACGACCTCCCCCTTGAAGGTGTCCCTAACTCTGTGCCGTTCGGATTGCCGAACCCTTTTCCGGCAAGTTTCTCCGACTGGCTCTCCTTGCCCGAAGACTACGGTGCTGAATTTCTCAACGGGCAGATTGATTACAAATCCTTTCCCTCGCTTGATCACGGCCGTGTTCAAAGGCGTCTCGCCCATATCGTCGATCCTTATGATACGCGGCTTCGTGGCGATGGATCTCCCGGTGGATGGTGGATTGGCAGCGAAGTCGATGTTATCATCAACGGACAGGGGGTTCGTCCGGACATGGCCGGATGGCGCCGGGACCGTTTTCCCAAAAAGCCCGTCAAAGGTCCCAACGGGGCGATTGAAGCACGTCCCGACTGGGTCGCTGAAATTCTCTCCGAAACCAATCAATCTCGCGACCTCAAAATAAAATTCCAAGTTTATCAGGCCGCTCTCATTCCCCATTACTGGATTCTCGATCCCATTGGTCGAGTCCTGCTCGTTTTTCACCGGCAGCCCAAAAAGTACATCTACGTCGACGGCGGCGGCGTCAAACGGACACTTCGGGCCCAACCTTTCGATGGGCTCATGGTCAACGTCGGCTCCTTGTTTCCTGATGTCGAAGACGACGACCACGAAATCGAGGCGCCAAACGACATGGCCGAATTCCCCCCCACCGCCACCACTTAGAGGGTGTTCATCAGGTTTTCACAGCGGATCGCCATAGCCCTGGGAGCGGTTTGATTTTGCGGCGTTTGCGGCGGGGACCCCGCTGCGAGTTCGGGGTGCCGCGACGCCGCAAAATCGGAACCCTCCCGGGGCGGACAAACCTGAATTCAGCCGTCTGTCCTGATAGACACCTTCTCAGGGCGTCCCGTCTTCACCCGATTGCGGACTTTCCCGATAACTCTTCAGTGGGCTCGAATCATCCATTACGTTGTCGATGAAGTCCCCCAGATTCACCCCCGCTTCCTGAATCTCCGTACCGTTGAAGTCGAGAATGGTCGCACAATGGCTATCGGCACGATCGCGCCAATACGGCAAAAAATACGCCAGGTTTGGCCGCGTATCATACGCCTTCGTCAGCAAATCCGAATCCTCTTTCCAAAATCCCAACCGTTCCTCGGTCGATAGCTCGGGAAAGAAGCGTTCATACGAATACGCCGAAAACGTATGGTCGCGCAAGAAATACGTAACCGCCAAACGATCCTTCGGCAGCTCGTCGGCAAGTTTCATCACCAGCCCACCCATATCATTGGGATCGTAGGAAATGGGCAACGTCGAAAAAACACTGTCCAGATTCCACGCTTCACGAATCGTATCATAAAGCGGTTTGGAGTGGACCGATCCCGGGAAAAGTGGCCCAGAATCGTCAATCAAATAGGCATTCTCCGGTTGCAATGCCTGACGCACGAAATAATGCCCGGCTATCGAACCTGCTCCCCCCGCGCTACAGCCCGCGACGACCAGCCGCGGTGGACTCTTGAAAACCGATGCCGCGTACTTGGCCGCTTCGATCGTATTGTTGAAACCATTGTGATGAAATTCGATGTCCGGATCCTTTCCAAGCGGATCCTTGTACGTGCGCACCACATTGCCAATATGCACGTCACCCGTGCAATACGGCAAGTAAACGTAATTGAAATCACGGAATTGGTTTGTCTCGTCTGCGCGCCGCAAGAACGGAAACACCAGTTGCCACCCCAGAACATGTCCATCAGTAATCCCCTCCGTGTTCGAAGCTCCGAGACCCGTCTTTCCCGCACAGCTATCGTAATCCCAGCACGCCCCGCCGGGCTCGAACATGAACAGCACGTCCTTGCTCTCATTTAATGACGGATTGATGAAAAATTTGTATTGACTCCCATTGGCGCAGACCGTGCCTGGCAGTTCAACCTTGTACCACGTTCCCGGCTCGAGCCCCGGCTCTTCGGCAGGCGGCTCGTTCTCTGCTGGTTCGGTATTAGCCCCGCAACCCATGACGAAAAGCAACGACAAACTCAGGAACGATGTTACCAATGCGCGCATTGGTAAATGGTATCGATGTTTCTCCCTCATGACAACAACTCGCGCGATTCGCACTTGGTTTTTGGCAAAATTCCATGCCCCGTGTATTATTCTTCCCCTGTATGACGAATGTTCCTTCACGCCAGGCGGTCATTTTGGCCGGAGGTCTCGCGACGCGTATGTACCCGCTCACGCGCGACGTTCCCAAGTTTTTGCTCCCGGTTGCGAATCGACCATTTGGCCATTGGCTCCTCGAACGCCTTGCCCACGCCGGTTACGACGAAGTCGTCTTGTGTACGGGGCATCTCGGACGGGCCATTCGCGATAGTGTTGGCGACGGATCGTCCTTTGGCCTTCGCGTCACCATCTCGGACGAAGGTCCCACGCGCCTGGGCACAGCAGGCGCATTGCGTCATGCGCTCGAACATTTGCACACTACGTTTCTCGTTACGTACGGCGATTCCTATTTGCCCTTCGACTATTCCGCCCCGCTCGCTGATTTGAACGCTCATCACGATGCGCTCGGAACCATGTCGGTCTTTCTGAACGAAGACCGCTGGGATACATCGAATTGCGAGGTTGTGGCGGATCGAGTCGTTCGTTATGAAAAACGTGCCCCGGGTAGCCCTCGCGACGAAAACCTTGCTTATATCGATTATGGCGCGATGGCTCTGCGGCGCGCCGTCGTTGCTGCACTTCCGGAAGGCCCGCGCGATTTGGCCTCCGTCCAGCGCGACATGGCCCGTTCTGGAAAGCTTCGGGCGTGGGTTGCTTCCGAGCGCTTTCACGAAATCGGTTCCGAAACCGGCCTTCGGGACCTCGAAGCTTACCTCGCTCCTTCGCGACGTTGAAAACGGAAAGGAACAAGGACGGTGAAACCGTTGTCAAGGGGCGCAGCGGTTCGAGGTGGGCATGGGCGAATTACGAAATCATCGTCAATTGTCGGGGTTTCTGATTATTTTTGGGGGATGAAAAAAATTCGGAACCTTCTCGGAGCACGCCTGTCTAGCTCCCCCGTGACCCGCTTATCTGCAATGGATTGGCGAGGGATACCATTAAGGAGATCACCATGGGCGGCGTAGACGTTGGCGGCGAAGGTGGGAAGAAGAAGGCGACGAATGCGGAAATCAATATGGTTCCGTTTATCGACCTCTTGATGTGTACCATTGCGTTTTTGCTCATTACGGCTGTTTGGGTGACGAATTCGCGCATGAATGCCGATGCCCAGGTTCCCGGACCTCCAAGCCTCGATCCTCCGACGATCGTAACGCCAGAAAAAGTCCTCAATGTTCATATCGGCGAAACTGATTTTGGTCTCGTGTGGAAACAGGGCGCTACTGTCGTAAGTGAAATTCGCGTGCCGAAAGCATCCAGCGACGGCGAAGAAATGGTTCGTTATCCCGAACTCGCCAAGCGCATCGAGCAAGAATGGCAAACCAACGCGAACCATCGCGATCCGAGCGACAAGAAGCTGGATCAAGCCATTTTGCATACTGACAATCGCGCTCCGTTCAAGGAAGTCGTGGCGGTCCTCGACGCTCTTTATGCAACCCGCCGCGTCGTCAAATTGCCCGACGGCGACAAAGAACTACCCGCCTTCAACATGACGTTTGCCGCGCGCTGATCCCGTAGCGTGACCGCGGTACGTCAATTCAAATCAAAACGAGAGACGAAGACATCGATACTTTCGTTCGTCGTCGCCACGGGCAATATTTCGCCCATCGTCATTCCAAACGGCGTGGACAGATCCAATTTCTTGATCCACCCGCCAGCCAACGCTACGCGGCTATTGTTTCCACCAAGAAAAACCTGATTCGTCGCGAAGCTCTCTTCATCCATGCCCGTAGCGAACGAGTCGAATCCCAATACGGCCAAGGTCGTGGCGTCGATTGTCGCGAGAAACGGCACATTGCCCGTGTGCGTGACCAACGAACCTTGCGGCAGCGTCGCGCTCGTGGCGAACGTACCGGCGACATATGCCTTGGTCCCTTTCAAATAAATCCCCGTCCCCCGTGCCCCATCGAGCATCATCGGGCCCGCAATCACCTTCGTCATATGCGTGGCTGTTGCCGGGTTTTGCATGGGATTCGCGCCAGCCGTGACGACCAACCTTGTAATGAAAGCCGCGGATTGGCTGTTGCTCGTTAATTCTTGATTGAGTTCCGTCTTGCCAGCCATTCGTCCAACGAGCAACAGAGTTCCACTACCTCCACTGCCAGTGCCCAACGATTCAAGCGCTGTTGGCGTCAAGACTCCATCCGTCATTCCAAACTGTGGCGAGAGTCGAACTCCCGACCTCACCGATCCGTCCGCATCGTTGAGGTTGACGACGAAGGTCGCTGTGCCTTGGGGTGGCAGGTAAGGCAGCGAACCCAAACCGAGATTATTGTTGTACGTACCTGTAATCCACACGCCATCCGTGGGGGAATTTCGCGCAGTTATGGCCACTGGTATTGCGGTGTCGAACACGGGCGTCCCAAGTGAATTCACCCACATACAAGCGCCAGCTGCGTTATATTTGGCAATAACGACTCCAGTGCTGAGCATGGCCATCTGCCCACTGCACGTAACCGTCGATTGAGCACTCGTCCGACCAACCACATATACATTTGATTGGTCACTTGCGACCGCAAGTGCTTCAGTAGTGCCCGTTTCCCCAGCGAAAGTATTGAGCAGCCATCCATTCATCGCGGACAACGGATTGAGCGGATCCAATTGACGAATGAATGCTCGCATAGGTGGCGCTATGCTCGAGTAATCCCGACCCACCACCACCACCTGGTTCGTGTTATTGAATGCTACCGCCGTCGCAACTCGATTCGTCATTAATCCTGGGTTTGGCGAACTCACACTCAGGGCCCACATAGGGCTTCCGGCAGTATCGTAATACGCCATGAACCCTTCCGTGTAAGCTGCCCCAGGCATTGAAGTGGACTCAGATAGCTGCGTGGTAAAGTCCGTACCAAAATTGAAGGCAGCGTCGTGATATTCGCCCACGACCGCAACATTGCCATTATTATCGATCGCTACGCCACGCGCAAATTGCTGCTGCCCATTTCCCGCCCGCTTTGCCCAATTCAACGTAAAACAATCTTGCGGACACGTTTGAGCGCGGTTGTCACAAAAAACGCTCGTGCAATCCCCTCCGCCACCAGCCCCGCCCATTCCGCTCGAACTCGACGAACTCGACGAACTCGACGAACTCGCTGGTTCGCCCCCAGCGCCCCCTACGCTCGAACTACTGCTCTCCCCAGCGCCCCCAGAGCCCCCTGAACCTCCCGCACTCTCCCCATCGTGCGCGTCGTAATCATATGCGAGAATGCAGCCTCCAAGCCCAAACAAAAGCGTGGAGACCAAAAGTTTGTCACGAAAATGCATTAGAACCTCCCCGACAAACCCACTCCCGCACCGCCTGAAACGGCCATGGGAACCAACGATACATCAATATGCTTTTCCGTCGTCGGTTTTGGCGCCGTGAATATCAAAATCAATCCCGCT
>DAOMZH010000285.1:0-11216 GCA_035437985.1 Polyangium sp. (in: bacteria) | reverse complement strand
GGGAGTGTTTGATTTCTTGGCAGAGCGGCGGGGACCCCGCTGTTTGAGCCCGCAGAGCGGGCGAGTTCGGGGTGCCGCGAATGCCAAGAAATCAAGCATCCCGAAGCGCAATTCAACGAAAGTGACACAGCAGTACAAGGTACCGTCATCCCATTCGCTTTTTCGGTCGCGTCCGAGGTCACCCAGCTCGCGTGCGCGGGGGCGAAGCGGCATACGCCAGCGGTACGTACGTTCACACATGCCGCTCGCGCGTGACCCGGCGAAATAACTCGAACTGTGTCGGGCGAATCGGCGGTGCACAATACGCAGAATCGTTTATGGTATCTTTCTCCTGCGAATGCTTCAATCCAAACAAAGCGAGCAGAAAGGGACAAACATGATGCATACCCGAGGTCGTATTCAAGCCTGGCATGTCTTGGTCGTTTTGTGGTCCGTGGCTGCTGTCATGACCGCCGGCTGCAGCGGCGTCATTATCGTCGAGGGTGACGACAGCGGATCGCCCACGGACCGTGGGAGCTGCGCACCCGCTTCGTCTCGGGCGTGTTCCTTTGGCGGCCCTTCCGATACACTCGGCGTCGGTATTTGCGTAGCCGCGACGCAAACGTGCAATGCTGCGGGCACAGAATGGTCGGAATGCATTGGCGAGGTCTTGCCCCAGAGCGAAGATTGCAATACCATCGTGGACGACGATTGCGACGGTCTCGTCAATGAAGATTGCGAATGCACCGAAGGAGAAACGATTTCTTGTTATTCGGCTTCGCCAGGGACGATTGGCGTGGGCATTTGCGCTGCTGGACAGCAAACGTGCATGAATGGCGTTTTCGGACCTTGCATTGGGGAAGTGACTCCACGACCTGAAACATGCGCCACCCCGGACATCGACGAAAATTGTGATGGCCTCTTGCAATGCGTGAGCGAACAAAAACGAGGATTGACCTGGGTCAAATGGGCTGACGATAGCTGCGGCCAAAATCGAGTCACCTGTGACTCCTCGTGTGATCCCTATATAGGCGACACCTTGTGCACCGAAGCTCGTCCGATTCTATGTCTTCGATTGGACAATTCATCGAACTGCGGCGAGCCTTCGGATTTTTACGACGGTTGGACCTCCGGAACCATGGCCTTGACCCCTCGCTTGGTATTAGGCACAGAACTCACGTCGCCGCAAGCCGCCGATGCCATTTGCGAAAACGAAGTCGGTCCCGGCTTCCGAATGGCCGAGCATCATGACGGAAATGGCGGATGGGGATGGCGCGCAAAGGGAATCATCGATCCTCCTGCGACACCACCCATGACGCATCCGCGGTTTGACATGCCCAACCAACCCAATCGATTCTGGGTGCGGATCAATGATCAACCAGGCAACTGCTGGGATTGACACGGCTGGGTAGGCACGTACGTCCCTACGCACGCTAGCAGATTTTACGTACGTTTGCGCAATAGATGCTACCTTCTTCATCGAGCGTTTTACCGTAATGCTCGGCTGCGAATTTGTCCGACGCAACGGGCGCCTGAAGCAATTTCTCCTCGATGGGTGCGCGCGGAAATCGAATACCGTGAAAACGAGAATGATTCTCGCTACTTCTTTTTCATCGTCGTGACATCCACGCCCGCTTTTTCGATAAATCGCCGAACTTTGGCCCGCGACATCCCCAAAAGCGACGACGCTCGCAAAACGTTCCCGCCCGATTCCCGCAAGGCATTCGCAATCGGATGTTCTTCTTCTACTGCTTCTTTTTCTGGTGCTTCGTCTTGCAATGTCGTGCCGGCTGTCGCGGTCAAGTGTTTGGGCAAAATGCTTTTTTCGCCCAACGCAGCAATTGCGGCTCCTCGCACGGAACCCAATAGTTCTCGCACGTTACCCGGCCAAGCCCGCAACAAACAGGTCTCGACGAATTCGACGTCGGGCACGACAGTCGTTTGGACATTTTCGACGGCGCGTTGAATCAGCCAGGGAATTTCTTCGGGTCTTTCGAAAAGAGGCGGCAAGCTAACTTGGGGCTGCCCAATGCGAAAATAAAGGTCTTCGCGAAAACGACCTGCAGCGACTTCCAGGCGCAAATCTTTATGGGTGGCCGCACAAAGCGAAAACTCGACGGCTATGGGAGCAAGTCCACCCATCGGCAAAACCTCTTTGGTTTCAATCGTTCGCAAGAGTTTGGCTTGCACGGACATTTCAATGTCGCCGATTTCATCAAGAAACAACGTTCCGCCATGGGCAGCTTGAACCAGACCTTTGGCATCGGCATCGGCGCCCGAATACGCGCCTCGTTTGGTTCCAAAAAGAATCCGCTCGGCCAAACCCAAGGGAATCGTTGCGCTATTGACCGCAATGAATGGTCGATCCATTCCTGGACCTGTCGCCCCAGCATCATGAAAAGCTCGGGCGGCATGTTCTTTGCCTGATCCGCTACCACCCGTGATCAGCAAGTTTTGATTGGCCCGGCGAATTGCTGCAATTCGTTCGAGAGCCACACGCAAATGAGGGCCCATGATCCGTTCGGTCGTAACGGACAAACCGTGACGCGCATATGGCGTAATGTCGAGCAAAGGAACGAGAAGCGTTTTTCCAATGCGCACAACCCTTGGACTTGCCAACGTTCGAGGTCCCGAGATATGAGCGCCATCGAGAAATACTCCATTCGTACTGCCGCGATCCATCACCGTCCACTGACCTTTTGCAAAACCAATCCGGAGGTGCTCACGGGAAGCTCGATTGTCCGCGATGTGTAATGTTGCCAGATCGTCCCGACCCAAGTCGAGCGTTCCGTTTCGGAGCGGCAAGACGCGAAAGATTGGCGATGTGCCAGAAAAAACGATAACAATTCCGGGGGCTAGAGCCGCTTCGGAATCAGAAGATGATGCGTCGTCTTTGACGGTTTCTCGCTGCACGATGCGATGATACTGGGATTCGCCGGCGATGTGCAGAATTTTTTCTCAGTCACCCTTACAGCCCAGTGCTTTCCAGCGATTACGCGTGTGTTTTACCGTCACGGACCCCGGACGTGACGAGCCCCAGTGTCGTAAAACCACTCGGTAGGCATTACATGCTGCGTCGTGATTGTCGAGCGCCTCTTGCGCCCGCCCCAAAAGAGCATGCGCCTGGACAAACCGTAATGGTTCCAGCGGCCCAAGACACGAGGAGCTCGCTTGGCCGAGCAACGTAGCCGCTTCTTTGGGCCGACCTGCCAAGAGATACACGCGCGCCGTATCGACGATGAGCAGGTGATCGATGAAAAATCGCAACGGTGCGCCCAATGGCTCGAGGACTTTCAGCGCTTCCATCGCCGCTTCCGGAGTGCTGGCTGGTCCCGCATAAGCGCGCGTCCACAAGTCTCGGTCACTGCGTGAAGCTCCACGACTGCGCCACGTGGTCATCCACGTTTCGCGGCGTTTTTCGAATTCGGGACGATCAATCGTTCCGGCGGCAAAAAGAATTTCATGAAATGCCATCGTCGGATCGTCTGCAATTCCTTCGACGTGCACATCACCCATTCCCGGAAGGTTTTTCTTTCGCAAAAGAACATCCGACGCAATCGCTACAGCTCCCGCTTGATCACCCATTTCCTCGTGTAATGCGACTCGTAGTTCATTGTTCCATAAATAATCAATGTTTTCTAGATGAATTTCATGAGGCAACGCGGTGAGAATTCGATCCGCCTCGAGAAACTTACCTTCGAGAATATGCCGCGAAACGATGAATCTTTGCTTGATTCTCGTCGCTTCGCCAAGCGGTAAATCGTGCGCGCCCAAAGCGAGCGTCGCATCAATCACTGCCGCATTCGCATTTTGGGCCATTTGCGCCTGAGCGAGCATGGATACCGCATTCACATTGTCCGGCTTGAGATGTCGCCAATGCGTCACCACCGCTTCCATGTCTTTACATCGGCCCGCATAAGCATCGATTTTCGCATCGAACCAAATACAATCAATCGCATCGGATTCGATCGACCGACACTTTTCCAACGCTTCATGCGCCAATTCGAGTTCATCTCGACGACCGTGGATGTACGCCAAAGCGAGCCACGGCGTGGCCATTTTAGGATATTTTTCGGTGTATGCTCGAAATGCCTTCGCTCCATCGTCATCACGGCCCGCGACGGTCAGAATCATGGGCCCCAAAAGTAAGATTTCCGGATCATTCGGAAAATGCTGCTGCAAATCGATGAGTTTTCGCGCGGTTTCGTCAAGCCCTGGAGGTTCTTCGTCGAATGCTGGCGCAAATGCGTCGAGGAGCAAAGAATCGCGGACCTCCAGCGCACGACGCAAACGCCGAGCTTCGAGAAAAGATTCGCTGCCCGCTGGATGCGGACCATCAATGAGACGAGCAATGGCCAAGCGCAAATGAGCCGCAGCAAATCTCGGCTCGTATTCGATTGCCGTCTGGTAATGGTCGATGCTCAGAGCCAACGCCGCTTGTTGAAAATGGTGAATCCCCTTGGCAAATGCCGCGGCAGCCAATGTATTGGGGCGAAAAACCTCGGCTGGATGGACGAGCGGACGAAACGCGATCGTCGCGAGGTGTGCTTTCAAAAGAGGCGGATTCGGCTGTGTTTTGGATTGAAAAACCAATACACCTCCGCCAATCGCCGAAACTGCAAGAACAAGCGCCACAAATGGAAATACATGCGTGATTTTCTGGCGACCTTTTGGAGATGCCTCGGGAATCGGCGGAGGATCGACTTCGGTATGCGTGCCTTGTTGCGTATCCGCAACCGTTTTGAATGACTCTTTGGGTACGTCGGGAAATACCAATGGTAACGGCGCCAAGGCCTCGAGCGACAACGCCGCAACCAAAGCGTCCATTGATTCAAATCGTTGCCCGGGGGACTTTTCCAATGCCCGATGAATGACAGCCCCGACATGGTTGGGCAATCCTAGCTCCCCCGTTCGGAGAAGCTCAGGTTGTTCCGTAACAACCGCAATGGAGCTCGAATTGCCGTCGTTCGCGGTTTTCCACGGCAAAGATCCCGTAAACAATTCGTACGCCAAAACGCCCCAACTGAATTGATCCGCGCGCGCATCAAGGGGACGTCGCTGCACTTGCTCGGGAGCCATATACCAAGGCGTGCCAATGGCCGAACTTTCGGCCGGAATTGCCGAATACTTTCCGAGCACTGGCCCATTCGGATCAGCTTCGGTTTCCAAACGCCGCGCAATGCCAAAATCGAGCAGCTTCGCCGCTCCATCATGCCGAATCATTACGTTTTCCGGCTTGATATCGCGATGCACGAGCCCCGTCCGATGTGCAGCCGCAAGACATCGCGCCACATCCGTCATCCAACGCAATCGCTCATTGATGGAAATTTCGTCGGCCCCAACAAGCGCCCGAAGCGACCGGCCATCGACATATTCCATCACGATGAAAGGATGCCCTTCAGCTTCGCTCACATCGAAAACCGCAACAACTCCAGGATGATCCAGCGCCGCCGCCGCGCGAGCTTCGCGCATCACCCGCGCGACGTCGTCCGTCCCCTCCGAAAATCGATTCGCTTGCAGGATCTTGATCGCCACGCGACGCCGAAGCTTGGGATCAAATGCCCGGAAAACACGGCCCATTCCGCCTTCGCCAATCAAAGCCTCGAGACGGTAGCGATCAAAATCATCGCCAGGAGTGAGCGGCATGTTGATGCAGAGTCTACCGCGCGTCGCTGCAACGCGGCTTCAAAAAATGCATCGCTGAAAAGTGTCAATCATTTTTTGACCTATCCTACAGAATACCTATTTAGGTTACAGACTATTCGAACTATCAATTATTTTCGCGGCTTCCCGTCGGCCACTCAAAATCGCCCCATGTACAGTGCCGAACAGCTCGGCATTCGTCGCTTCGCCGGCAAAGAAGAGGCGATTGCTTACAGGTCGAGCGAGTTCTTTAATATCGGTCAAGGGCGAATTCACCTTTGGATAGAAGTAAGCGCCGCAGCTGAATGGATCGCGACTCCAGCGAGTAATTTTCGCCTTGACGGGTGTGGGAATTGGTTTTGCGAGGATCGTGCGTAATTCGTCGAGGGCGATTTTGATTACTGCGTCGTCGTTCAGGGCTTCGCGCTTTTGAGCGAGCGAGCCGCTGTGCCACATAATGAGAAAATGCCGGCCCGGGATGACTCGATTGAGCGTTGAAAACGCTACGCCCCAAGGAGCTGCAGATTTGACCCCAAGCAGCCAATTGAGGTCATCGGGCCAAAACCGTTCCGAAAATTCGAGAATGACTTTGCCCAAATTGCCGACACCCATGCGCGAAATAGCTTGGATTTTCGCGGGCGGAAGTCCAGGGTTGAAGGTAATGCTTTGAGATTGTAAAACCCCGAGCGGCAAGGTGCACAGGATGCGTTCGGCTTGATAAACTTGACCCGATTTCGTCGTCACGGAGCAAACGGCACTATTGTAATCGATAACCGAAACGACTTCGCCAAGGCGCACATTTGGAAGCTCTGACGCCAGCAATTTCGGGACTTGTTCGTAACCGCCGGTCAGAATATGATTCCCTCCAGAAAATCCGCCTTCGTCGCCGATATTTTCGATAGCTATTTGATCAATGTCTCCAGCATATTCGAGTCCCACTTCTGATGCGACGATGGCCCTTAGTTCCCGGGCCATTTCGTCGCTTGCTTCTTCGTCTTGTAAATATTGACTTACAGCGTCTTCGACGGAATCTTCGAGCGTGATTTCAGATTCGGCTTCTTCAAGGGCTTCCGAAAAAGCCTCCAATCGATTGCGGAGTTGTCGCGCATTGCTGACGATTTTCCCGGCATGAACGACTCGAGCGGCATCCGACGAATACGGCACTGTAGCCCAGCGCTGTTCTTGCGCCATTTGCCAGACGGGGCCGACAGCCCCTTCTTCATTATGGGTCCCGTGAATGTATTGCGCTCCGATTTCGATCGGCACGCCAAACGTATCGTGGTCGGTAAAGATCCGCCCTCCGATCCGTTGGCGCGCCTCGAGCACAGTCACTTGCGCGCCTGCTTCGTGCAGCATTTTTGCTGCTGCAAGTCCCGATACTCCGGCCCCAATCACAATGACACGCATATCGATTTCTCCGCCAGAACGAGACTAGTGCAGGTCGAAGGAAAGTTCAACGAATCACGAGCGGCGCGCAGAATTTCCCAAAATATTGAGAAGTTACGCAAACTTCCGGCGAAGGTGACGCTCGAATGACTCGGGAGGCGGCGCTCTCGAGCCATTCGAGCGCGGTGGTGTAGAAGATGGTTGCTTGGCGTCGAGGGCCAATCCGATGCGTATCAATTCGCCGCGAGCGGGGTGCAGAACTTACCAAAGAGCGTCGTCGTTACGCAGGCCTGGGGCGAATTCGTCGTCAGGTTCTCGCCGCTCAGCGTGCAGATACCTACCCCTGGAGGACAAACGATCCCGGGGTCGTTGAGCGTGATGTTATTCGGCGACGTCACCTGAATGTTGGCCGTTCCAGCAAACGTGACAGGGTTTGCCCTGGTCGTGGTTACCAAGTCCCATACCGCCTGTGAACAGCTCCTGGGTTCATTACACCACACGGGCTCGAGGCATTCGGGCGGAGGATCGCACCAGCTCGTCGTATCACAAAACCCTTTTGCGACATAACAGGCTCCGCTCACGAAGGCCGAGGCGACCCATTGCGTACCGCATTGGAACTGATCATAGCCACAAATCGCTCCATTGGTGATGGTCTGGTAACCAATGATGGTCCATTCTTGGACCTGTTGAGTCGCTGGAATCGTGATATTCACCTGCGCCTGCCCATAGAGGTTGGCCGAGAAAGGCGTGACCGTGCCGCTCAGGTTCGCGCTGAACCCGGGAAAGAAGAAGCGGCCCGAGGCCGTTAGGGCCGATGAGTTGAATATCAGGTCGGCGCCTTGGACCCCATAACCACCATATGTAGCGTGCCCATTGAGATGGAGGAAGTTATTCGCCGGCACGCCGCTCAATCGCCCCGCTGCTTTGATCCCTGCATCGAGCTTGATCGGGAATGTGCCCGGGAGCGCATCCAAGATGTCCTCGAATTCGATGCCACCACTGAAGTAAACATCATCTTGCCCGCTACTTGCACCGAATTGACCGCCCACCGACCCTTGGCCAAGCGGCAAGCTGAAAGTCGCCATGTCCTTGGCGAACGAGATCTCGAGGCCGATGTCTCCATTCATCCCGAAACGCAGAGGGTCCGACGTGTTGTTCAGGTTTGGCATCCGGATCATGACTTCGCCATTGAGCTCCAACGGTAGGCGCGTCGGCAATTCACCACTCGCCTGAATGAGCAGATTGCCGTCGAACGGCTGCGCTACGTTTTCAATGCCCCATGTGTTCGCATATTCAAAGGGCAACAGACCGCTTGCGGACAGCCCAATGCCGACGTTCCCTGCCGAGCCAAATCCGCGGATACTCGGCAGATCGCCGTGGAAATAGATGGACGGATCGCGCGGATTGACCACGATCAACGTATCGGTCCCGCCGGGGGCCGAAAAGCTGATCGGGCCATAACTCGCCGACAAACCGGTGGCGAGGTGGTAGAAGAGGTAATGGCGATCGTCCTTCAGAGGCGCCTCGATTTCTTGCTCCTCGAGCGTTGCACCCGAAGCGAAGCCGACGGTCACATCGAGCAGATCCCCGAACGTGAGCCCGCTCAGCGAATCGCTATTCGGCAAGGAAACCTTTGCGGAACCGAGAAGTGTGTCGACATAGCCATTTTGATCGAACTCCAGCACGATATTCGCATTGGCGAGGACGATTCCCGGATCATCATCGGAACCCCGCACTGTTACCGCGCCGTTGATCGAAACGCTAGAAGCGTGATCCACGACAGCCGAGGCATTAACAGCGAAGCTCAGCGGCGAGCCCGTACCGCTCGTGCGGAAGATGCGCTGACCGTTCGAGTTCATTTCTTGGGGAAGTTGCGCGGCCGAAATATCTTCCCGAACCGTGAGCGTCCAGATGGCAGCTTGATTATCAAAGAGCTCCTGCTCCGTGCTCAGACCGCAATTGGCGTTTGCGCCAAGGGGCCATAAATGCCGGGTGGGGTTCACTCTTTGGCCATTGTTGCTGTGAATCAGGCATTGATTCGTGAGGGCATGCGTAATGGTGAATTTATTTCCCCCTCGTGGCGTGAGTCGAAAGACGGCCTGTTTATTAGCCAAGAGCGCTGCTTTGGAGGAGAAACCGCAATTACCATTGCCTGCACCCCAATCATACCGCGAGGGCGACTCCCACATGTCGGTTCCGTAGAACATCATGCATTCGTAGTTGCCGTTGCGGCTGGCGTTAGCAATCGTATACAGATCACCCCCCAGATTTTTGAAGCGAAACACGGCTTGTTTGTTATCGAGGAGGAATTCTTCCGAGGGGAGCCCACAGTTGCCGTTATCGCTCGACCAAAGATACCGTTCGGGGTACGGCTGTTGGCCATTGCCGCCATAGATCAGGCATTCGTTGGTGATTCCATCCCGCGAGGCATTTTGCAGCGTTGCCGTGAACTCGCTGGGCAACGATATCACCGGCGGCGGTGGAGGCGTGAGGTCCTCTCTTACCGTGAGCGTCCAGATGGCAGCTTTATTATCGAAGAGCTCCTGCTCCGTTGCCAGACCGCAATTGGCGTTTGCGCCAAGGGGCCATAAATGCCGGGTGGGGTTCACTCTTTGGCCATTGTTGCTGTGAATCAGGCATTGATTCGTGAGGGCATGCGTAATGGTGAATTTATTTCCCCCTCGTGGCGTGAGTCGAAAGACGGCCTGTTTATTAGCCAAGAGCGCTGCTTTGGAGGAGAAACCGCAATTACCATTGCCTGCACCCCAATCATACCGCGAGGGCGACTCCCACATGTCGGTTCCGTAGAACATCATGCATTCGTAGTTGCCGTTGCGGCTGGCGTTGGCAATCGTATACAGACCATTGCCCAGACTCTCGAATCGAAATACCGCCTGCTTGTTATCGAGGAGGAATTCTTCCGAGGGGAGCCCACAGTTGCCGTTGTCGCTCGACCAAAGATACCGCTCGGGGTACGGCTGTTGGCCGTTGCCGCCATAGATCAGGCATTCGTTGGTGATTCCATTACGCGAGTTATTCTGGAGTGTTGCCGTGAAAATCGTGGGAAGGGAAATGGGCGCATTCTGGGCAGACGCTGTCTCGATCTCGGTGAGCGGCAAAAGTCCCAGCACCATGACGGAAAGAGCAAGTTTGCGAGTACGATGAATCGAAGGCATGTGGACTCCAGTTCTGGGGCGTGTCGACCGTTGAGGAGCTCCATTGCAAACGACGATCCAATACCAGAACGCACAAATCAGCCCGTTTTGCTCATAGATGGGTAGGCCACTGCTGGCCGATGGCCGGCCAGTGGCCGGCCAGTGACCGGCCACTGACTGACCGTAGTCCTAGCCCGCAAGCCGCCGATGCCATTTGCGAAGACGAAGTCGGTCCCGGCTTCCGAATGGTTCGGCTGCCAATTGCACGTTCTCGGCCTTTTCGGCGTTTTTTTGCTCATCGCGCTACCAAGTACAAGATTTGGTAAATCAGTTTGTCGATGTCACTTCGCGCCGCCAGCGGAAGCGGAAACCATTTCCCAGCGCATGCTTCGAGATGGTCGTTTTCCAACGCCTCCCTTCTCGTTCATGACGGCGATCACGAGGGGCCGAGCCTTGTCCGTTGCGTTGACGTTACGATTTGCCGATGCTTTGCGGGTGCGAGAGTTTGCCATGAGCTTCGAGCGGTTGCTTTGCACGCTCGATCTAGAATGCACACACGTACGTGAACGACGTTTGAACATTTATCAAATCGAGCGGAATTTGCGACGTACGTACGTGCGCGAGGGGCGAGGTCAGGGTTGGCGGGGGCTTGTCAGGAGGAATTCGGGACGTCAGTCCGAGTGATCACAGAGCAGGCAGGAAAGGTGGGTCGTGACGTTTACTCGGATCTCCAAACAAGGCGATGCATCAAAGAGCTGGAAAATCAATGCTTTTCAGGCAGAATGAATCCATGGACGGAGGAGAGCTCGTTTCACGCCTGATTGAGGCCGGTCTTGCGGCCAAATACCTCGGCGGTGCGGACGAAAGAATCATGGGCGGCGCTATCTGTGTACCCACCGAGGAGTTGGGGGATGTGTACCAGCTCGCATTTTCAATATCCCGATCCCCAGAGGGGTGGATGGTTCTCGTCGATCAGGTAGGACAATTAATACTGGAAGTACAGGTCTCCGATCTCGAGCAAGCCTTGGCCATCGTGTTCCGCGAGTATGGAAT
>DAOMZH010000284.1:0-11275 GCA_035437985.1 Polyangium sp. (in: bacteria) | reverse complement strand
TGTACCCACGATACCAAACTCGACGCCGCGGCTGGTGCAATTCACGTCCGAGGCTGCACCGTCGAGGATATTCGAATGAATGTCGATTTCATTCGGGCCGGCCGAAACGAGCGCTCGCAATCCCACGCTGAGGGTGCTCATGCCCATGTTTCCGCCGCAATCACTTGTGGTTCGTCCGCGGATGATGTTGTTTTGGATCCGCGCATAAGCGTTTTCGGCTTGAAGTCCGGTTGCGGTTGTTGAGCATCCACCGCGAATTTCGTTCGTATCGACAAACGTGCCCGTCTTTTGGAGGAACACGCCATAAGAAGTCACGCCGCCCCGCCCCGTGATGACGTTTTTCTCGATGCGATTGCAGCCGCCATCGTCACAACGCACGCCGGTTGCAATGGGCGGGAAACCCACCTGTGAACCTTGAATGAGCTGATTTCCCAGCACGACGCATTTGCTCGCCACACCCGCGGCATTGGCGGCACAATGCACGCCATTCGGATTGGAAGCTTGACCCTCGCCGCCTCCCGCAATGCGCACATTCGAATCAATGACCGGATGACAATCACCGACCGCACGTATGCCATCAACCCGTGTCTGTTGCGTATCACCATTCGACGCAATGAGGTGATTGTTGACGATCCACGGGGCCTCGCCGCCGCAGTCTTCCATCCAAATGCCGTGCGAGTCTTGTGCCCCGCCAAACGCATTGATGAGATTGCCACGAATCGTGATGTTTTTGCCGCTGCCGATGATGCGAATTGCGGCACCTTGATCTGCGTCGTTGGCACACATGGCGCTCGATTGAATCAACGAGTCGGGGGAATCCTGCAAAAGCACGGCGTAGGTGACTCCGGTGCCGGCCATGATTCGTCCGCGAATGGATGGATTGTTGCCGCAATAATCGTCGCAGCGACCTTGGGCATCAGGGCTGAGGCAATTGTCTTGAATCGTGATGCGACTGCCGACCGAGCGTACACCAATGGACTCGGCAGTGCCGGTACCGGCATCGATACGACTCTTCGATATCGTTACCTCGCTTCCATTGATGATGTTGACGCCGTAGGAATTCGATACCGTCACGTTGTTTTGTACGGCGATATTGGAAATAATCGCTTTTTTGGCTGCGTCTACGGTCACGCCGGCCGACGAAACGCCTTGGAATCGTTCGATGACGAAACCATCCAAAACCGTGGTCGTTTGTACTGCGGCCGGGAAGGTCACGCCTTCGGGTGTTCGGGGACGAATCGTGGTTGTCGAATTGGTACAGCGCGTCCAGGTCGCCGATTCGTAATTGCCAAGCACGCTGATGCCATTGGCCATGGTCACGGTCGCATTGTTCTGGGAGGTATACGTGCCCGACGCACCGCATGTGACCCCGGCAGCAACGCAAACCGTCT
Source organism: Polyangium sp. (in: bacteria) (assembly GCA_035437985.1). Lineage (GTDB taxonomy): Bacteria > Myxococcota_A > Polyangia > Polyangiales > Polyangiaceae > Polyangium. Next base: position 9,884 of record DAOMZH010000284.1, on the reverse strand, counting down.
TTGGCCCGGCATGAGTGGAAGCCCAATTGATGGCCGCTTGGATCGAGGCAAATGGCAGCAACGCGGTTCCAGTGGCCGTCGTATCGTTACCTGTCGTCGTGACGGCAATGCACGAATTGCAGTCTTCGTCGATGGCGCCGTCGCAATCATCGTCCACGCCATTACACATGGGTCCGTCGAGGCCGGCGCCAACAGGTGGTACGCAAAGACCAACCATTCCATTTTGACACGCATTCACGGTGGTCGCACATGCGCCTAGCCCGCAACTGAATGTCCCGAGATTATCGTCGATTTGTCCATTGCAATCGTCATCTTCGTTGTTGCACGCTTCGCCGCTCGGCGTCACTTCGCCCACGCAAGGCGCAAATACGCCTGCCGTACACACGCTCGTCCCTGCCTGACACGCGCCTGTGCCCGCGCTCCCGGGCGGACCCGAATAACACGATACGACGGCATTGTTCGTGATTTGGTCGTCGTTGTCATTGCAATCGAGCCCGGCACACGTGCAGCCCGTGCCAAACCCATATCCATCCTGATCGGCGTCCGAGCAGCCCGCACTCTGCGCCTCGCACGCGCCATTGCTTGCATTACACGCCCACACGCCGCACGGCGCAGGCCCGAAGGCCTTGTCGCAATCCGCAGCAATCACGCATTCCCCAACCATGCCCCCGCCGCCGGAGCCCCCGGACCCCCCATTGCCTCCTTGCGCCATCCCGCCTGTTCCGGCCATTCCTCCGGTTCCGGCAGTACCGCCCATTCCGCCGGTACCACCCATTCCGCCAGTATCACCGGTGCTTCCCGTCGGTTTGACGATAATCGTATCGTTTCCCCCACATCCCACGATCGCAATCGCAAGCGAAGCAACTATCCCGCCACCAAGAATTCGAATCGTTCGCATGATGCCTCCTCCGGCAAAAGCAAGCCGAACGGTCATCCTATCGTCCGATTCTCAAAATATCAAGCGCTGGATGGCAACTGTTCTCGTGGCGAGCGAACAAGATACAGGCCTGCTCCGAGAATGAGTGCCGCGACCCCCCCAAGCCACAAGGGTATTTGATCCCCCGGGAGAAAACTCTCCAAAAACTTCGGTTGATAATAAAGCAGCGTCACGGCCAGCCCATTGTTGACGCAGTGGATGATGGCTCCAGGCACGATCGAATTCGTTTTCCAGCGGGTAAAACCAATGATGAAACCTAGAGAGACCGTCGGAATCATTCGGTAAATCGACCCATGCGCCAGCCCGAAAAGCAACGACGACCCAATGAGCGCCAGCCAAGGCCCAGCCCGCAACAGCCCTGAAAACAAAAACCCTCGAAAAAGCGCTTCCTCACAAATTGCCGGCGACAAGGCCACAATCACGAGCAATAACCAATATGGCTGGCCGTCGAGCAACAACGCTTGGCTCATATTTTCCGAAAACGATCGCGGCACGGGAACCAAACGTAATGCAAAAGCACTGACGACAGCTCCCGCAGAAAGTCCAATGAGCAGTGCCCCGAGAACCGCCCGTAATTTTGGCAAGCGCAAAACCATCGTCTCGCGAATGGATGCTCCTGACAAACCGAGAATCACGAGCGGCGGCAAAAGCATGAGGCCATATTGCGTGCCAACCAGTTGCGCTGTCTTGTTCGTCATTTTTTCGACGGCCAAGCTCGCATAAAAAATCACCATCAGAATGGCCGCAAATCCAAAAACGACCAAATCGAGCGATGGAGTTCCACCCTTTTGCCGCTTCCATGTGAAAAGCTCCCGAAGCGATCCCCGTTCACTCCCCAAAAGCACATCTTCACGCTCGAATACGCGCGCTGCAAAAACCAGCGCCAATCCGGCAAACAACGTCGATGAACCAAGCGTGAACAAGACGAGGTTGGGCACGACATCTCCCAAATAAACAGCCTTGATCAGGAGCGCAACATTGAGCAAAGGCACGAAGGATGTCGCCGCAGTCAATTCCATGCCCGGCAGCGAAGTCAGCATGGATAACAACATGACCGGCAAATACAGAGGCGTGAGCAGATTCTGGGCGTCCTTGAAATCGCGAGCAAACGAAGCCACCGCCAAAAAGAGCGCCGAGAAGAGGAACGTCACGGGCACGAGCAATGCAAACGTGAGCACGTGAACTCCAAATGGAACTTCCATTTCCCCAGGCAAAAGCCGATGAATCGTCAAGGCCATGCTCACGACGTTGACGAGCGCGGTAATCAACGAGACCACAAATACCGTCAGAAACTTCCCGATGATCATTTCAATGGGCAAAACAGGCGCGCAAAGCAACGTCTGCATCGTGCCTCTTTCTTTTTCCCCAGCCGTCATGTCCGCTGCCCGCAAAAAACCACCCAACAGCGACATGAGAATGAGCATCATCGGCATCAGCGAACCCAAAACTTTGCCCACCCTTCGCTCGTCCGGAGCTACATTCCGGGACGCCGAATATATGCCCGTCGTAAACCCTGCCGGCAATCCGCGAGCACTCTCCCGACTTTGTAGAAGTTTTTCCCGCGCATGGTCAAGCGCCTGCGTCAATCGACTTTCGGCAAAATCCGAATCGAGCCAAACCGAGTCATAATAAATGCCAATTCGGCCAAGGCCCCCCTGCCCCACGACTTCGGAAAAACCATGATACGGCACCAAGATCGCGTCGATTCCACGATCACCAAGCACCTTCTGCGCCGCAACGATGACTCGTTCGTCCGGACGATCAACCTTTGATTTCGGCGCACCGACTTTCTTTTTGATCCCGCGTTGGTTGTCGGCAGGTGGTGGAGGTTCGGGTGGCGCGATTTCTCCTTTTTCGAGGAGTGGACGCAAATCATTCGGCACGCCTTGCCAAGAAACCAATTCGATCTTTTCCTCTTCACGCAGAGCCGTTTCGAGCTCCGGAGTGAGTGTTCCCCACACGGCCACGCGCGAGCGTTTTGCTTCGAGTTGCTGAATATCGGAATCCGCCAGGCGGGTCATGAGCAAAGCGAAGAGCGGATACAAAAGCATTGGCAACAACACGAGGCTGATGAGCGTGCGTTTGTCGCGGAGCGTTTCGAGCATTTCCTTGCGGAAAACGACGAGGGCAATCGATAACCTCACGACGACAGTCCTTCCTTGCTCGGTTGTCCTTTTTCGACGTGGAACAAAAATGCGTCGGTTAGATTTTTCGCCCCAGAAGCACGTTGCCGCAGCGCCAGGACGTCACCCACATCGACGATGCGCCCTTCGTGAATGAAGGCAATTCGATCACAAAGATATTCAGCTTCGCTCATGATGTGGGTCGAAAATAATATCGCGCGTCCAGCCGCACGCTGTTTACGAATGGATTCGACAATGAATCTACCCGACAGAATATCGAGAGCATTCGTGGGTTCGTCGAGGATGAGAACTGCTGGCTCGTGCAAAAATGCGCGGGCGATGTTGGCCCTTTGTTTTTGCCCGGTCGACAAGGTACCGCAAGGTTGATTCGCAAAACTCTGCATCTCCAAATCGCTAATCAGGGTGGTAATCCGAGCTGCGAGGTGGCTCTCCGACAAACCATTCAATTTCCCGAAATACTCCAGCATTTCTCGCGGCGACAAACGTTGATAAAGCTGCGTATCTCCGGAGAGAAAACCAATTCGGGATTTACCTTCGAGCGGTTTTTCGGCAAGATCGATCCCGCCCACGAGCACCCGGCCGCGGGTGGGCTTCAAAATTCCAGCCAACATACGCAGGGCCGTGGTTTTTCCGGCCCCGTTGGGGCCCAAAAGCCCCACGACTTCGCCCGCCCCGACATCGAGATCAAGTCCAGCAACGGCGACTTTATCGCCAAAATGCTTCACCAAACCTTCGGCCACGAGCGGCTTGTGCTCCGACGTTTCCATCACGTGTCCTCGCGAAAACGACCATCATACCTGGGAACGCTCGTCGATCCAACCATCGAACGACCCTAGACCTTCCGCACTTCCTTCATCCACCTTGATCCACGAATGCAAAAGCGGATTTCCGTGGGTTTCCTCGACAACTCGACGATACGTCGCGGGCACTCGCGCCCCCAAACCATGAAATGTGACCACCCGCGTCCCAACCTGCGCCGCGTCGAGCTCGCGTTCGACCCGCGCCGTGTCTTCGTGAAAACGCGTTTTGCTGAGCACGACATGATCATCGTACCGCCGTTCTTCCGGAAAAATGTTTTCCTCGAAGGGGTTGCAAAAGTAAAACGACCCATAACTCTTCCAATCAATGTCGTCAAGTGTTCCATGAAAAACTTTCGCCCGGTCCGACAAACCCAGCGCCGCGATCACTCCATTCGCAATGTCCACGAGCTCCGCGCGATGTTCCAGCCCATGAAACCGAGCGTCGGACGTCAGTGCTCCAATCACGCAAAACTTTCCTACGCCTGCACCAACATCGATCACTGGACCTCGTCCTCGGGCCAGAATAGCCGCCGCTTTCCGCGCCACTTGAATGGGCGTCCAAAACCGACCAGATACGCGCCGCACCGGCTCGGGAAATAACAAATCGAATATGCGATCGGGCACGAGATGCCCGGCACGAAGGTCATCGATGGCCCGCCGCAACGTTTCCTCGATATTCGGTGCGTAGGCCGTAAATTGCCGAGACTTGGACACGCAATACCTCGACGAACGAAACCCCAAGCGTTCTCGAACGCTTCTCTATATATCCAAGATCCCGGAATGGGTCAATCCCTGTAAATAGTAACACGACCCACGCCGATGACACGTCACCCGCGAGGTTTTTGTCTTTTCTGCCTCGACGAATTCAGGCAACATGCGCCGGCCTAGAACACAGCGCGCATCCTTTCACGTCGCGGAGTGGGCCCATGCGCGCCGAACGCGAATTCTCGATCGTGTTCTTTGTCGTGAATTTACGTCAATTCCATACGCGTCGTGATTCTGGATTTGACCGGCGTGGCGACGATTGATTCTGCATCCGTCGACCACCTCGGACGAATACACCGGGCCATCCGGTTGCTCGGAAGCGAATGCATGTTTAGTGGTATCTCTGGACAAACTGCGGCCCTGATGACTGAAATCAGCCAAGACCTCGCCAATTGGAAAACCTTTGCCAACGTCCGGCAAGCTCTCGGTGCGTCGACGACGGCCTCACGTAATTCTCGAGCACTGAGCAAGCCGCCCAATAAGTGACTATACAAGCCCGGCGAATCGTGATACATAGGCCGCATGCGTTTGGCTGAGATCATCGTCGTGCTCGATTCCATTGCCCCGATCAAGCTTGCGGAAGGTTGGGACAACGTTGGGCTGCTCGTGGGCGATCCTGCCTCCAATGTCGAACGAATTCTCCTGTGCATCGATTACACGCCAGCAGTTGCGGCTGAAGCACGTGAGAAAAAAGTCGAGCTGGTGGTTGCGTATCATCCGGCTATCTTCGAAGGAATGAAACGTTTCGTCGCGGGAAGCGGAATCTTCGAAGCCGCTCGTGATGGCATTGCCATTTTCTCGCACCACACAGCGCTCGATGTCGCGGAGGGCGGGACAAACGATTTTCTTGCCGATGTTTTGGGTCTTTCGGCACGGCGACCCATGCGTTCCCCCGGCGCGAAATTCGGCCCAGCACTCGAAGGTGAATCCTTGGGGCTCGGACGAATTGGCGTGCTCGACAAACCAACGCCCCGCGCGGAGCTTTTTGCACGAATCAAAAAGGGACTCGGCATTTCTGCATTGATCGTGGCGGGACCACATGACGGCGATGCCCGAATCGTGGCCGCAAGTGCGGGAGCGGCGGGGAACATGATCGATGACGCGCTTCACCAGCGAGCAGATTTGTATCTGACCGGAGAAATGCGCCATCACGATGCGCTTCGCGCGGCCAAAGCGGGCCTGACGGTCGTGTGTGCATTGCATTCGAATAGCGAGCGCGCAGCGCTCGGACGCATACGCGAGCGCTTGGCGACCGCATTGCCGAGTATCGAGGTCATGCTCAGTTCCGAAGATCGTGACCCGTTTGTCGTCGTGTAATCGCTGGCGAATGTTTAGTTATTTACGTCATTGAGCAACGGGTCCCGACCCGGAACACCAACTTGCACGGGTTTGTCGGCAGGCCCCGCCGGTTTGTCTCCGCCTCGAGGACCTGACGAGCCCGGCAGTTTCTCGTTCAAATCAATTCTGGCTGGTGAAGCGCCATCTTTGCCAATGGTTATCTCGAACGTGCGATGTTTTGCTCCGCGTTGCACGTGCAATTTTCGAGTTTGTCCCACTTTGGCCACGAATTCGATGATTCCTTGACGTCGCTGGGTGAGAACGCCGTCGACTTCGACTTCCGCTTCGGGCGGCAATACGACCACTTTGGCGCGTATTGCATCCGGTCCGCGTTCCGCAAGGGTAGGAATCGTGACGACATTTGCGGACGTCGATCCGGCGGTCGTGCGCACGTTCAGCCCCGGAGGCAATTCGGGCAAACGCTGCAAGGCGAATGGATTTTGCTTGCATTGGGTGAATCGCGCCTCGGCATCGGCCACCGATTCATTCAAGTAAAGTACGCGCAGCGACGCGGGGAGACAATCCGCATTGGCTTTGGCGATTCGGTCGCGGAGGTCATCGACATCGATCAGCAATACATGGGTTGCGCCATCGTCATCGATGGTCACGACACTTCGGCTATCCTTCTCGAAGACAATCAAACGCACGGACGTCGGCGATTCCAATTCGATCGGTGCCTCATCCGAGTCTGTGCGCCAAAACCGAATGAGGTGGTCCGATGCATACGTCGCAAGGAGTTTGCCATCCGGACTCGCGGCAACGGTGGTTACGGCGCCGTCGTGGCGGAAAATTCGCGGTTCTGCACCTGGTTTCCATATTCGCGCCGTATGATCCGCCGACGCCGTCACGACGCGTTCCCCATCCGCAAAATAGGCCACCGCCAAAATTTCTCCGGTATGCCCATCGAGATGAATGGGCACGCCCGTTCCGTCGGCATTCCAAATGCGCGCCGTTTGATCATATGACGCAGTCACCACACGCTTTCCGTCAGGGCTCCAGGTGCCGTCCGAAAGCCAATCGCGATGTCCCGAAAGCGTAATGGGTGGTTGCTGGGGATCGAGCGAAAAAATCAAGGGCCGACCATCCTCCCCACCGGAAAGAATGCGCTGACCATCCGGACTAAATCGGGCAAATCGCACAGCTGCGGTGTGGCCGTTCAATTCGATGGGCTCCCCTGGTTTGTCGACATTAAACACGCGAACGAGTTTATCGAAAGACGCCGTGGCGACGAGTTGTCCATTCGGAGAAATCGACGCCCCGGCCACCCACCCATTCGGACTCGGAATCGACGCTATGACCTTAATTGCTGAGGAACGCTCGAAAACGCGGACGACTTCGTCGCCATGAACGGTAACCGCGCGGTTATGCGCCCCATCGGCTTCCATGGAATGAACTGCAACAATACCTTGACCGCCATATCCAATTCGCTCGAGAGCTCCAGGATTCCAAATCCTCGCCGTTTCATCAGGCGATCGATCGGTACCATCCCCCGCTGCGGTCACGAGCATCGTGCCAGCTGGATTCCAAGCAATGCTGCGCACGGCCGCATCATGACCCCGCAAGACAAACGAAGTTTCGCTGAACATGCGGAAAACACGGGCCGTACCATCGTACGAAGTAGTCGCAAAAAACTGGTCTTTGGGATGAAATGCAACATGCGACACGGCCTGCGTATGTCCGTGATGAACGAACGGAGCCGATTTGGTTTGCAGATTGAATACGCGCACCAAGCGATCCAAAGATGCTGTCGCGACAAACAACCCGTCAGCGCTGAAGGCCAGATGATTCACCGGACTGTCGTGGTGAAACTTCAATACTTCGCGCGGCTTTTTGTCCGCAATGTCCCAAATCCGCACGTGCTCGTCGGTGCCCACGGAAGCGAGGCGTGTTCCTTGGGCATTGATCGCCAGGAAAAACACCGATGCGCCGTCGTGTTTACCAATTTCGACCGGTTTGGATTTGGCTTGACCATCCCAAACTCCAAGCGATTGATCGTCTGTCGAGAAAAACACGCGTTTTCCGTCGGGATGAAAAACCGCCATGAGAACAGCTTTCTTGGAAGCTTGAATTTCACTCGATAGCGCGGACGCATTCGTGGCATACATACGCACGAAGCCATCTCGATTCGCGGTAACGATACGGGTATCATCCGGGCTGAATTCGGCATGGAGAATGGTCGGTTTGTCTGCGCCGAGAACCACCGCGTCTGCCGAACCATTGGAATCGTAAATGCGCGCAGTACCATCGAGAGCTGTGGTGAGGACACGTTTTCCGTCATGGCTCCACACCGCAGAAATCAAACCCTCGGTATGTCCGGACAAAACAAGCGGAGACGTTTTTCTTTCCAAATCCCATATGCGGGCCGTGCCATCGACCGACGCAGTGAGAATACGTTTCCCATCGGGTGAGAAATAAGCTGTCGTCAAGGACGCCGTATGGCCCTCGAGCGTTGATTCCAAGGCACTTCCCGCGAGGAGATCACTTGCCAGCGCTACCCAGCCTCGACGAATGGCCGGCATTTGCACTTCGGGCAAAAGCTTCATGGCCCAGGTGAGTTTGCCCCGGGAAGAAAGCTCGCGAACTCCAGCGAGAATACTGGCATCTCGGGCATCGATTTCGCGTCGCTGGGCAATCAATGCCGCTTTCTTCGCCTCCAATTGGGCTTCGTCCGCACGCTTCTTGGCATCCAGGATCAAGAATGAACCGACGATGGCGAACGCAAGGGCGACCAGCGCGCCCACGGTAATGCCGGCCAAAATGCGCCTTTCCCGACGCAATTTGTCGAGCGCCTGTTTCTGCGCAGCATCTTGACGTTTTCGCTGTTCCTCTTGCTCCCTGAGCTGCCGCCTTTCGAAAACTTTTCGCGCCAGCCAATCGTGCCCAATCTCGAAATACCGACTCCCCTGATGCGATGCTGCATGCAAAATGGCCGCGCCTTCGAGCACCCTGAGAATGGATTGCAGCTCGGTCGACGAAAAATGCCGGCCTAATTCTTTTTCGGTTCGTAACGTGCGCCCACCATCACCACTGACGAGGTGATCTTCGAGCAAAAGATCCGCCTGGGGACGCAATGGTCCAAGCTCGGCGAGTGTGGTTTCGAGATAACGCTCCAAAATGGGGGCTGCTTCGACAGCCGGCGCTTCTTGCGTTTTTCCGGCCGCTCGCTCTTGAAATAGGGCACGACAAACGATTTGGCCATAGGCTGCTTGAGCCTCGGCATCATCGGACTCCGCTTGTCCGGGCACACGCACTTGCATCATGAGCGTCAGTAGTTCGTCCTGGGACCACGTTTGCGCGGGCGAACCCGAAGCGGCCGTTTGGCACACCGAACCTGACAATTCCGCCACGGTCAACGGCCCGACCCGAAATCCTTGGCCGAGCACCCGACGATGATCCCGCAATCGGTCGCGAAAAACCCCGAGATAATCTTCGCGAAGGGACAAAACAATGCGCAACGTACGCAAAGGCAAATCCAAAATATCATTGATGCAATCGAAAAATGCCTCGGTTTTTTGAGGTTCACGATCGGGATAAAACAGTTGTTCGAGCTGATCGATGTAAATGATGAGCAGCCGCGACGAACCTCGAACCGCCCGCCGCAACGCGGAAAATACAGCCTCCGATGCGGAAACATCCGTTGCTGGCGCCCCCTGTTTCAAGGCGGAAGACATCGCCACGGCCAGCCACTGCGTGGGATCTTCCCCCGGCGGCCAACCATCGACTTGCACGACCCGCACGTCTTCGGCGTCACGCAAATTCGGGAGCACCGAAGCTTGGATCAGCGATGACTTTCCCGAACCCGACGGACCATGCACCACGACCGCTCGATGGGCCAAAATCGACCCTTCGAGACGTCGCGACAACTCTTCACGCCCATGAAAATAGGCGCGATCCGTCGCT
>DAOMZH010000283.1:0-11280 GCA_035437985.1 Polyangium sp. (in: bacteria) | reverse complement strand
AACCCGATCGCGCCAAAGCCATCGAACGCGCCGTACTCGAAGCATCTCCCGGCGACGTCGTCCTCGTGGCGGGCAAGGGTCACGAGCCGTACCAGATCATCGGCAGCGTCACGCTCGCGTTCGACGACCGCATCGAGTCGCGAAAGGCCCTCGAATTGCGCCGCGCTGCGCAGAGAGGACAAGGCTGATGGGCACGCCGATTCCGCTCAACGCCGCCTCGTTTGCCCTCAAAGATTTGTTACGTCTCACGGGCGGAACGATTGTCTCGACACACCCGGTCAACCCAGAAGAAATGCTCGTGTCTGTCTCGACAGACACCCGAACGATCACGCCGGGAGCGCTATTTGTTGCGCTTCCGGGCGAACGATTCGACGGGCACGATTATCTGGCCACAGCCGCTCAAAACGGAGCGCGCGCGGCGTTTGTTGAACGAGATGTCGTAACGCCCGAAGGTTTGACGCTCATTCGTGTCCCCTCGACGTTGCAAGCTCTCGGCGCCCTAGCGCACGCGCATGTCGAACACTGGAAAAAGCTTGCCGGCACGCGGCAGATCATCGCCATCACAGGTTCGGCAGGGAAAACGACGACGCGCGTTGCGGTCACCGCGATGCTCCAAAAAATCTACCCGGGCATGGTGCACGCGACCAAAGGCAACCTGAACAATCTCGTGGGTTTGCCCATGGTGGTGTTCGAATTGGCCAAACATCACCACTTCGTCGTGCTCGAGATGGGGATGAACCAGCCGGGTGAAATTGCGCAGCTGGCATCGATTGCCAAACCCGACGTCGCCATCGTCACGCTCGTCGCTGCGGCGCATGTCGAGGGCGTTGGTTCCATCGACGGTGTCGCTCACGAAAAAGGAGCTTTGTTTCGGGCGCTCGCATCTAGCGGCATTGCCATCGGCAACGGGGACGACGAACGCGTCATGAACCTACGCCAAGGTTCGTCCGCAATGCAACAGGTTTCGTATGGCACACGCGAAGACGTCGATTTGCGCATCATCGCGCGTCATCCCGAAGGCTTGTCCCACGCCCGCGTCAAACTCGCGCGTCGTGATGGATCGACCATCGAGTTCGTCACGCCGCTCATCGGCGAAGCGGGCGCGTATGCCTGCGCGGCTGCGGTGAGCGTCGCGGAAGCGATTTGTGGCGAACGCATGACCTCGCCCATCGTCGAAAGCGCGTTTGCCGATGCCGAAGTTGGCGGAGGCGCGGGGCGCTTGGTCCCGCGCGAGCTTGGCAACGGTGTCGTCGTCATCGACGACAGTTACAACGCCAATCCAGCTTCAGCGGCAGCCTCGATTCGTACGGCGGCGGAACTTGCGCGCACTTCGGGAAAACGGCTCGTTTTGGTGCTTGGCGCCATGTACGAGCTCGGCGTCGAGTCGGTAAATGGTCACGACCACGTGGGTCGCGTGGCTGGATCCAGCGGCGCAGCGGGCGTGTTTGCCATTGGCGGCGACGCGGGACTCATCGCCGATCGGTCCGCGGAAGTTGGTGTCCCAAGTAAATTTTTCCAAACGAGCGCTGATGCAGCATCGTTTGTGGTCGAAGCAGTTCGTCCGGGTGATTTGGTCCTCGTCAAAGGTTCACGCGGCGTGGGCACGGAAAAAATCGTTCGCGAATTGGCACTTGCATTTGGTGAACGAACGTCGACGGCAGAGGCAAAGACTTGATTTACGAGTTGTTTTACCCGCTCAAGTTTCACTACCGTTCGCTGAGTTTTCTCAACGTTCTTCGGTACATTCCGTTTCGCACCATCATGGCGACCATCACCGCCATGCTGCTCGCGTTCATCTTGGCGCCCTGGTTCATCCGGGAACTCAAGCGCAAGCAGATTGGTCAAGTCGTGCGGACCGAGGGGCCCGAGACGCACAAGATCAAAGCTGGTACGCCCACGATGGGCGGAGCGCTCATTCTCCTTTCGCTCCTGCTTCCCACGGCGCTTTGGGCCGATTTGCGCAACCCGTTCGTCTTGGCCACGACGGCCGTTACCGCGGGTTACGGCGTCATCGGCTACCTCGACGATTACCTGAAAATCAAGCGCAAGAATACGGGGGGTTTGCCCGGACGATACAAGCTCGTGGGCCAAGTGCTCATTGGTGGTTCGGCCATCGCCTACACATTTCTTTTCACCTCCAAGCTTCCTGCGGACTGGTCGGACATTCGCACGCATCTTGCCCTACCTTTCGCCGCGTTTTCGAAGCACTCGATCGTCTTGCCGCTTTGGTTTTACATTCCCTTCGCGGTGTTTGTCGTCGTCGCGTGGTCAAACGCCGTCAACCTCACCGACGGTCTCGACGGCCTCGCGATTGGCCCGGTCATGATCAACGCCGGCACGTACTTGATTTGGTCGTACGTCGCTGGGGCCACGATCGCGAGTTTTTCCCTCGCCACGTACCTCGACATTCCCAAAATCGCCTCCGCGGGTGAACTCGCGGTGTATTGCGGCTCGGTCATTGGCGCGGGAATAGGGTTTCTCTGGTACAACACCTATCCGGCCCAAGTGTTCATGGGCGACGTCGGATCGCTCGCGCTCGGCGGCGGTTTGGGGATGCTCGCCGTGTTCACGAAAAACGAGCTGCTCAGCATCTTGCTCGGCGGCGTGTTCTTCATCGAGACGGTCAGCGTCATCGTCCAAGTCACGTCGTTCAAACTCTTCAAAAAGCGCATCTTCCTGATGGCTCCGATTCACCACCACTACGAAAAGAAGGGGTGGCCCGAGCCGAAAATCATCGTGCGCTTTTGGATCATTTCCATCCTCCTCGCGCTGTTCAGTCTGGCGTCGATGAAACTCAGGTGACGCTCGTGATGCTCGCCGAACGAAGTGTGTTGGTGGTTGGTCTGGGTCGAAGTGGCCTGGCCGCCGCACGTCTGTGTTTGTCCAAAGGCGCACGCGTCACGCTGAACGACGCGGCCCCACGTGAACGTTTGTCCGCGGACGCGTTGGCCCTCGAAGCCGAAGGCGTACGTTTGGTGACTGGAGGTCATCCGGACGAACTTTTCCAGGGCCTCGACTTATGCGTCATTTCGCCCGGAGTACCGTCGTTCCCAGCCCTCGAAGCCTTCGAACGTTCCGGCGGTGAAGTGATTGGCGAAATGGAACTCGCCTCGCGCTTCGTCACGGGGCCCATCGCTCTGATTGGCGGGACGAACGGCAAGAGCACCACGACGGCCCTGGTCCACGCCATGCTCGAAGCTTCCGGGATGAGCACATTCATCGGCGGCAATTTTGGAGTTCCCCTCGCCGAGGTCGTCGGGACGAACTTTGCTGCTTTTGTGCTGGAAATATCGAGTTTTCAAGCCGAGCGCGTGCCTACGTTACACGCGCGGGTGCACGTGCTCCTGAACATCACCGACGATCACCTCGATCGGTATCCGGACTTCGCCGCGTACGCGCACGCGAAAGGCAATCCGTTCGAGCGGATGACGGCTGAAGACACGGCCGTGATTCCGCTTGGTGACGCGCTCGTCAAAAAGCAAGCCGATCGCGGCCCAGCACGACAAGTCACGTTTAGTGAACTCGATGCGTCGGCCATGGTTGCGCGCGACGGAGACGCGATTGTCGATCGCCTGAACAACACGCGTTATCCGCTCGCACTTCTCCGCATCAAGGGCACGCACAACATCGCGAATGCGTGCGCGGCCATCGCCGCAGCAACGGCCATGGGCGCGACGGAAGAAGGCATCACGCGTGCTCTCGCACGATTCGAAGGGCTCGGCCATCGCACCGTACTCGTTGGGGAAATCGACGGCGTTCGTTATTACGACGACTCGAAAGGCACGAATGTTGGTGCTTCGGTCGCTGCGCTTCGAGGTCTCGAGGAACCGAAAGCGGTGCTCATTGCGGGTGGGCGAGACAACCTTGGTGACCACGCGCCGACGATCGCCGCGCTTCAGGAACGGGGTCGGGCGCTGATTTTGATTGGTGAAGCTGCTGACAGGATTGCCGCCGCGGCTGGAGAGTCTGTCCCGACGCACCGGGCGAATTCGATGCCGCAGGCCGTACAAATTGCACGTTCTTTGGCCCAAGCCGGGGATGCGGTTCTGCTGAGTCCTGCATGTTCGAGTTTCGACATGTTTCGGGACTACAAGGACCGCGGGGACGTGTTTGTCCGGGCGGTACGTGAGATGCTTCAAATGAAGGAGACTTCATCGTGAACGGCAGCGCACTCGTCGACGGCATTCGGTCCGTGGGGGACCGACGCAACAGCAGCGCGCCTCCGCCGAAAAACCGGCACGTGGCTCCGTCGAACCATCCCCTTGGGCAAAATGGGCAAAATGGGCGAAATGAGCGAAACAGCCGGGAAGAGGTTCGTCCGGGTGAAGCGCCCACGAGTCAGCCATTTGGCAACCTGCTGAAGTCGAGTCCTTCGGGGCCGGTGGATTCGGTGCTTGCTGCGGTCGTCATCGCGCTCGTCGGGTTTGGCGTGATCATGGTGTACAGCGCGAGCGCGATCGAAGCGACGGTGCGTCATCACGATGCGCAGTTCTTTTTGAAGCGCCAAGCGGTGTATGCGTTGACGGCGCTCTTCACGATGTGGCTCGTCAGCCGCTTCGATTACCGCAAGCTTCGTCCGTTCACGTATCCGATTCTCGTCATGGTCACGGGCCTTTTGGGTTTGACCATCATCGGGTTGGGACATCGTGCCGGTAACGCGTACCGCTGGATTGCGATCGGTCCGATTCACATTCAGCCGGCGGAAATGGCCAAGCTCGGCATCGTCATGTGGCTGGCTTATTCGCTCTCGAAAAAGGCCGAAAAGATCAAGAGTTTTTCCGTGGGCTTTTTGCCCCATTTGCTGGTCGTCGGCGTGTTGATTCTTTTGTGTTTGAAGCAACCGGACTTCGGCAGCGCAGTCGTTCTCTTGTTTCTGACCTTCACGCTGCTGTTTGTCGCGGGCGCACGACTTCCGTACATCGCGGCGTTTACAGGCTTGCTCGGCATGGGCGCCGTGGCCCTCGTTCTGTTCAGCGACTACCGATACAAGCGTTACCTCGCGTTCATCGACATGGACAACCACCGACAAGACTTGGCGTATCAGCCGTTTCAGTCGGTCATGAGTTTCGGGTCGGGAAGCTGGACGGGCCTTGGGCTGGGCAAAGGTTTGCAAGTGCTCTACTTGCCCGAAGCGCACACGGACTTCATCAGCGCGATCATCGGCGAAGAGCTGGGATTCCTGGGGATTTTGATGCTGTGCGGTGGGTACCTGCTCATCGTTTCGCGCGGCGTGAAGATCGCTCTCGAGGCCGCTGACGACTACGGAAGCTTCTTGTCGTTTGGCATCGCGACATTGTTTGGGGTCCAAGTACTCGTCAACTTGGCCGTAGCCATGGCCATCTTGCCGACGAAAGGTTTGACCCTTCCCTTCATGAGTTACGGCGGTTCGTCGCTGCTCGTGAACGCAGCGGGCGTGGGCGTGATGCTCAGCGTGAGTCGTCCGCGCACGAACGAAGTTGCTCCGGATGTAAAAGCTCGAGCCAAGACCAGCGAAGGAGCGCCGAGTGCATCGGCGGTCATTGCGACAGCAGCCGAGGAGGGCGAGTCGAAGTGACGACGATTTTCTTGGCGGGTGGTGGCACCGGAGGCCACGTCTTTCCGATGCTCGCGGTGGGCGATGCGATCACGTCGTCCGACCCGTCATGTCGCGTCGTGTACGTGGGTACAGCGCGTGGGCTCGAAGCCAGGGTGGTTCCCGAGCAAGGCAAGCAGCTCGAATTGCTCGACATTTTGCCCCTTCGTGGTGGTGGGTTGTCCGGCTTTGCCAAGGGCGTGAAAAACGCGACGTTCGCCATTCCGGAAGCGCGCGCCTTGGTCCGCAAGTTTTCCCCGACAGCGGTCTTGTCCGTGGGTGGTTATGCCTCGGGGCCCGTTTGTCTCGCCGCACGAACGCTCGGCGTGGCTGTGGGCATTCTCGAACCCAACAGCGTGATGGGCTTGTCGAACCGGCTTTTGTCGCCGTTTGCCGTGCGGGCCTACACGGCGTTTCCCGAGGTCGACCGGTATTTCCGGCCGAGCATCGTCCGCCGGTTTGGCGTACCGCTGCGCCGCGCTTTTACTCCGGGGTCGTACGAACCACGCGAAGACAAACTCGCGCTTTTGGTGCTTGGAGGCAGCCAAGGGGCGAAGGCGCTCAACGATACGATTCCGCGCGCCCTGGCCCGCATCAAGGATCGGGTTCCGTACTTGTCGGTCGTGCATCAGACGGGCCGCGAGCGTGAAGTCGAGACGCGTTCTCTCTACGATTCGCTTGGTTTGTCGGGCATGGCGACGGTCGTTCCGTTCATCGACGACATGGCGCATGCGCTCCTGCACGCGGACATCGTGGTTGCGCGCGCGGGTGCGTCCACGCTCGCTGAACTGTGCGCGATTGGTCGACCATCGATCCTGATTCCCTACCCGTTTGCCGCGGATGATCATCAGTTTCACAACGCGAAGTCGCTCGAACGTCGTGGAGCAGCCGTAACGCTGCGACAAGACGATGCGTCGGTGGAGCGCGTAGCAACCGAAATCGAACGTTTGTCGTTGTCGGTTGAACGTCGCGTCATGATGGCCGGTGCAGCGGCAGGCATTGGAGCTTCCGACGCGGCGATGCAGATTGCGGCTGACTTGGTCGAGCTCGCCCATGTCCGCGAAAAACGCAGCGTCTCGCAGACGCGAGAAAGGTCGGGCTGATGTTCCGCGGACGTGTTCGACATGTGCACTTCGTCGGGGTCGGCGGCATCGGCATGAGCGGTTTGGCCGAGATTCTTCGGTCCCTCGAGTTCGATGTTTCCGGCTCGGACATCAAAGAAGGCGACAGCACGCGACGTTTGGCGTCGCTCGGCGTGCGCATCGACATCGGTCATCGAGCGGAGAACGTCCGCGGCGTCGATGTCGTCGTGTATTCGAGTGCGGTCGCAAAAAATAATCCCGAGCTGGTCGAAGCGGGAAGTTTGGGCATTCCGATTATTCCACGCGCGGAGATGCTCGCGGAATTGATGCGGCTGAAATACGGCGTCGCGATTGCCGGTTCGCACGGAAAAACCACCACGACGTCGCTCGTAGCTACCGTGCTTCGTCACGCCGGGTTGGATCCGACGGTCGTCGTGGGCGGAAAAATGGCCGCACTGGGCTCGAATGCGCGTCTTGGTGCAGGTGACTTGCTCGTCGCCGAAGCTGACGAGAGCGACGGATCATTTTTGCGTTTGACCCCGACCGTCGCGGTCGTGACGAACATCGATCCCGAGCATCTCGATCACTACGGAAGTTTGGCCAAGCTGAAGGAATCGTTCGTGGAGTTTGCCTCGGGCGTGCCGTTTTACGGGCTCACGGTGCTCTGCATGGATCACCCGACGGTGCAGGACATCTTGCCGAGCATCACGCGGCGCACGGTGACGTATGGTTTGTCGCCGCATGCCGACTACAGCGCGCGCGGCGTGCAGTTCCGGGGCCTCGAAACGAGCTTCAACGCGTATCGTCGGGGCCAAGCGCTCGGTGGTTTTACCGTGAAGATGCCGGGAGCGCACAACGTGCTCAACTGCTTGGCGACGATCGCGGTCGCCGACGAACTCGAAGTACCGCTCGACATCATCAAGCAAGCGTTGGCGACATTTGGCGGCGTTGCGCGGCGTTTTACCGTGGTGGGCACCCCGCGCGACGTGACGTTGATCGACGACTACGGGCATCATCCGGCCGAGGTTCGCGCGACGATCGAAGCAGCGCGGCGCGCGTTTCCGGAAGAAGGCCGACGCGTCATCGTCGCGTTTCAACCGCATCGCTACTCGCGTACGCGGGACCTGTTCGATGACTTCACGCGCGCTTTTAATCAAGCCGACATCTTGTTTCTCACGGACATCTACGCCGCCGGAGAAACACCGATCGCCGATGTTTCGTCCGAACGTCTCACTCGTTCGATTCGGCAACACGGTCATCACGACGTCACGCACGTGGCGGACAAGATGGAGCTGCACGAAGCCGTGGCTCGTGTGGTTCGTCGGGGCGATGTCGTCATCGCGCTAGGCGCAGGTGATGTGAACAAGATGCTGCATCGACTGCGCGCGCATCTGGAAGCGTTACCGGAAGACCAACCCCCGCCGCGGGAGGGCTCGACATGAGCGATGCTTCGCGTACCAACCGTCGTTTGCGTCCGCCGAAGTTGCCGGTCGTTGCGGCGCCTCCGGATCCGGCGCCGAACTTCGATCACGATTCGCCACCGCCTCCGCCAGCGACATCGACGACGGTAAAACCTCCCGCACCTGCGCGAAAATTGCCCCGCACACTCGCGCTCGTGCTGGGCGTGTGTGTCGTGCTTTCGGCATCGGTTGCGGTTGCGTGGGGAGCACGTCGATACATCACGACGAGCCCGCGGTTTGGTATTCGTTCGGTGCTCGTCGATGGAAACCACCGTTTGTCCGCGGACGACATTGCCGCGCGGGGTGGAATAACCATCGGCAGAAACATTTTCGAAGTCGATCTCGAGACAGCTGGAGCAACGATCGCCAACGAGCCGTGGGTCGAGAAAGCGGTCGTCACGCGCAAGCTTCCTTCGACGGTGAACATCAGCGTCGTGGAGCGAGAAGCGTGGGCCGTCGCAACGATCGGCGGGGAACTTTATTTGGTCACGCGGGACGGAGATCCATTCAAGCGCGTGGCTGAAGGAGATCCGTTTGACCTCCCAGTAATTACGGGAGTCGACGCGGAGAAGGTTTCACTTGACCGTACGGGCGTGGTGAATGCGTATCGTCGCGCGCTCGATGTGGTCGAGGACCTGGACCGTTCCGGAATCAGCAAGCGTTATCCGATTCAGGAAGTGCATCTCGAGAAGGACGGCACGATTGTCATGACAATCGGCAAGGACGCGATTGCCTTGCATCTGGGTCAAACGCGCTTCCGCGAGAAGATCGAACAAGCGTCACGGGTGCTTTCGGAGCTCTCGCGGCGCAAGGCGCAACCGTCGGTGATTTTTTTGGATAACGAGGCGCATCCGGAGCGTGTCGTCGTGAGGATGCGATGAGTGAAAAAGGAACGCGCGTGAAATTTGGCCCTTCATCATCGGTCGTGGCACCGTCGCAAAACCTCCACGTTGGGCGAGGTCCCTGGTCGAACACTTCGGGTGCACGGGAATGAAGAGCAGGATGGAGACGAGCGAAATTGTCGTAGGCCTCGATATCGGAACGACGAAGGTCATTGCCGTCGTCGGGGAAGTCGATGCCGATGGAATCACCATTCTCGGCGTGGGAAATGTCCCGTGCCGCGGCCTGCGCAAAGGCATCGTGTCGAACATCGATTGGACGTCGCGATCGATTGCAGACGCGATCGAGGCTGCGCAGACCATGGCGGGAGTCGAAATCCGCACGGTTTACGCGGGAGTCGCGGGCAACCACATTCGCTGCCAAGGATCCGACGGGGTTGTCGCGATCGCGGGTGGTGAAGTGACGTCCGCGGACGTCGATCGAGTTCTCGAAGGAGCACGTGCCATTCCGATCGACGCCGATCGACAAATCCTTCACGCTTTGCCGCGCGAGTTCACAGTCGACAATCAGGATGGCATTCGCGATCCCGTCGGCATGAGTGGGGTTCGTCTCGGTACACGAGTCAACCTCATCACGGCAGCTACGTCATGTGTCCAGAACGTCGTTCGGTGCGCTGAACGATGCAACCTGACCGTCGCAGATGTCGTGCTCGAACCGCTGGCGAGTGCCGAAGCTGTGCTTTCGGAAGACGAGAAGGAAATTGGCGTCCTAGTGATCGACATGGGTGGTGGAACGACGGATCTGCTGGTGTACGCTGACGGCGGCATTGCCCACGTCAGTGTCATTCCTGCAGGTGGCAACAATGTCACCGCGGATTTGGCCGCAGGTCTGCGAACCCCCATGGCGGAGGCTGAGCGGCTCAAGCGCAACTTTGGTTGTGCGCTCGGACGAATGGTTGCGGACGATGAAGAGGTCGAAGTACCCGGAGTGGGTGGACACATGCCGCGGAAGGTTCCGCGTCGCGTGCTCTCGGACATCATCGAACCGCGCATCGAAGAAATTTTTGCGGTCATTCGCAAGCGTCTCGAAGACGCGGGCCTGCTCGATCAACTCGCGGCTGGTGCCGTGCTCACTGGCGGTGGCGTGTTGATGGAAGGCATGAGCGAGTTTGCCGAGGAGATCCTCGGCATGCCGGTTCGTCTTGGCGTACCCGTGGGCATGCGTGGCATCACGCAGCTCGTGGCGGGACCGCAATACGCGACTGGGGTTGGTCTCGTACAGTATGGCGCCAACGCGCTCCGCACGGCGCGCGATGTGCAGCAAGTCGAAGTTTCACAACGTCCCACGCCCGCGCGTGTGACGGCGCCGCCGCGAGCCGAACGGCGCGAAGTGTTGGAAGAGTCGAGCGTCGAACGACGCGGAAGTGGACGGTTTTGGAATTGGCTGCGTGCAGCCTTCTGATCAAATCGTTGGACGTGAAAAGGTTTCGTAGGTCAAACAGGTAGAACAGGCAGAACGGTGGAAGCGGTTTCGCGGGGAAGAGGCGCCCCTCGGAATCACCCTGGGAGCGGGTGAGGCTCCCTTGGCCCAACTGGCCAACCAAACATCTCGGGAGGCGTTTCATGAGTTTTTCGATTGAGTTTGCCGATGAACACGCGGGCTACGACGCTCGAATCAAAGTCATCGGCTGCGGCGGATCGGGCGGCAACGCAGTCAACACGATGATCAACTTCGGCCTTGAAGGGGTCGAGTTCATGGTCGTCAACACCGACGCGCAGGCCCTCAGTGCGAGCATTGCACCCATGAAAGTGCACATCGGCTCGAACGTGACGCGCGGCCTCGGAGCCGGTGCGGATCCTGAAAAAGGGCGCAAAGCGGCACTCGAAGACGTGCAGCGCTTGAAGGAACTCATCTCCGGTGCGGACATGGTGTTCGTCACGGCCGGTATGGGTGGAGGAACGGGCACCGGTGCCGCTCCCGTCATCGCGCAGCTCGCTCGTGAAGAAGGCTGTTTGACCGTCGGTGTCGTCACGAAGCCCTTCTTTTTCGAGGGCAAACAACGTTCACGTCGCGCCGAAGCTGGCCTGTCCATGCTCGCCGAACACGTCGACACACTCATTACGATCCCGAACCAAAAGCTTCTCACGCTCGGTGATGAAGAACTTTCGTTCGTCGATGCGTTCCGCAAGGCCGATGAAGTTCTCTACCAAGCCATCAAAGGCATCAGCGACCTCATCACGCAAAACGGCATCGTCAATGTCGACTTCGCCGACGTGAAGACGGTCATGCAGAACATGGGCCGCGCGCTCATGGGCACTGGATGCGC
>DAOMZH010000282.1:8231-11287 GCA_035437985.1 Polyangium sp. (in: bacteria) | reverse complement strand
CTGGGGACCGCCGCAACAGGCGCCTCATGGGCAATCGCCTCTTGCTGCGTCGTCACCGTCGTTGCCGCAAATGGGTCCGGCAGGGTCGCGACAAAGCGCCGTGCCGCCGCAGCCGCGATCCGCACCGCAACCGACGTTTGGACCGCCGCAACCTCAGCCTGTAGGTCCTCCGCGTCCAAGCGCACCACAAGCGCCACTTCCGCAGACGAATCCTCTGCCGCAGGGTTTGCCCCCGAACTCCACGATGATGGGCAGTCGCCCCGACAACCGGACGTTCGTCGGTGGCGTGCATTCGTTTCTGCCCCAAGGAACGCGTATCGATCTGAATGATCAAGCGCGGCAAATCGGCACGCAAATCGCCGCCGTCGAGAAGGGGTTTGCCCCGTTCGAACGCATCAAGACGGACATGAACCAGCTTGGTGCCGACTACGAACGGTTGCGTTTGTCCCACGAACTCACACGTGAGATTTCGTCGGAGCGCGACACCACCAAACTGCTCGACAAGATTCTCGCCAACATCTTCAAGTTCATTCGCGCCGACCGTGGCGTCATCTTCCTTCGCGACGCTGCCGGTGAGTTTGTCCCGCGCGCCATGCAGCGCCGCGACGGAACAGTCGCTCCGATCACCGTCTCGTCGACGATCCTCGATCACGTCGTCAAAGAACGCGCCGCTGTGCTCACCCACGATGCCGCGATGGACTTCGCTGCCTCCAAGGGCAAGAGCATGATCCTCAACCGGATCAGTTCAGCCATCGTCGTGCCGCTCGTCGCGCCAAACAGTAGCCAAGACGTCCTTGGGGTGTTGTGGCTCGACTCCGAAACACTCGCGCAGTTTCAACCCAAAGACCTCGAGCTCGTCGTGGCCATCGCGCATCAAGCGTCGATGTTCATCGAGATCAACATCCTTGGCGAACAGGTCAAAAACGAGACCATCGCGCGCGAACGTTTCTCCCGGTTGCTCTCGCCAAACATCGCCGAACGCGTGATGAGTGGTCAGCTCGAGGTTCGTCTCGGCGGAGCACGCGTCGATGAGTGCACCGTGTTCAACAGCGACATTCGCGGCTTCACAGCCATGAGCGAAAACACGCGGCCCGAAGAGCTCGTCGAAATGATGAACGAGTACTTCGAGCTCATGGTGGACACGATCTTCAAGTACGAAGGCACGCTCGACAAGTTCATGGGCGACGGGATCATGGCGCTCTGGGGCGCACCGGTCGTGCATCCGGACGACGCGATTCGCAGCGTGTACTGCGCGCTCGAAATGGGCAGCGTGCTCGGCGATTTCAACCGCATGCGCCTCGAACGCGATCAAGCACCACTCGCCATCGGCATCGGCATTCACACCGGACCTCTGGTCGCCGGCTACATCGGCAGCTCGAAAGCTCTTTCGTACACGGTCATCGGCGACGTCGCGAACACGTCCGCCCGTCTCTGCTCCGTGGCTCTTGCTGGACAAATCGTCGTGAGCGAAACGACGCACGATCGCTTGGCAGGGCGCTTCGAGACGGAGGAGCTGCCTCCGGCCAAGGTCAAAGGCAAAGAAAAGCCGCTGCGGCTGTTCAACGTCATCCGCGCCATTCCTTCAGTTCAAGTAGGAGCAAGTATCGCCTCCGAAGCGACGATTGTGGAATGACAAACCGTTCGTCCACGCTCCACTTCTTCAGCGATCGGCCATAACGACTCCCACCCATGTTCGTTCTTCCATTCGAGAAACCGATCGTCGAATTGGTCGAGAAGGTCAAAGCGCTGCGTGCGCTCGCCGCATCCGATCAACGCTTCGAGCCCGAACTGGCGCGCCTCGAAGAAAAGACCTCGCGCCTGGCTCGCGAAATTTTCGCCGACCTATCTCCGATCCAAAAAGTTCAACTCTCGAGACACGCCAGTCGCCCCTACACGCTCGACTACATCAAACGTCTCTTCACGGATTGGATCGAACTCAAGGGTGACCGACGTTTTGCCGATGATTGCGCCATCGTTGCCGGTCTTGCTTCGTACCGCGGACGTAGCGTGGTGATCGTTGGACATCAAAAGGGTCGGGGCACGAAAGAGAACCTCAAACGCAACTTCGGTATGCCCAATCCCGAGGGGTATCGGAAAGCGATTCGTCTCTACGAACTCGCGGACAAGTTTGGCTTGCAAATCCTCACGTTCATCGACACGCCGGGCGCGTATCCGGGAATTGGCGACGAAGAGCGAGGGCAAAGCGAAGCGATTGGTGCAGCGCTTGCCGCGATGGCGCGAGCGCGGGTGCCGATCGTGGCGACGATCATTGGTGAAGGTGGATCAGGTGGTGCGTTGGCGTTGGGTGTGGCCAATCGGGTGCTCGTGTTCGAATTCGGTTGTTACTCGGTCATCTCGCCCGAAGGTTGTGCGGCCATTTTGTGGAACGATTCAGCGCGGTCGGAAGAAGCTGCGCGGCAACTGAAGATCACCGCCCCTGAACTTCTGCATCTGGGCATTGTCGATTCGATCGTGGAAGAGCCGACGGGTGGGGCGCATCAGGATCACGATCAATCGGCCAAGCTGCTCGACGCGGCACTTTGGCCAGCCCTCACGGCGCTTGATGGTTTGAGCCCGGACGAACTCGTCGACCATCGATATCGCCGCTTCCGCGCGCTCGGTTCGTACCTCGCGTGACGCTTCGCTTCGCGTGTGCTACCCGCGCTCGTACGCAAGCAAAGGAAGACGCACATGACGAGTGATCCCAAGATCCAACCCACGGGCGTCAAAGCACCTCACGGCGCGAAGGTCATGGAGATTCAGTGGGCTGATGGGCACAAGGGCATTCTGCCGCATGAAATACTGCGCGGATATTGTCCCTGTGCGCATTGCCAAGGCCACGGAGGTGTCGTCAAGTTTGTCCCCGGTGGAGATCTGACTCTGCGCGACATCAGGCAGGTTGGAAACTACGCGCTGCAATTCACCTGGGGCGATCAGCACGACACGGGCATCTACACCTTCCGCCATTTGCGCGCGCTCTGTCAGTGTGACGAGTGCAAATCCCGTTAAACATTTGGGACTACGGGCTGCCTTCGGCACCCTTCGCCCCAAACCCC
>DAOMZH010000282.1:0-8131 GCA_035437985.1 Polyangium sp. (in: bacteria) | reverse complement strand
CCCGTTAAACATTTGGGACTACGGGCTGCCTTCGGCACCCTTCGCCCCAAACCCCACGTCAGCGTTCCAAGGCACATCGTGACGGACAAACCTCGTTCTCCAGGTGCCGTTGCACCTCAAAACAAAAAACTCGATCCCCATCAAATCGTCGACGCAAAGTTCGTCGCTGGTGCTGCGGTCAGCAGCGCACTTCCTCCTCCAACCACGGCCGAGATCGCGTTTGCTGGACGTTCCAACGTCGGCAAGTCGAGCCTCATCAATTCGCTCGTCGAACGCAAAGGCCTCGTTCGTACCGGAGCAACCCCGGGCGTTACTCGGCAGATCAATTTGTTCGAGGCCCGGGCCCGTGATGGCGCAGTCTTCAACCTCATCGATCTTCCTGGATACGGCTACAGCAAGGTTTCAAAGACCGAACGTTCGGCCTGGCAAACCCTCATCGAAAAATACCTCCGCACGCGCGTGACCCTCGCCGCGCTCGTGCTTCTCGTCGACATTCGGCGCGGCGTGGAAGAAGACGATGCGCAACTCATCGAATTCGTCGACGAAGCAGGTTCCGCACAACGACATCCAGTCGAAGTGATCATCGTGGCCACGAAGGTGGACAAACTCGGTGTGGCTGCGCGACGTACGGCGCTTGCCGAGATTTCCAAACAAGCTCGGCGCAAGATCCTCGGCTTCTCCTCCGAGACGGGCGAAGGGCGCGCCGAACTTTGGCGCATTCTGCGAAAAGCTACGTTTCGCGGTGTTCCGACGATCGATCCGGAATGACCACGCGCTGATTTGGGAGCGACGACAATCGCGAGTACACCTGGGGCGATGTCCGCTTTTGCCGGTCCGCTCGTCCCTGCTTCGTCGCCGTACGTCGCGCTCGATCGACTTCCGCTCGTGCTCTTGCTGGGCGCACTTTTCGTAGCGTTTGCAGGTCATCGGATCGAACCACGACGACGTCAAAGCTTCGCGCTCGCGGCGATCGGAATGGCTCTCGGGCTCCTGGGTGTACATGCGTGGCAGCTCATCCAGCTCGAAGCATCACGGCGCGTGCTTCGGGACGTCACGACAAACCTCGTACGCATCGGTTCCTTCGACGCGAACCTCGGTTGTTCTCTCGATCCGACGAACACGGTTTTGCTTCTCGTCTCGCTCACGAGCTCCGCGTTTTTCCTCGCGCGCACGAAGTTCGTCAAGAAAAACGCGTCAGCCGGAGGTCCTTTTCAAGCCAGCGTGCTCCTCTTGTCGGCAGGCGTATCGACGGCGCTTCTAGCGGACGGTTTTCTTGGTCTGCTGCTGGGTTTGTCGCTCTCATCCGTGGCGACGTTTTTGCTCATCGTTCGTGACGAGCGCTTGGCGAATTCGGCGGCGACGGCCAGTCGCACGTTCCTGATGCAAAGCGCGGGAAGTGCCTGCTTGCTGGCGGCAGGTGTGGCGTTGTTTTGGGGACTTGGAGGTTCGTGGCCTGCAGATGGATACGTCAGTGATTTTCGCGCGCGGTTTGTCCCAATCTATGAACGAGGTCAGGGGCCCAAAGCCGAAGATGTCGTGAAGCCGACCGAGCTTCCCAAAGGTGAGCGCGATGCAGCGGCGATCGCGCAGCGGGCCAAAGAACGCGGCTCGCTGACGTTCACGAGTCACCCGGGAACGCGCGTGTTCATCGATGTGGGCGACAAGGTCTTTGGCGACTTGCAACCCTTCGCGACGACGCCGTTTGTCCGGAAAGACATATCCACCGGTCCACATGAAGTCCTGATCTTCCCCGGAGGCGCAGCGATCGTGTCCGGTGATGGAAACGAGGTGGGGTGGATCGAACGTCTCGATGTGCGCGCAGGTGAAGAGGTCACGATCGTTCCGCTGGGACAAACGATGACGTTTGCCGAGATCGACGATCAGCTCGAGCTCGTCGACGACGAAGGAAAACATTTTCTCCGCAACGCGCTTCTGAACCGCACACTGTGGGGCTCGATGGGTGTCGTGCCGCTTGTGGTTTTTCTTGCCACACTCGGTGTTTTTCTGCTTGGTTCTCCGGCGCTTTCGGTGTTGTGGTTCGGACGTTTGTCTTCAACGCCTGCGTGGAACGTCGTGCGCATCGCGGCTGTGCCGCTGACGCTTGTTCCGCTCCTGCGCCTGCACGCGCTCGTGACGCTGCATCTCGACATCGTCGCGAGTGTCGTCGTTCTGGGCGCGCTCCTGCTGGCGCTCCTGCGCGCGCGACGTCCAGCGTGGATCTTGGGCGTTGCCGCAATGACGCTCGTGCTGCTGCAAGGAACAGCTGTTGCCCAAGCTGCGAAAGACGATGTGGGGCATCTGGTGCTGCGTCCCGAATTCGGGAACGTGGTGGAGCTCGAGTACACGCCGGATGGCGAGGCGATGCATGGTGCGTTTGTCATTCGAAACGACGGGGCCAAGCCGGTGCAGGTGACGAGTGCTCGGCTTCGCGGAAACGAGGCGGTGCGCCATTCGCCGTCGCCAGTGACGTTCGAGGTCGAGGGCTCCAACGGCGATGCTGTCTTGATTGACCCAGGCAAGCAGCGGCGGGTGGTGATGCGCTGGCGGTATGGTGCGTCACGGGCGCGAGAATTTTTTGGCCATGTGTTTGTCGAAGCGAACGCGGAGAGTTCACCGGTAGTGCTTCCCGTACATGCGTCACGTCCGCGGGATCTTGGTCCGTTTGGGGATCGGGCTCTGTCGTTTCTTGTGGGATTTCCGCTCTTTGGGGCGTTGGTGGCTTTTGCGTTGCGTCTTTTGCGTCGGGACACCCCGCGAATGCTGGCGAGCGCCAATGGGCTGGTGTTTGGAGCTCATTTCACGTTTGTCTTGGCAATTTTTCTGCGCTTCGACGAACGGTTGGCTCGTGCGGAGGGCAATGATGGACTGCAATTCATCGAGCGGTCGGTGGTCTTGCCGAATTGGGGCGTGGAATGGTTTTGGGGGATTGATGGGATTTCGCTGGTCTTCATTTTGCTCACGTCGATTGCGGCCTTGTTGGCAACGGTCGCTTCGTGGTCGGCGAAGCATGGCCGTTTTGGCTTTCACGTCTCGACGCCAATCTTGATTTCCTCGCTCATGGGGATTTTTCTGGCGCAAGATTTGTTCTTTTTTTGTTTCTTTTGGTTTGTCGGCATTTTGATCCTGACGGGAATGTTTTTGCGCTTCGATGACGCGGCTGACCGACGAGCAGCGGTGGGTTTGGCCGCCATTGCACTTGCTGGAGGTGTTTTTCTCGGCGCATCGGCGCATTGGCTGCACGAGCATTCCGGCCTGTCGTATCTCGTGAATGGCCAATCCGTGATGCGCACATGGGCGTTGCCGGATTTGGCGCGCGTAAACTGGGTGAATGGGCATTCTGCGCCAACAGGGTTCGTTCTGGTTTGGAGCGCGGTCTTTGTAGGGTTTGCAGCGAGAATCGTCACCTTGGGAAGTGTCTTTGCATTCTCGCGTGGACCTGCGGGTATGATTTTCCCCGTGGTTTGGTCAGGTCCGGCCCTTTATGGATTGTTGCGCCTGAACTTGGGCATCATGCCTGCGGGATTGCAATGGGCCGCGAATACGGTCCTTTTCGTGGGTCTGGCGATTGTGGTCGTTTTCGGGCTCCTTGCGCGATTGACAACGAATCTCCGCGTCGGGCTGGGCCATATCGCCACTGCGCATTCTGGGTTTGCCCTCTTGGGTCTTGGTTCGTGCACGCCGCAAGGAATTGCGGCGGTGGTTCATATTTTGGCGAGTTTGACCTTCGGCATGGCTCTTTTGGGGTTAGCAATGGAAGTGTTCGAGCAGCACAAACAATCCAGCGAAATGGGCCAATTGTTTGGTTTGTCGCGCAATGATCCCTGGCTCGCGAGTGTATTCATCGGGGGCCTTTTTGTTTTGCTGGGACTGCCAGGTTTGGCCGGGTTATGGGGACCGCTCTTGGCTATCGTGGGTGCTTTTCCGCGCACGCCCTTCTTGGCGATCATGGCGATTGTTGCTTTGGTTTTTCTTGGAGCGACGGGTCTACGAGTCGTTGCGCAAATGTTCGACAAGGCGTCCGGGAAATCCACGGCGATTCCCCCTACGCCAAATGAATGGGCGGTTCTTGCGCTGCTCGTCGTTTTCGTCGTGGGACTAGGTTTTTCGCCCCGAACGCTTTTTTTGCTACTCGATGCAGTAATCTTGGATTTGCATCGTTTGGTGGACGGCGCGGGGGCGCTTCAAGTCGGATGACCAGCGCCCTCAAATCGCTTTTTTCCCAAGCTGCTTGAGCGCTATTTTCGTTACTGTACTCAAGGTTTCCACGACCCCAAATCCGGTCCGCGCCGCACTCTCCACTTCCGGCACGCCCATGGGATTCAAGATTTCGCGTAATTCGGCAATCGATTCGATATCGTCGAGATCGCGCTTGTTGTATTGCACGACCAGCGCCAATGTTTTCAAGTCGAGGCCCAACTCCTGAAGATTGTCCTGGAGGTCTTGCATCGACTCGACATTTGCTTCCCGCCGCGCGCGTTGGGAATCCGCCACGAAAACAAGCCCATCCGCGCCAGTCAAAATGAGCTTTCGACTGGCGCGATAAAAGATTTGTCCGGGCACCGTATACAAGTGCAGACGAACCCGAAAACCACGCAATTTCCCGAGCTCGATGGGCAAGAAATCGAAAAACAAGGTTCGTTCGCTTTCGGTCTTGAGCGAAACGAGATTGCCTCGGGTCGCTGTCGGCGCGGCCGCATAAAGACGCTCGACGTTGGTCGTTTTGCCGCACAGACCTGGTCCGTAATAGACGATTTTGCAGTACAGCTCCCGAGCGGGAAAATTCACGAATGCCATTACAAGTCTCCTGCTTTCGACGCTAGTGGCCGAAAACGCACCGCGGGCGCCCGAAACGCACGTTTCCCCGGGCGCCTACGCGCCGGTGCGTCGATGTTTTACCTGTCAACCCCAATTGCTCGCTACGTACCGAATCTCAGCCTTCGGAACTCGCATCCGCAAGGCAATGGATCGCGGCAGCAATGTCCTCGAACGCAGCTTGACGACCGCGGTCGTGTTTGACGAGACGCACGTTCATTTCAATGAGCGTCCGGACTTCGCCTTCGGCACCAGGTGCGTGCAATAAATCATGAATCGAACGCGACAAACGCGTTGGTAAATCCAAACACGCGAGCGCCGACAAATACACCAGGGCTTGGGCAATCATCGAACTACTGAGTTTTTCTCGAATTTGATGAATGAACCCCAAAGCCAGGGCCATCATCATGGCATCGAGCAATCCGCGCGGCCGTTCGGATTCGGGTTTTCCCCCTGGAGGATCACTCCAAACGAGCGTCATCAGGGTAGATAATTCACTAAATGCCTGGCGATCGAGCAAAGCAAGCACCACATCGACTCCATGCGCTTCCCAAGCGGCTCGTGAGGCGAGTTGTCCGGCAAGCCAAGCGCGGAGACGCGGGTCATTTTCGCCAGCTCGCAACGCCGTCGTGGCGATTTCGACGAGAGGTTTACGGGGCAAACGACTCGTCAACCATTCGAGCAAGACGACGCGTTCGTCCACGCTCCAGGCATTACGTGCGCGTTCGAGAATCACTTCGGGGACCGCTTCTGCGTCCACGAATCCTTGGGGCAATACCTCGGGCATTGCGGGCTCGAAATCGGCCAACGTCGATTCGAGAAATGCGCCCAAATCTTCGTCGCCTGGGTCCATTTCGCGCGGCGCCGGTAGAGGCTCGGTGCGCGCACCACGGGCGAGAATACGCTCGAATGTGACGGCAGGAACTTTGCCGCGGGTCAGATCGGCCAATTCGATCCATTCTTCATCGGCGAGCGCAAAACGGGGCGCTTCGAGAACCTCGAATTTGAAGAGAACAGGATCATCAATGGCAATGCGGGCGAGTTCGCGTATGACTGCACCAGTAAATCCCGGAGCGCAGCGTTTTCGCCACAAGAGTAAATCGGGAATGGTCAATTCCCGCGCGTGTTCACACAGAAATACTTGGTCGTCAGGTTCAATGGCAATTTGCCGAAGAACATGCAAAGAGGCCACGGGATGAGCTCGGCCGCGATGGGCACGCACCAGAGCATCGATTTCCAGTCGTTTCATCGAAGCGCCTCATTCCGGACGTAATGGCCACGCGAGGCAATGTTTATGCCTTGACACGAGGAGCATCCGGGAGCTGAGGTTGATCGTCGTTACTCGGTGTACGAAAAGCGTTTATAACGCCGTGCATCGAAGCAGCCCGTCATGACATGCCGATCGGTGGAATGACGGTTCCTTCTTCCGGGTCGGTAAGAATTAGCGTTAAGCATTGGATGAGCGTTGTCAAGAAGGGCCTCGGAAAATTCTCCCGTCGGCATTTGACGCATTGAACTCGTCAACGACGCTTTGCGGCAATGGCCGATGCTGGACAGGTGACGGAATGAGTTTGTTGGGCCAAACCTAATTCGGGCACGGGGCAGAACCGTAATGCAGGAAGTGGCGTGCGGTTGATTCCGGAGGGGACATCTTCGTCCTGAAGCTGGGAATTCAAGAGTCAAACCCATCCCGTCATCTCCTTCGACCGCCTTCTTTGCTACAGTCCGCCCCGCCATGGCCGCCAACGAAGACCGACAAACCTCTCCACCGCCGGATCGCCGGGTAAAACTCGTCCCCAGCGGCCTCGATGTCGGCGGACAAACCCTGCCGCTCTTGGCCGGATCCGTGCACTACTGGCGGCTCGATCCGAACGAATGGCGTTCCTGTCTCCTCGCCGTCAAAAAGCTCGGCCTTTACTTCGTGGACACCTACATTCCCTGGGGCGTGCACGAAGTTTCTCCGGGCAAACTCGAACTCGGGGATACGGACCCGCAACGCAACATCGCTGCCTTCTGTCGACTCGCGCAAGAGGTCGGCCTGTTCGTCATCATTCGCCCAGGTCCACACATCAACGCCGAACTCACCTACTTCGGTTTGCCCAAACGAATCGTGTGGGATGGTGCATGTCAGGCACGTTCGCCCGAGCAAAACCCGGTCATGTTGCCGATGTTGCCGCTTGCGTTTCCGGTGCCGAGTTACGCGAGCGACGCGTTTCATGACGAAGTTGCGCGGTACTTTCAGCTCCTCGGCCCGACGCTCGCTCCGCTTTTGTATCCCCAAGGTCCAATCGTCTTGATTCAGGTCGACAACGAAGGAGCCTTCTATTTCCGCGAAGGCGCTTATGATCAGGACTATCATCCGGATGCGATTCGCGCGTATCGCGACTTCCTGCGCGCCAAGTACGGCACGATCGAAGCGCTCTCGCTCGCTTATGGCATCACGCGCAAGGACGACGAGGCACCTCCGAGTGACTTGACGCGGTTCACGTCGATCGAGCCACCTCGCCGATTCGATGCAGAAAAACCGACGGATCTCGTTCGGCTCCTCGATTGGGCGTCCTTTCAAGAAGAGCTGCTCACGACGGCCATGGGACGGTTTGTCAAAGCGCTACAGGCGGCAGGTTTGTCAGGACTACCCACGGTGCACAACTTTCCACCGGGACGTGACGTCACTCCGTTACATGCGCATCGGCTCATGGAGGTCGTCGATTTCTTGGGCCAAGATTACTACCATGCGGCAGGACAAACGGGGCGCGACGTCATCATGCGGGCGACGACCGACCTTGCCGTACGTGCTGAAGCGCGAAATGTGCCGGCATTTGCCAGTGAAATGGGTGCTGGGTTTCCGCCGTTTTTCCCGCCACTCGCCGAGCATGACAGTTCGTTCACGGTTCTGACGGCGCTCGCATATGGGCTACGTGGCTTCAATATTTACATGGCTGTCGAGCGGGATCGTTGGCTCGGATCCCCGATCGATCGCCATGGTCGTGATCGTCCCAACGCGGTGTTTTGGCGCAAGTTGTGTGCAGCTGTGGAGCAAACGTCGTTTGCAACGTTGCGCCGAGACGCACCCGTACGCCTCGTGATCCCGCGTCTCGAGCGCCGAATCGCGCGGGTGATGCATGCGTTTGGTCCGATGTCGGCGGCGATTTTGTCGACGTTTGGCCTTGGTGCTCGCGAGACGGCGATCGAAGAAGAGTTGGGACTTGGTTATCCGTTGGCTGTCGAAGTGGGGAATTTCGTGCATGCTTTCGGGCAAGCGCTCGAAGCGCGAGGCGTGCCTTTCGCGATCGTCGAAGACGATGCCGATGCGTTTGTC